>CACMJW010000031.1 GCA_902614125.1 uncultured Pelagibacteraceae bacterium | reverse complement strand
ATTGAATTTAATAATAAAGGTTTAGTTGAAAATAAGAAATTGGTTAATCTCAATGATATGAACGAACTAAAATATGTTAAAAAAATTACTACTAAAGAATATGAACAAGATAATATGATATATAATATATTTTCAAGTATGCGGGAGAAAGTTAATGCTCCCGCAAGAAAAAGATCAAAAACAGATTAATGTCCCCCAGCTATTACCGCAAGAAGAAGTAAAGCAACAATATTTGTGATTTTAATCATTGGGTTTACAGCAGGGCCAGCTGTGTCTTTGTATGGATCACCTACAGTATCACCTGTTACTGCAGCTTTATGAGCCTCGGAACCTTTTCCTCCAAATTTACCATCTTCAATATATTTCTTTGCATTATCCCAGGCTCCACCACCCGCCGTCATTGAGACTGCAACAAATAATCCGGTTATAATTACACCAAGCAACATTGCTCCAACTGAAGACAGAGCAGCGACCTGACCACCAATTGGCAGAATTATAATGTATAAAACGATTGGAGATAAAACTGGTAATAATGAAGGTATTATCATTTCTTTAATTGCAGCTTTAGTTAATAAATCAACAAGTTTACCGTAATCTGGTTTTGCTTTACGTTTCATTATTCCAGGAATTTTTTTAAATTGTCTTCTAACTTCCACTACAACTGCGCCACCAGCTCTACCAACTGCTTGCATCCCCATTGAACCAAATAAATATGGAAGCATTCCACCAATTAATAAACCAACAACTACAAATGGATTTGATAAATCAAAAGAAACAACTATTCCCTCTAGTTTTGAACCAGCTTCTTTTGAAAAATATTTAATATCCTCAGTATATGCAGCAAATAAAACTAAAGCACCTAAGCCTGCAGATCCTATAGCATATCCTTTAGTTACGGCTTTTGTTGTATTACCCACCGCATCTAGTGCATCAGTTGTTTTTCTAACATTTTTTGGAAGATTAGACATTTCGGCAATTCCACCAGCGTTATCTGTTACTGGACCATATGCATCAAGTGCTACAACCATTCCTGCTAATGCAAGCATTGTTGTTACAGCAATAGCAATACCAAATAAACCAGCAATTGCATTTGTAATCAGTATTCCAGCAACAATTATTAATGCTGGTATAGCTGTTGCTTCCATAGAAATAGCTAACCCCTGAATAACATTAGTACCATGACCAGTTGTTGATGATGCAGCCACTGTTTTAACAGGACGATAATCTGTACCTGTGTAATATTCAGTAATCCATATGAGTAATCCAGTTATAATTAAACCAACTACTCCACAATAATATAAGCTCATTCCTGTAAATGTAGTGTTGCCAAAGCTATAGCTAGCATCCAAACCAATTACATAATCTGTAACAGGGTATAATATTACTAATGATAAAATTGCAGTCGCAATAAAACCTTTGTATAAAGCGTTCATAACATTTTTGGAATTTCCTAACTTAACAAAAAAAGTTCCAATAATTGAGGTAATTATACATGCACCACCAATCGTAAGAGGGTATATCATCATACTAATATCTGATTGAAAAAAAATAGATGACAAAACCATTGTAGCTACAATAGTTACAGCATAAGTTTCAAATAAATCCGCCGCCATACCAGCACAATCACCAACATTATCACCGACGTTGTCAGCAATCACTGCAGGATTTCTTGGATCATCTTCAGGAATACCAGCTTCAACTTTACCTACTAAATCAGCCCCTACATCAGCACCTTTGGTAAAAATTCCACCACCTAATCTTGCAAAAATAGATATTAATGAAGCACCAAATCCTAAAGCAACTAAAGCGTTTACGATTTCTCTTTCATCAACACCAAACTTTAGAAGTATGTAATAATAAACTGCAATAGATAATAAAGCTAAACCAGCGACCAACATTCCAGTTATTGCACCAGACTTAAACGCAACAGACAAACCTTCTGCTAAACCTTTTCTTGAAGCCTCTGCTGTTCTTACATTAGCTTGTACCGATACCAACATACCAACATATCCTGCTATTCCAGATAAGGCTGCACCAATTAAATAACCTATTCCAACCAATATTGAAAAAGCAAAACTAATTATGACTAGAACAACAACTCCAACTATGGCTATGGTTTTATATTGTCTATTTAAATATGCCTTTGCACCAATTTGTATTGCAGAGGCAATTTCTTGCATTTTGCTATTACCTGCGCTTGATTTTAATATATTTGAACCAGTTACAAATCCATAGATTATAGAGAGTAAGCCAGCAAAAATTGTATATAATAATATTGTTTCGATAGATGAGTTCATAATTTCCTTAAAATTCTATTGGTTTGTTT
>CACMJW010000030.1 GCA_902614125.1 uncultured Pelagibacteraceae bacterium | reverse complement strand
ATTATATGTATTTTTTTCAATAATATTTTTTTGCGATATAAGATCATTTTCATCTTTTTTAATTCCACTTTCAATTTTTTTAAAATGATTGTTTTTTTCTTTTTTTAAATTATTTATGAAATTATTTATTGATTTACCAGCAACAGAATTGTTAATTATAAAATTTAGATCAATAAAAGCAATTTTTTCATTTGCAGAAGCAACTTCAAATTTTAAAATTATTAAAATAATGATAAAAATAAATTTCATTAAAAAGAAGTTCCTATTTGGAACCTAAAAGATTCTGTTTTATCTGTACTCGCATCAGTTATTGGTATTGCATATGAAAAAGATAAGGGCCCCACAGCAGTAAACCAATCAACAGCTACACCTGTTGAAGACCTTATTTTATCAGAATCTAAAGAACTATCATAATCAACGTGCCATAAGTTTGCTGCATCAATAAATAAATTTAGATCAATGTTTTCAAATTCATTAAAAAATTTTGGAAATGATGAAGTTAGATTAACAGCTGCACCATAATTTCCACCAATATACTGAGTTCCATCTTTTGGTCCAATTTTACCTGTTTCAAAACCTCTTAGTCTACTAGATGGTATAAAAATTCTTTTTGATACACGTACATCACCGTCTAAAGAATTAACTGCCTTCATAAATAATTTGCTAGCAAGTAGAAAGTTGTCAGTTATTGAATAATATTTTGATGCTAATAAAGAGTTTTCAAAAGCGTTATCATCAGAATATATAGGTATTGACTGACTAAACTTAGTGAAAAAGCCATCTGTTGGTTGAAAGTTTTGATTTAATTTATTTAAGGTAATAGAGTACAAAAATAAGTTTTCAAAATAATCACCTTCCTGTTTTTTTTTGATATCTGTTGCTTTATCCGACGTTACTAGTTTTTCATAATAATTTGATAGATCGAA
Source organism: uncultured Pelagibacteraceae bacterium (assembly GCA_902614125.1). Classification (GTDB taxonomy): domain Bacteria; phylum Pseudomonadota; class Alphaproteobacteria; order Pelagibacterales; family Pelagibacteraceae; genus Pelagibacter. The sequence continues at coordinate 1,460 of CACMJW010000030.1, read as the reverse complement.
ATTTACAAAAAGATCTTGATACTGCTCAAAACCAGTTCCAAGACTTACACCAGTTCTTGTAGTTTTATATCCACTTGAACTCATAAAGTCAGATGTGGTACTTTCAATTGTTGTGTTTAAAGATCTATCAGTATTTTTGAAATTTGGATTTATGACACTAAACTTTCCTCTTATTTCATCGTCAGATAATGCAAAATTTGTATCTAATGTAATACCTTTGCCTAAATAGTTTTTTTCTTTTAAACCAGCGGACAATGACGAACCACCTGTACCTGTTCCAACGCCAGCAAAAATTTCCCCAGTTGGTTTTTCCTCTACAATGATATTTATAATTTTATTATTTTTATCTTCTTTATTCAAAATTTGACTTTTCACACTTTTAAATATTCCTTTTGTTTTAATATTGCTTATTGATTTATCGAATAAAATTTTATTGTAAGGATCACCCTCATCAACGATTAACGCATTCCTAATGACTTTCTCTTCTGTAATAAAATTGCCAAATATATTTATTTTATCAACATAAGATTTTTCTAATTGATCTAAAGAGAAACTTATATCAATTTTATTTTTACCAATAATCTTAGCATCAAATTTTGCATTTATAAAAACGAATTCTTTTTTGCAAAGCAATTTTGTCAATTTTATTTTTTATCTTATTTATTGATTTAATTGAATATGTTGAGCCTTTTAAATCTTTAAATGATTCTTGTAAATTTTGGAAATTTTCATTTGAATAATCATCTGAAATATTTAAATAAAAATTATTAAAGAAAAATTTTTCTCCTGCATCAATAGAAAAAATCAATTTAAAATTTTTACTACTTTCAACAATGGCGTATGATGATTTTATTTTAACATTGTAATAACCTTTATTTTTATAATATTGATTAAGCAAATTCACATCAGCTGAAATTCTACTAGGATTTAAAAATTTATTTTTAGTTATGAATTTCCAGGGACGTGTTTCTTCTGATAGAATTATTTTCCTTAATTTTCTACTATTAAATATTTTTTTTCCAGTAAAATTAATTTCATTTATTTTTGCTCTTTCACCTAGATCAAAAGTATAAATCAAATTTATGGAATTATTATTATTGTCAACAATTTGTGTTTTAATATCTGCAAAATAAAAACCATTCATTCTAACAATATTGTTTAGTTGATTTTTTTGATTTTGAATTTTTGTTTCAATAAATGGATATTTCTCACTTTTACGAGTAATTTTCTCTAATTCCCTTATTATAGATTTGTTTTTAACACCAATAATTTCAATCTCTTGAATTATTGGGTTTTCTATAACGCTTATCTCTAACTTACCAGAGTCAAAACTTATTTTTAAATCTTTGAAATAATTTGTCTGAAAAAGACTTTTAAATGTGTTATTTATTATATTAGAATCAATAGTATCACCTATTTCTAAATTAGAGAATAGTATTATTGTTTCATCAGCTAATCTA
>CACMJW010000029.1 GCA_902614125.1 uncultured Pelagibacteraceae bacterium | reverse complement strand
AAAAAATCGAAACTTTTATTTATTAGTATTTCTTCTTTTTTTTTTTCTAATTTTTTTAATATTTTAAGATTAATCAATTGAGGAAAAATAAGTGATATAATCTCATATGAAAAATTATCCTTAACTAATTTAAATAAAGCCCTTGATTTAAATATTTTATTTAATTCATCTAATAATCTTTCCTTGGATAGATTGGCAACACCGTTAATATTTTGTTTTATTGTCTTTTTGATTTCACTGTTGTGATCTTTCTTACTATACAAAAGAAAAAATCTTATATATCTCAAGATTCTTAGATAATCCTCTTGAATTCTTTCATAAGAATTTCCAATAAATCTTACTGTTCCATTTTGCAGATCTTCTACTCCATTATTTGGATCAAATATATTTCCGTCAATATCGGCGTATATTGAATTTATAGTAAAGTCTCTTCTAATTGAATCCTCCTTCCAGTCTTTTGTAAAAATTACTTCAGCATGTCTTCCATCTGTTTTAACATCCTTCCTTAAAGAGGTTATCTCAAAATTTTGATTACCTATTCTTGCAGTTATCGTTCCATGTTTTATCCCAGTTTCAAAAAACTGGATTTTATTTATTGTCAAACATTCTTTTACTTGATCAGGATTAAGATTTGTCGCTAAATCTATGTCATCGTAATTTTCGTTATTTAAAATTTTTCTTACACATCCACCAACATATCTTATATCGCTCCATTCATAATGACTAGAAATTGCATTAAAAATAGATTTTACATCTGATGTATTTTTAATATTTTGAAATAAGATTTCTTTTTGATTTAATTTTTTTTTAAAATTGAAAAATTTAGTAAATATATTGTTCATATTTGGCTGGGGTGCTAGGATTCGAACCTAGGAATGGCGGTACCAAAAACCGCTGCCTTACCACTTGGCTACACCCCAAAATTATTTTCGTATAACACAAAAAAAAAGCTTTATATAGTTTTAGATAAAATACACCAATAGTTTTTATATTTTTTTTTTAATATTTTTTGAGCTTTTTTTGCATTGTTTTTTGTAGCTAAGTATAAGACAATTGAAGATCCTGACCCAGACATTCTGGTAAATAAAATATTATCTAATTTTTCAACAAATAATTTTAAATTTTTTAGTTTTGGATATTTTTGAAATGCTAGAGTTTCTAGATCATTTGTTTGTTTTGATAAGAATTTGAGTGACAAAAATTTGTTATTTTTTAATTTTAACTTAGCTCTGGAGAAATTTTTAACCCTTGAATATATATCTTTTGTAGAACAACCAAAATCTGGTTTAATTATTATTAAATGAAGCGGCGATTTAAGTTTAGCATATTTGATTCTCAATTCTTTTGAAATAATTGAACTCTTGTTTAAGCCTAAAATAGTATCTGAACCTATCTTTGAGCTGATTTTAAAAATATCATTTCGCTTAATTTTTATATTATTTTTTTTAATTAAATATTTTAAGATACTTGCTGCATTCATTGAGCCACCTCCTAAGCCTGATTTATGAGGTATATTTTTTCTAATTTTAATTAAATACTTTTCATTATTTAAAAGTTTTTTTTGATCTAATATTTGAATAAGATTTGAAACAGTATTTTTTTTATTTATTCCATTAGAAAATTCTCCATCAAATAATATTTTGTGGCCATTACCTTTAATTTTTTTTATGTAAATTTGATCATATAAATCAATTAAGCTCACTAAACTTTCAATTTTATGATGTTTGGTTTTTAATTTTTTTAATACACCTAGAGAAATATTTATTTTTGCGTAGGATCGGATTTTGTCAAATCTCATCGATTATATTTTGCGAGGACCATCAATAAGTTTATTCTCAATATCTTTTTTCATTTCTTCATCTGTATCTTCAAGTTCTAATACGTGTTCCCAAAAATACTTTGCTTGTAATTTTCTATCTAGTTGCCATAGAACATCTCCATAGTGATCATTAACAATTGGGTCATCTGGCATTAGTTCAACGGCTTTTCTTAAGTATTTTTCTGCGTTTATAAAATCGCCAATCAAATAATATCCCCATCCCACAGAGTCAGTTATATATGGATCGTTCTCTCTCAACTCGTAGGCTCTCATTAACATTTTCATAGCTTGTTCTATTTTAATATTTCTTTCAAGCCAACTATACGAAAGGTAATTGAGAGTGTAGGCATGATCAGGTCGAATATTTAAAGACATCAACAAATCTTTGTCTGCTTTTGAATAATTTTTTAATCTCTCATAAGTTCCACCTCTTCTATATAAAACATCCGCATACATATTTGAATTTTTATCAATCTGATTTAAAACTTGCGTGTAATAATCTATAGCTATTTTATAATTTTCAAAATTTTTATATATGTTTGCTAAGTCAAAAAGAATTTTTGGTGATTTTTGTTTTAAATCGGAAATATTATCCTCAATATATTTTAAAGATTTATCATCATTTTCCTCCTCAGAAATAATCTGAGCAATTCTTTTTATTTTGTACCAAAAATAAATTTCATCCTTTGAACTGAATTTTTCTAATATTTCCCTCGAAATATCAAAATTGTCGTTATCATAGTAATTTTCTGCCAATAAAGATAAATTAA
>CACMJW010000028.1 GCA_902614125.1 uncultured Pelagibacteraceae bacterium | reverse complement strand
TAACTAGCAGAGCCTCCTTAATTCCTAAAGTAAATTTAAAAAAAATTAAAAATGTTATAGGAAAAAACACACCTTCTGCAATTTATTCTGGTTTTTATCTCGGTTATAACGGTTTAATTGACAATATAATTAAATTGATTATTAAACAAACTCGAAAAAAATTTATGATTGTTTTAACTGGTGGTTTGTCTCACCTATTTAAAAATTCAATAAATGGAAAAGTTAAACTAGACAAAGATATAACAATAAATGGTTTATTGAAAGTATCAGATTTAATTAAGTAATAAAAATGAAAGAAGAATTAATTTTTTGTCCTTTAGGTGGATCTGGAGAGATCGGCATGAATATGAACCTCTTTGCTTATGGTAAAGCAGATAACCAAAAATGGATAATTGTTGACATAGGTGTTACGTTTGCAGATGATACTGTACCTGGCGTAGACTTGATATACCCCGACCCTGGTTTCATAGTTGATAAAAGAGATGATTTACTCGGGATAGTTCTGACACATGCACACGAAGATCACATAGGGGCTATAGCGCATATTTGGCCAAAGCTAAAATGTAAAATTTTTGCAACACCATTTACAGCGGTTCTAATTAATGAAAAATTTAAGGAGAAAAAAATAGATATTTCAGGATATTTAAAAATCGTTCAATTAAACAGTACATTAAATCTTGATCCATTTAAGATTGAGTTTGTAACATTGACTCACTCAATTCTCGAGCCAAACGGTCTAAAAATAGAAACTCCTGTAGGAAATATACTTCATACAGGTGATTGGAAATGTGATCCTGACCCACTGATTGGTGAAAATATAAACTCAAATAGATTAAAAGAAATCGGCAATGAAGGTGTTCTCGCTATGATTTGTGACTCAACAAATGTGTTTAGCGCTGGAAGGGCAGGCTCAGAATTAGATGTAAGAAAAAATATGCTGAAAGTAATGGAAAGACTTGATAAGCGAATTATTATTACTTCCTTCGCTTCGAATGTAGCAAGAATGGAGACAGCGTTTTATTGTGCAGAAAAGACTGGAAGACAAATTGCTTTAGTTGGAAGATCAATGCATAGAATTTATAAAGCTGCAAGACAATGTGGGTATTTAAATAATGTAATTGCACCCCTAGATTCTAGAGATGTAAAAAATATATCAAGAGAAAAAATTGTTTACTTGTGTACAGGCAGTCAAGGAGAACCTATGGGTGCCATGACTAGAATAGCTAATTATATTCATCCTGACGTATTTATAGAGAGGGGAGATGCAGTTATTTTTTCATCAAAGATAATTCCTGGTAACGAAAAAAAATTATATAAATTGCACAATCAGTTAGTTAAAGAAGGTATAGAAGTTATTTCTGAGGATAGTGAATTTATACATGTATCAGGACATCCAAATAGAGAAGATTTAAAAGATATGTATAATTGGATTAAACCTAAATCTGTAATCCCGGTACACGGCGAACATAGGCACATGATAGAACACATAAACTTTGCAAAAGAAATGCAAGTTCCTTATCCAGTTAAAGTAGAAAATGGAGATATTGTAAGACTTTATCCGGGTGAAAAACCAGAGGTTTACGATAAAGCCCCAAGTGGAAAGTTGTATGTTGATGGTAATATTAGTGTTGAAGAAGACGCACAATCAATTAAAGAAAGAAAAAATTTATCAGCAAATGGTTTTGTTGAGGCAACAATTTTAATTACTCCGAAGGGAAATATTCATAACAAGCCTCTATTAACTTTCAAAGGTTTACCTGTTTATGAAAAAGAAGAATTTCAATACGGTCTGGAGGAAGAAATTGAAAAAACTACAAAAACTTTTTCAATGAATAATAAAAAACAGGAAACAAATCTTATTGAGGCTTTAAAATCAACTTGTAGAAAATATACAAAAGAAAAAACTGGCAAAAAGCCCCTCACGAATATTAATTTAGTGAGGATTTAATTGAGTATTACAGGATCACTAGTAGTTTTTGTTTGTTTATGGTGGATTATATTTTTCGCAATTCTGCCAATTGATGTAAATAGGGAAAAAAAAGAAAATATAGAGGGTGTTGATCCAGGAGCTCCTGAAAACCCAAAAATTTTAAAAAAAATTGGTTATTCTACTTTGATTACATCAATTATATTTATAATCATTTATTTATTAGTAAAATATGAATATTTTAATTTAAGAAACTTTATCAACTAATGTATTTTTCAAAATCATTTATTCCAATTCTAAAAAATAATCCCACAGAGGCTAAAATAAAATCGCATCAATTAATGCTGAGAGTAGGGATGATCAAACAGTCTTCTGCTGGAATTTACTCATGGCTACCATTAGGTTTTAAAGTGATGAAAAAAATTGAACAAATTGTAAGAGAAGAACAAGATAGAGTTGGTGTGCAAGAAATATTAATGCCAACAATTCAATCATCAGAAATCTGGAAAGAAAGTGGTCGATACGATGATTATGGTGAGGAAATGTTACGTATAAAAGATCGTCAAAACAGAGAAATGCTTTATGGTCCTACAAATGAAGAACTAGTTACTGAAATTTTTAGATCTAGTATTAAATCATACAAATCTCTTCCACAGTTACTCTATCATATTCAATGGAAATTTAGAGATGAACTGCGTCCAAGATTTGGAATCATGAGATGCAGAGAGTTTTATATGAAAGATGCTTACTCATTTGATTTGACAGATGATGATGCATTATTTTCTTACAATAAGTTTTTTCTTTCCTATTTAAGAACGTTTAAAAGATTGAACT
>CACMJW010000027.1 GCA_902614125.1 uncultured Pelagibacteraceae bacterium | reverse complement strand
TGAAATTATAGGCGGTATAAGTAGAAATGCAGTTATCGGTAAAGCTCATAGGCTTAATTTATCTGCAAAAATAAAAACTAGATCAGCCGTAAATTATAATAATTCTCAAAAAATAAATGAAAACAGTGTAATAAAAAGAGGAAGAAAAAGTAAATTTAGATCTTTACTTTTAAATAAAGATTTTGAACCAGCGAAAAATTTGCAGCTTGAGGAACTTACAGAAGATACTTGCAAGTATATGGAAGGACATCCAGATGAAAAAAGTTCATCTTTTTGTGGAAGAAAAACTGTTGAAAAGTTTTCTTACTGCCCGCTTCATTTAATGGTTGTATTCCAGCCAAAAGGTAAAAAAGACGACATTGTAGAAAAAGACGATGATGTTCCACAGTTTATGGAGAAAAAAATTAAATCAGCCTAATTTAAAATCTTATCTTTGGCTTTCTTGAATTCCTCGTCTGAAATGATACCCTGCTCTTTAAGTTTATTAAGATCATTAATTTGATCAATTAAATTTGAATTTGAGTTAGATATGTTTGCATTTTCCTCGGTATCACTCGTAGCTATTTTTTCATCTTCAGAATTTGCATTTATATTTTGTTTTGCCTCAATACCTCTACTAATTGCTTTACCTGAAATTATAATAACTGTAGCAAAAATGATAATTGCAATACCAAAAACTAAATAATTTAACATTAAATGACCTCTTGATTATTTTTTCTAGTGTATTGACCACCAGATCTCCAATTATAACTGTATTTTTCTATTTCATCTTCAAATTTTTTGTTTGCCTTTAATCCAATATCAAAGTTAGTCTTATACTTTTTTGAGGGTAAATTATTATATTTCAATAGTATTAATTGATCGGAAGTTAACAAAGGTTTTGGCAAAAGACCTAGAAAAAATGCTGTCATTTTTGCAATTGGTAGGGGCATTGGTATAAGTAAACGTGTTTTTCGTATTGATTTTAAAATTTTTTTTAAAATTTCTTTGAACGATAACTCTTCAGGACCGATACATTCTATTGTATCGCTTTTAATTTCTTTTGATATTATTTGGTATATTATTTCAGTAAGATCTGAAACGTGTATAGGAACAAATTTTGTTTCACCATTATAATATAATGGCATAATTGGTAATTTAGAGAATAAAGACATGAAATTGGTTGTAAAATTGTCATCAATTCCGTAAACAATTGAGGGTTTAAGAATTAAAGAATTCTTAAAATTTTTTCTAACATTGTTTTCTCCATCCAGTTTACTTCTTGCATATACACTATTTGAGGCGTTTTCTACTCCCAAAGCTGAAACATGAATAAATTGTTCAATTTTTTTTTCTTTAGCAATTTTAGATAGAATATTTGGCAAAACTGAGTGTATCTTATTAAATTGACCTTTATTTTTTTCATACAAAATACCAATCAGGTTAACGCATACTGAGCAACTGTTAAATAATTCCTTGATTTTTTCCTCATCAAGGGTCTCTAATTCTACCAATTCTAAATATCCGGGATTGGCTTGAGTTTTTAACTGGAAGCCCTTCTGGTGAATATTCCTTGTAACAGCTACTACTTTGTAGTTATTTTTAGTGAGTTTCCTAATAAGGTTTCGCCCGATATTTCCTGTTGCGCCAAAAACTAGAATTTCTTTAAGTTTCATATATATACTTTTCTCAAATGAATTTAGATATTAAATTACATAAGCTTGATTTACCAGATGATTTAGCTTTTAGTGACAAAATTGCAATCGATTGTGAATTCATGGGACTTAGTGTTGAAAGAGATAGATTATGTTTAGTCCAGATTTCAAGTGGAAATAATGATGCTCATATTGTTCAGCTGGATAAAGAAAATTATAATGCGCCAAATTTAAAAAGGTTATTAACAAATAAAAATATTAACAAAATTTTTCATTTTGCCAGGGCAGATTTGCTATTTATAAAAAAATATTTAGAGATAAATGTTGAAAATATAAATTGTTCTAAGATAGCTTCAAAATTAGCTAGAACATTTTCTGATAAGCACGGGTTAAAAGATCTTATAAAAGAGTTTATTGGAGTAGATGTAAGCAAACAATTACAAACTTCTGATTTTGGAGGAGAACTCTCAGATAAACAACTCAAATATTGTGCTAATGATGTAATATACTTGCACAAGATATTTGAAGGGTTAGAAAAAATACTTATACGAGAAAAAAGAATAAATTTATATAATAACGCAATTAAGTTTATACCAACCAGAGTTGATCTAGATCTTGCATCATTTAAAGATGATATCTGGTCTCATTAAATGAAAAAATCTAAATATAAAAAAATTGCTAAGGAGGTAATTCAAAACGAAATTGAAGGGTTAAAAAAATTAAAATCATCAATTGGAGATTCTTTTGATCAAATAATTAAGGCGATATTAAATTGTAAGACTGGAAAAATAATAGTTTCTGGAGTTGGAAAAAGCGGAATTATAAGTAAAAAATGGGCTGCAACTTTTTCATCTACTGGAACACCATCATTCTTTATGGACGCCTCAAATGCATCTCATGGTGATATGGGTCAAATAAATTCTAATGATGTTGTAATATTAATTAGTTTAAGTGGATCATCTAATGAGCTGAAAAATATAATTCAATTTTGCTCAAGAAATAGAAATATTAAACTAATTGGAATTACCTCAAATAAACAATCAATATTATATAAAAATTCAGACATCAAAGTTTTCATTCCAAATGTAAAAGAAGCTGGTCCAGGAAATTTTGTTCCAACCTCAAGTACAACAAATCAACTTGCTCTTGGTGATGCAATAGCGATTACATGTATGGTTGCAAAAAATTTTGGAAAATTAGATTTTAAAAAATATCATCCCTCAGGATCATTAGGTACAAAATTAAAAACTGTTGGAGATATTATGTTAACAGGAAATGCAATCCCTTTTGTTAAACATAATATTACAATGA
>CACMJW010000026.1 GCA_902614125.1 uncultured Pelagibacteraceae bacterium | reverse complement strand
CCATAAACTCTTCTAATTTATGTAAAGTTAAATTTATTCTATGATCGGTAACTCTTCCTTGTGGAAAATTATAAGTTCTAATTCTCTCCGATCTATCTCCTGATCCAATTTTACTTTTTCTATCTTTAGATCTTTCCTCATCTCTTTTTTGTCTCTCTAGTTCATAAATTCTTGATCTAAGAATTTTAAGGCCTTTTTCTTTATTTCTTATTTGAGACTTTTCATCTTGTTGACTTACAACAATTCCGGTTGGGATGTGAGTTATACGAACAGCTGAGTCCGTAGTATTTACACTTTGACCACCAGGACCACTGCTTCTAAAAACATCAATTCTTAAATCTTTATCTTCAATTTTAACATCAACCTCTTCTGCTTCTGGTAAAACTGCCACTGTTGCAGCTGAGGTATGTACTCTACCTTGTGTCTCTGTATCAGGAACTCTTTGAACCCTATGAACTCCACTTTCATATTTTAAGGATGAGTAAATATTTTTACCTTTTATTGAGGCAATTGCCTCTTTCAGACCGCCAGCATCACTCTTTGAAATAGAAATTATTTCTATTTGCCATTTTTTTTTATGACTAACTTTTTCATACATTTTAAACAAATCACCAGCAAACAAACTGGCTTCCAAACCACCTGTACCAGCCCTAATTTCAATTATTGCATTTTTGGTATCTGCCTCATCTTTTGGAAGTAAAAAAATCTTTATTTTTTTCTCATTTATTTGATTATTTTTTTTTAATTCCTCTAATTCAGTTTCAGCAAGATCTTTCATTTCCCTATCGCCATTTTCATCAGCAATTAAAATCTCTAATTCTGATTTATTTTTTTCAAATTCGCTATACTCCTTTGCCTCTTTGATTATTTCATTCAAATCTGAATATTCTTTAGATTTTTCTGCAAATGAATTTTTATCTATTGCACCGCTCGATAAATCTTTCTCTAACTTAGAATGTTTTGAAATTAAACTTTGTACTTTAGATAATGGTAGCATTATTTTTTTGGATTATTTTCAATTTCAGCAGCTTTTTTTTCAACCATTGTTACTACTTTTGAAATAATTTCTTCACTTTTAATTTTTTCACTTTCAACACCATTTATATAGAGCATATGGTTTCCTTTACCTCCGCCAGTTATTCCTATATCTGTTTGAGCAGCCTCTCCAGGGCCGTTAACCACACACCCAATTATAGATAATGTTATAGGAGTTTTAATATGAGATAGTCGCTCCTCTAACACTTTAACTGTATTAATTACTTCGAATGCTTGTCTTGCACATGAAGGACATGAGATTATTCTAACCCCCCTATTTCTTAGATTTAAAGACTTCAATATCTCATTTCCAACGTTTATTTCTTTAACAGGATCGTCAGATAAAGAAACTCTTATGGTATCACCTATTCCATCCAGCAATAACGATCCAAATCCTATTGACGATTTTATCGTACCAGGTAAAAAGCTTCCTGCCTCTGTTATTCCAACATGTAAGGGATAATCAATTTTATCTGACAATTGTCTATAAGCACCTATTGATAAAAAAACATCTGAGGATTTAACACTTACTTTTAAATTAAAAAAATCCTCGTTTTCTAAAATATTAATATTTCTTATTGCGCTTTCAACTAAAGCTTCTGGGCAAGGTTCTTTATATTTTTCTAAAATATCTTTTTCTAAAGATCCTGCGTTTACTCCAACTCTTATCGCACAATTATTGTCTTTAGCTGCTTTAATAACCTCCTTAACTTTATAAGTTTCTCCTATATTGCCAGGGTTTATTCTTAAACAATGAGCTCCATTTTCAGCTGCTTCTATTGCTCGCTTGTAATGAAAATGTATGTCAGCAACTAAAGGAATATTTATTTCTCTTATTATTTGTTTCAAAGCTACTGTTGATTCTTGATCGGGACATGAAACCCTAACTAAATCAGCACCAGCATTTTCAATTTCTTTGATTTGAATTATGGTTGATTTTGAGTCTTTAGTTAAAGTATTAGTCATTGATTGGACAGATATTGGGTTATCACCACCAATATCTAAATTCCCAACTTTTATGGCTTTTGTCTTTTTTCTTTTAATATCTCTAAATGGCCTAATGCTCATTTTATTTTTCTAGTTTAAATTCTTTATGAAGTACAGAAATTGCTTTTTTGACATTAATTTTATTTACCAATACAGAAATTTTAATTTCTGAAGTTGAAATAACTTGAATATTAATTTTTTGGTTTGCAAGGGCTTGGAACATTTTAAAAGTAACCCCCGGTGTAGTAATCATGCCAACACCTATAATAGAAATTTTAGATACATTTTTATCAAAAATTAGTTTTTTAAAATTTATGCTTTTATTCTCATTAATAATTTTTCTCGTCTTAGCAAGATCTTCACTCTTAATTGTAAATGTTAAATCTGTTTCTTTTCCATTTGCAGATATATTTTGTACAACCATATCAACATTAATGGAGTTTTTAGATAATGGTTTAAAAATTGCTGCTGCTATACCTGGTTTATCTTTAACACCTACTAGAGTAACTTTTGCATCATTTTGAGTTGAAGAAATTCCAGTTATAATTTTATTGTTAATAATGTTTTTTCTCTTTGTTATCACTGTTCCTGGTTTTTTATTAAATGAAGATTTAACCTCTATATCTATTCTATTTAGCCTTGCATCTTGTATAGAAACAGGCTGCATTACTTTTGCTCCCAATGATGCCATTTCCAACATTTCTTCATAGGAAATTGTTTTTATTTTTTTTGCTGTCTTTAATTTATTTGGATCAGTTGTATAAACACCATCAACGTCAGTATAAATGATGCATCTCTTAGCTTTAAAAAAAGTTGCTAACATTATTGCGCTAGCGTCTGATCCACCTCTGCCTATTGTGGTTACTCTCTCTTCTTTGTTAATACCTTGAAAACCAGTAATTATTGGAATTCCTCCAGACTTTAAATAGCGTAATAGTTTAGTTTTATTTATCTGGTTTATTCTTGAAAACTTATGATTATTTTCAGTATAGATAGGTATTTGCCATGCAAGCCATGATCTAGCTTTATATCCTTTATGTATCAATCTGCCAGCAATCAATGAACAAGCAACTTGTTCTCCAGAAGATACAAGAACATCATATTCTGCTTCGGAAAAGTTACTACTAATTTCTTTTGATTTTTTTACTAAATCATTGGTCACACCACTCATTGCTGAAGAAACGACAAT
>CACMJW010000025.1 GCA_902614125.1 uncultured Pelagibacteraceae bacterium | reverse complement strand
AACGTCGAAACGTATCTTGCAAGCTTTAGAAAAAATTTAGTTAATACAGGTTTTAATTTATTTGATCCTTTGGATGGAATTAAAATTCCTGCACAATTAGAAGAAAATGTTAAGTTAGAAAATAGATCTTATCTATCAACCGTTCTAGGACTAGCTTTTAGAAAGCTAGATGTATTTGGTTACTTTAAATTCGTTACAGCTGTTAAAAATATTAACTTACTTCCAAATCGTGATACGATGATACAACAAAAAAGAGCAAAAGCTTTTTCAAATTTTGCGTTTAAAGGAATTGTTGGAGTTGTTGCAGCAGTTTATATCATTCTTTTTGGATTATCATTCTGGCAGATTACTGTTTTAAATAATAAAATTTCAGACTATGACCAAGTAGTTCAGAACCATGAATTAAAAAATAAAGAAATTGAAAGTTTAAGCAAAACACTTGGTAAACTGAATAAGCAAATGGAATTAAGCAAATCAATTAAATCTAATAAAAAAATAAGCTTTAGAGTTTTAGCGCAAATTGCATCTGCTGTTCCAAAAAGAGTAAAATTTACAAAACTTGATTACAATGGATCAAACCAAATTTTAATTGAAGGCATGGCTGCTAGCGATCAAGATATTTTAAAATTAATAAGTAATTTAAATAATAAAAAATTGATATCACAAGCATCACTTGCCAGTATGACTTTACCTAACACAGGAAATAATGCAAATAATACAATGAAGGGTTTTTTAATAGCTTGTAAATTGGAGAATGTTTAATGGATCTTAAAAATATAACAATGGATGATCTTAAAGAAAAGCTAGCAGCTTTTGATAAAAAAACATTGATTAAGTTCGGAATAGGATTTGGAGCAATAATTTTATTTTTAATAATATACTATGCAATTTTAAATCCTATGGTTAAAGAGAGAAAGGCTACTCATGAGGATAAAGTGTTGAAACTGCAAGAAATCAAAAAAATGGAAGATGATATTATCTCCATTAGAAAAAGAATTAAACAGATGGAACCGATTGTTGAAAAAAATTCTACTCTTTTTCACTCTAAAGAAGAAGTGGAGGGATTATATCAAAGTCTAAGTAGATTTGCTGGTGCATTTGGTTTAGTGATTTCAAGAATTGAGAAGCAAAAACCAAAACCTGTACTAAAGCCTGGAGTGCCTGATCAAGCAGAGGATTTGTTGCAAGCTAGTCAAATATCTTACTATAAAATTCCTGTGCTTTTTGAAATCAAAGGTAATTTTTTGAGTTATATTAAGTTTAAAAGAGCAGTATCTAGATCAAAGAAGATGTTAAACTTTGACAATGAGATGATAAATGTTGTACAAAATGACAAAAACGGCTCAGTTATTGCAAGTGGTGAATTAACAATTGTAGGACTACCAAATGAATTTTTTTAAAATATTCCTGATATCATTCTTTTTAACTTTTTCAATTGCTGCATTTGCTGATAACCACGATACAACTCAAAGCGAGGATGTGAATCAGATTTCTCAAGAAATTCAAGATGATGAAGAAGTTCCACTAAACGATCCATTTGCAGGAAACGAAGGTACAACCGGTTCACTAGATGCAACAGTTACTCCTGAAGAGCAAGAGGATGTAATGAGTTTGTATAATTTTAAATTAGCTGGATTAATTTCTGGAAAAGATAGTAGCTACATAACACTAGTCAATTCAAGTGGCGAAATTATTACACTAACATTGGGTCAGTATTTGGGAAAAATTAAATTAGTTGATTTAAGATTGACTGAAGCAATATTTGAAAAGGATGACAAAACTTACATGATGATTGATTTCAATAATTTAGTGAGAGAGGCAGATGAATACTAAAAATATATTTAAAATATTTGGCGTAATTCTATTTTCAGTTGTATTAAGTGCATGTCAACAGATGAAAGATGTCAACAAGCCTTTCAAACACAATACACCTTTAATTAAAGAAGACATAAAGAAGTCTGGTAGAGCCGAAATTCAAAAAACTTTAGAGTTAGGCCCTAAACCAGCGGACGGAAAAAAAAAAGCTGGTAAAAGAAAAAAAATTTCTTCGGAGGCACAAAGAAACTATTTGTTAATACCTGACACTTATCCTCTTTTAAAACAAAGAGTGACTCTAAAATTTAAAAATTTAGATTTTAAAGAAACTATGCACCTGATGGGTAAAATAGGTGAAATAAATGTATTAGTAGGTGATGAAGTGGCAGGGGCTATATCGGCTGAGTTAGTAGATGTACCTTGGGATAAAGCATTCCAAGCTTTATTAGATATGAAAAATTATGCATCAGACATTGATGTAAATTCAAATTTGATAAGAATTCACTCACCAAATGTTTTAACAGAACAAGAGAATTATAAATCAGATAGAGCACAGGCTGTTAAAAGAAAAGTAGAATTAGAAGATAGTGTTGAACCAATTATTTCAGAAATTTTTAGACTTTATTACATTACACCATCACAAGCAAAATCCACACTAGAGGAATTATTTACCTCAAGATCAGGCGATTCATCATTCATTCCAATTCAAGTTACAGAAGAGAACACAACAAGGTCAATAATTGTAAGAGGGAAAGAGCCAGATTTAGATGTAGTTGATAAATTAATTAAAGAAATAGATATAAGGACTAAACAAGTTCTCATTGAAGCTTTTATAGTTGAGGCAAATTCTGATTTTGAAAGAGCACTTGGAACGAGATTAGGTGGTTATTATTTAAGAGGTGGTAACAATATTGGAGGTGTACAAGGTACAAGTTCAGGAAGTGCAGATGGTATAGATCTAAACACAGTTGCTAATGTAGGATCAGCATCAGATAGCCTTACTGATTTTGCTGCGACAGGTGCAACAAGTGGAATTGGAATTTTAAAAAGAACCGGAACTGGAGTTTTAAAAGCAGAAATTACAGCACTTGAGAGTCTTGGGTTAGGAAAAACTATTTCAAATCCAAAAGTATTTACAATAGACAATCAATCAGCAACAGTCACCCAAGGTGAAGAAATTCCATATCAAACCACTTCTGAAGGAACAACTACTACAGCATTTAAAGAGGCAGCATTAAAATTAGAGGTTACACCAAGCATAATCGGAGATGGAAATGTACTACTCAATATTAAAGTAAATAATGATACACCAAATAGAGCGGCAGAATCTGATGAGCCTCCTATTAACAAAATGGAGATAGTTACTAAGTTATTGGTAGCAGATGGAGATATAGTTGTTATTGGTGGAATTAAGAAAAACGTGATAGCTCAATCAAAAAGTCAAACTCCTGGGTTAGGAAATGTCCCAGTGATAGGTAATCTCTTTAAAGGTAAGTCAAATTCTGATAACCTAGACGAATTGTTGGTGTTTATAGCTCCAAGAA
>CACMJW010000024.1 GCA_902614125.1 uncultured Pelagibacteraceae bacterium | reverse complement strand
AGAATAACTATAATAATAACTATAGTAACTATCTTTTGAAGTGTCTAAATCATTTATTATTATTCCATTTATTTTAGCACCTACATTCTGTATTTTTTTAATTGATGACATAAATGAAACTGTTCTTGTTTCCTCTGATCTTATTACAAATAAATTATAGTCTGATGCTTGAGTTAGAATTAATGTATCAGAGACAGGCTGAACTGGTGGAGAATCAACAATTACATAATCATACTCCATCTTTAAGACATCAAGGAATTTTTTTATTTGTTCTTTATTAACAATATCGGACATATCGAACCTTTTTTCACCTGAAGTAATAATATCAAGTTCTGTACCAGGAACTTTGAATATAGCTTGTTTAAGGTTGGCAGACCCTGAAATTATTTCTCCAAGGCCTAAGATTTCTTTGTCAAATTGATAGAAACCATTTAAGACAGATGGTCTTCTAATATCAGCCTCTATAAATAAAACTTTATTTGTTTTTTCTAATGACAACGCCAAATTAAAAGCATAGGTAGTCTTTCCCTCTGATGGGTTGCTTGATGTAACCATGTAGCTTTTATTTTTATCAAATTTTGATTCTATTATTGCTCTTGAAGATCTAATCGACTCAGAAAAACTTGAGGCTCCATCCTCAACGAACATTTGAAGTATATGAAAGCCTCTTTTTAATTTTTCAACTCTAGGCAAAATACCTATTTGGGGAATACTTAATGAGTCTATTGCTTCTGGGCTTTTTATGACCGATGAGTTCATTTCTCGATAATATAACAATCCAAATACACTCATAAATGCAATTAGAAAAGTTATTATAGAATTTTTTTTAGGTTGAGGTGAAAATGGTGAAGAGGGTAAATTAGGTGTTTCAATTACTTTTAATCTCGACACTTGCAAATTTTGAGCCTCATTTGTCTCTTTAACTCTCTGCAAGAAGGACTCGTACAACTTTCTACTGCTGTCTACTTCTCTTGAAAACTTAAGCATGCCCGCCTCTTTTTCCTCAATAATTCTAAGTTCATCGGTTGCTTTTTGCAGCTCTTCCTCAGAAAGTTTTATAAAATTATCTAAGTTACTTAACTCAAAAGCTTTTTGTTGAATATTTTCATCTAAAATATCTCTGAGTTGTATTTCTAAATTATCATTTAGTTCGTTAGCCTGTATGATTTTTGGATGTTTATCTGTATAAATCAAAGACAGTGATTGGATGTTACTTTCATTTGCAGTCAAACTTGCTTTAATATTTGAAATTTCCTCTCTAGATCTCAAATCTTTTATTGCTAATAAGGCATCAACATCTCCATCAGCTACTTTTATAGATAGCAGATCGTTTTGTTGTTCTTGGAAATTTTTTTTTGCTTCTACAATTCTTGAAGAAATTGATTGAATTTCATTAATTTTAAGCTCTTTAACATTTCCTGTGTCTACTAAATTGTTCTCTTTTTTATAATTTGATAATTTTTTTTGTGCAATATCTATTTGTGAAACAAGTTCATTAAGTCTTTCAGATATTTTTTGATTTGCATAATTTGTAATCTTGATTTTGCTATCAATTTCATACCTTTGATATGAGTCAATAATTGAAATTAATGCTAACTGAGATATTTTTGGATTATTTGATTGAAAAGACAATTCAATCACGTCACTTCTAGGAATATTCCTGACAGTCAAATTATTTGTTAAAATAGATTTAAGAAAATTATCATCTATATCTTTTTTTTTACTCAAAATTCTTTGAAAAAAATTTTTCTTTGTTTCAGAATATAATCTTTTAAATTGCATTGAATTTTCTTTATCTTTAATAATATATTCCTGTACTTCATCACTTTTAAGAATAGCCATTTGATTGTTAATTCTATTACTTTTAGTTTCTAAAGAGTAAACTTCCTCAATATTAACTATTTTGTTTTCATCTGGCTCTATTACTATAGTTGCTCTACTCATATACTGTTTCTCTTGATTTAAAGATATTATCAGTACTAATAATGATACGATTGTTGAGAGAATAATTAAATTTTTTAAGTTTTTTTTTGCAACAAGTATAAAGAACTTTAAATCACCAACATCAAAAATATTAAGCAATGAGTTTATTCTTTCAATCATATCACCTTAAGTATTTATTTCTTTTCTAACAAAAATTCAATATTTTGAGAAATACTATAAAAAACATCTTAAAAAACCATTGTTTTTATGATCGCATAATCTATCTATTTGAAACATTTCAACTATATAGTAATAAAATCTAAAATGATCTTTTTAAAAAAAAAATATAATTTTTTTATAATAATATTATTTTTTTTAACAAGTTGTGGATCTCTTCCAGGTATTAATCAAAAACCAAAAAAGAAAAATCCTAACAATAAAATCATCAGTAGTGAGTATACGATGAAGGATGTTGGGATTAATATAATCAAGATAAATTCATTGTCTCAAGTAGATATTGATTTATACAATAAGTCAAAAATTGAAGAGGCAAATTATAAAATTAAAAAATATTCAAATATTTATGATTATAATTATGAATATATTTTAGGTCCTGCTGATAAAATTTCTATTAATCTTACAGACACTGATGATTTAGATGGTTCTTATTTAGTAGACCAGGATGGAATGATAGATTTGCCTTTTATAGGAAAAGTAAAAGTAAATGGTTTATCATTAAATGATACACAAAATATTTTAACAGATGTAATAAAGGAGTTTTACAAAAATCCTGAACTTCAATTAAATATAGAGGAGTTTAATAGTAGTAAAGTATATATTGTTGGTGCGGTTAGAAATCAAAAAACTATAAATTTAAGTCAAAAACCCATTAAACTAATTGAGGCTGCCATAGATGCTAATTTTAATCCAAGTGCAGCTGATAAGTTGTTTGGAACTAAAGGATTTTTAAGAAGAGATAATAAAGTTTATAAAATAAATCTAACAAACGCGTTTAGTGGTTCAGATGAAAAAGAAAATTTTTATTTAAAAAAGAATGATGTAATTTTTATAGACAGAAATTCTGATGCAATACACGTATTTGGTGAAGTAACAAAACCTGGTGTTTATTTTCCAAATTTAGATTACTCACTTACTGAACTAATTTCAACTAGTGGTTTAAATCAAATTACAGCTAACGCTAAAAAAGTTTATGTTATTAGAGAAAAATACGATTCTTTCTTAGAAGTTGATGTATTTCAACTTGATATAAAAAATCCTGTCAATTTGATTGCTGGAAAGAAATTTCTGCTTCAATCTAAAGATATAGTTTTCATTCCTCCAACAGAAATAGTCAAATGGAATAGAACTATAAGTTTGTTGTTGCCACAAACCGACTTATTTAAATCTTATAATCCAATTATAAATAACGGTCTTCAAACTTATGAAGAGCCTTAGAATTTTTATTCAAGATAAAAAACATTACAAATAATATTTGAATAATTGGAATATGTAATGCAAAGTCAAAGAATAAAATTATAAGTAAATAACTAATTAATATTAATAAAACTACATTTAAATTTAATTTAAAAAAATACTTTGCTAATGATAATAATATTAAAAAGGTACCAATTAAACCAAACTCCCCAATATACTCTATGAGATCTGAATGAGCATGATTAGCAAATTTTGTAGTTGTGTCTGAAAACTTTAATTGGAAAATTATTTCATATGCTCCTGAACCATATCCAAAAAATAGAAAATTTTTAATTTCATATAAACTAAATTTAATTATCTGTAATCTTGTAATATTTGAGTTATTATCAATATTGAAGAATGAAAATTCCTCATTTAAAAATGCAAATCTATCTACAATTTGAGAAGTACCGAAATAAATACCAAGTATAATAATATCAAATAAAAATATTAGGAGA
>CACMJW010000023.1 GCA_902614125.1 uncultured Pelagibacteraceae bacterium | reverse complement strand
AAGAATGTATGAGGAACAAGTACTTTGGGCAAAAGAAGCAGGAGTTGACTTTGTAGTTGCTGAAACAATCAATTGGGTAGATGAAATGAAAATAGCTTTAAAAGCAATTAAAGATGAAGGTTTGATTGCAGTTGCCAATTATGCAATACCTCGTGGTGATTTGACAAGAGATGGTCATACCGCTGAAGATGCATGTAAAATAGTCGAGGATCTCGGAGCAGATGTTGTGGGTTTAAATTGTTACAGAGGTCCAAAAATGACAATGAAACTTTTAAAAGAAGTTAGAAAAAAAGTTTCATGCCATGTTGCGGGGTTACCTGTTCCTTATAGAACAACAGAGGAAGAACCAGGATTTCTAAACCAAACAGATCATGGATGCGATTGCATTCCAGGCGGAAATGCCTTTCCTGTAGCTTTAGACAATTTATTTTGTAACAGATTTGAAATGGCTGAATTTGCAAAAGAATGTCTCAAAGAAAAAATTAATTTAATAGGTATCTGTTGTGGTGCTGAAGCACATCATGTAAGAGAAATGGCTGTTGCAGTTGGTAAAAAACCAATTGCAATGAAGTACATGCCAGATATGAGTAAGCATTTTCACCATGGGACAGACAATTCATTGAAGGATGTAAATAAAGAAATAAAATACTAAAATGCAAAATCATGCAAAAGTAGTTATCATTGGTGGTGGTGTTGTTGGCTGCTCAATTCTTTATCATTTATCTAAATTTGGTCTAAAGGATTGCATTCTTCTTGAAAGAAATGAACTTACATCTGGTTCTTCCTGGCATGCAGCAGGAAATGTGCATGTAATTTCTTCAGATCCAAATATTTCAAGGATGATGGCTTATACAATTGGGCTTTATAAAGATATTGAGAAGGAATCTGGTCATTCAGTAGGTTTCAAATCTAGTGGAGGATTTTATCTAGCATCAAATGAGGTTTGGGCCGATTATTTAAAAAGAGAGAGATCGAAAGCAAGATATATGGGCTTAGATCAGGAATTTATATCTCTTGAGGAAGTTAAAAAAAAACACCCGTTAATTGACCCTTCTAGATATCTTTTAGCATTGTGGGATCCAATTGATGGAGAAGTTGATCCATCTGGAGTAACTTACGCTTTTGCAAAAGCAGCAAAAGTTCATGGTGGAAAATATTTCACTCACACTGTGGTTAAAGATACAAAACAAAAAGATGATGGGACTTGGGATGTAATAACCGAGAAGGGTAATATCAATGCTGAAATAGTAATCAATGCTGGAGGATTATGGGCAAGAGAAGTCGGTCAACTTGCTGGAATAAATCTACCAGTTCAACCAATGGAACATCATTATTTGATTACTGAGGCAATTCCAGAAATAGAGGCAATGGGTGATCAAAGACTACCAATAGGTACTGACTTTGAAGGGAATATTTATTTTAGACAAGAAGCAAAAGGAATGCTTCTTGGAACATATGAACCTAAATCAACTCCTTGGAAAGTTGAAGGAACGCCAATGAATTTTGGTCATGAGTTATTAGAACCAAAGTTAGATAACATTGAAGATAGATTAGCAATAGGTTTTGAAAGAATGCCTGCATTAGAGAAAGCAGGAATAAAAAATATTGTTAATGGACCATTTACTTTTGGACCAGATGGATCTCCACTAATTGGTCCTGTGCCAGGAATGAAAAATTACTGGGTAGCTGTAGGTGTTATGGCTGGATTTTGTCAAGGAGGAGGAGTTGGAAAATGTATTGCTGAATGGATAATTGATGGAGAACCATCGATAGATGTTTGGGCAATGGATGTTGCAAGATTTGGAGATTACGCATCACCACAATATGGAACAATAAAATCATCTGAAAATTATGAGAGAAGATTCATAATGACATTTCCAAATGAAACCTTACCTAAAGGTAGAAAGCAAAAAACCACAGCTCTCTATGATAGATTTGTAAATCAGGGTGCAGTTATGGGAGATAGTTTTGGTTTAGAAAATGTTTTGTGGTTTGCTAATAATAAAGAAGATGCACATGAGGAACCAACTATAAAAAGATCTAGGTCACATGATTATGTTTCGAGAGAAGTTATTAATGTAAGGGAGAATGTAGGCTTAATAGAAGTAGCTAATTTTTCAAAACATGAATTTAAAGGAACTGATGCAAGAAAATTTTTAGATCACGTAATGGCAGGCAAGCTTCCAAAACCTGGCAGGATATCTTTGTCTCCAATGTTATCTTATAGAGGAAAATTGTGTGGAGACCTAACAGTTGCTTGTCTTGACGAAAATGAATTTATGGTTTTTGGATCTGGTGCAGCGCAAGAAATGCATAGACGTTGGTTTGAAAGTCACTTGGATAAATTTGATGTTAATTACAAAAATAGATCTGATGAATTCCACGGCATATCTATAGCTGGTCCAAATTCAAGAAAAGTATTGGAAAAAATAGTAAGAGACGATGTATCCAATGAAAAATTCAAATTCAGAGACTCTCGAAGAATGTTTGTTGGTGGCGTACCTGCAATAATAAACCGAATTTCATTTACAGGTGAACTTGGTTACGAAATTTATGTTGCGCCACACTATCAAATAAAACTTTATGAAGAGTTAATGGAAGCTGGAAAAGAGTTTAATATTAAACCCTTTGGAGGAAGAGCTCTAATGTCAATGAGATTGGAGAAAAATTGGGGAGCATGGACTTTAGATTATAGGCCCGATTTTACAGCAAAAGAAACAGGTTTAGATATGTTTATAAATTGGGATAAAGATTTTATTGGAAAAGGAAAAGCAAAATCAGAAAACAGTTCTAATAAACTTACTCCATTAATTGTTGAAACAAATGATATTGATGTAACAAACAATGAAGCCGTGATGAATGGAGATCAAAGTATAGGTTATGTAACATCAGGTGGGTTTGCACACTTTGTAAATAAAAGTGTTGCTTTTACTTTTATTGATCAAAATAAAATTAAATCGGAAAATAAGATCCAAGTTGAGATCAATGGAGATTTATTTAATTGTTCGATAATTAAAGAGCCTCTTTATGATCCAAGTGGACAGAAAATGAGAAGCTAATGGCACAAAAAGACGTCGGTAACAAAGTACCAATTTATAAATTAAAAAAAACAGATGAAGTCATGGAGTACTATGATGAATGGGGTAAGAATAATAAATACGATCAAGACATGGTTGATTGGAATTATACTGGACCTAAAGAAACCTCTGAAGTTTTTATTAAGTACGAAAAAAATAAAGATGCTAAAATTTATGATGCAGGTTGCGGTACTGGGTTGGTTGGCGTTGAACTTAAAAAATATGGTTTTACAAATTTTTATGGTGCAGACCTTTCAAGAAAATTATTAGATTTAGTCCCAGCTAATCTGTATAAAAAATTAGATCAAGTAGACTTAAATAAAAAAATAGAAGAGGAAGATAATACATACGATGCAGTTCTATGCGTTGGCACTTTTACTTTTGGTCATGTAAAACCTCCTGCACTGGATGAATTTATAAGAATTACAAAACCAGGAGGATACATTTGCTTTACAATAAACGAGGGTATTCATGAAGAATACGGATTTGATAAAAAAATACGTGAGTTAAATAATAATAATAAATGGCGTGAGATCGAATTTTTTAAATCTAATTATATTGCAAGCAAAGATGTTAATGCATGGCTAGGGCTTTATGAAGTCATTTAATAATGTCTGAAATATACAATATTATAGATAAAACAAAATTAGATGTTGTAACTAAACCTATTTCAAAAGCCCATGGTTTGCCTAATGAGTGTTACACAAATAAAGACTATACTTTAATAGAGAGAAAAAAACTTTTTGAAGATAAATGGGTTGTGATTGGTGTTGCAAGTTCACTTCCAAACATAGGTGACGCCAAACCATATGATTTGTTAGATTTACCTTTATTAATAGTTAGAAATAAACAAAATAAAATAAAAGTTTTTCATAATATCTGTAGTCACAGAGGAGTAAAACTTGTTCATAAAGAAGGAAAAATTAAAAATGTAATTAGGTGCCCTTATCATTCATGGTCATATAATTTTGATGGAGAGCTTATAGCAACA
>CACMJW010000022.1 GCA_902614125.1 uncultured Pelagibacteraceae bacterium | reverse complement strand
GGATAGTTAATGAGATATTTGTAATCGTAAGGCATCATACTCCAAATGCTATATTTCAGGCTTTTAAAGGGCAAAAAAAGCACTAATAATGAAATAATATTATATAAAATTAATATTATGACTGAGTATTTTAAATACTTTAAACTATGAATTTTGGCCATAAAAGAATTACTTTAAATTATAGAAATTTTTTTTTCAAAATATTTTTTATTTATATTTTTTCAATCAATATTGCTTTCTCACAAGGTACTAAAATTGGCTCAATCACTGAAATTAATGGTGAAGTTATTGCAATTACAGAAGAGGGAGATGAAAGAATTTTAGATGTATATGATGAGATATATCTTAAAGATGAGATTTTAATTGGAGAAAGTTCATCAGCAACAATTCAATTTGATGATAACACAACAATTGTAATGAAAGAATTAACATCACTTAATGTAAGTGAGTTTGAAAAATCAGGAGCAAAACAAAAATTCAAAGCAAAGGTTGGAAAAGGTAAGATAATTATTGAAACGGGAGCTATTGCTAAAAATACCAATGGTGAAATGTTGATAGATTTATCAAATATGTCACTTGGAATTAGAGGTACAAGATTTAATGCTAATGTAAAACCAAATGGTAATTCAGAGGTAGCGCTTGCAGAAGATAGTTTTGGTAATGTTGGTCAAATTGAAATTTCTTCCGAAGGTCAATCAACTAGTTTAACTTCCACAGACCAAGTTATTGAAGTAACAGAGACAAGAGAAATTGAGCAACGTGAGCAATCTGATGAAGAGAAACAAGAATTTAAATCAGTAAATGAAACTTTAGTTAAAGTTTCAAAAATTGATGAAAACGAATTAACCCAACAACTTGAGCAAAAACTTGCTAAAGGAAACCTTCAGGATGCGAATAATGATGGAGTTGTTGATGAAAGCGATATTGAAGCCGCAAAAGAAATCATAAAAGAGGAAAAAAAACAAAAAATAGATTTTATTGTTGAAAACAGTAATGACGAAAATACTACTTTTTTATCTGATGTAATTGATCAATCTGATGATCAAAATATAGGTGAGACAATTGAAAAAATAATTGAGACGAAAGATACCTTAGTTGAGGGTATCGTAGGAAATTTATCAGACAAAGATAATGAGTTTATAACAACATCAACTTCAGAGGGTGCAGGTTTAATTAAGGAAAAAATATTTGAAACAATTGTAGCTAAAGAAACAGATAAATCTGCAGAGGTTTTAAGTAAAGTAATGGCAAAGTCAGATGGAGCAACGATTAACTCAGTTATAAATAATATTACAGAAAAAAATACAAACGAAGAATCTAAATTATCTTTAAAAGTAATGGCTGATTTTTCTGAAAAGGCTCCAGAAAAACTTCAATCATTATCTGAAACAAATAAAGATCAAATTGATAAATTAGCTGTTGCAGCAGTTGAGAAAGCTTCAACTTCAAATGAGGACGCAAATTTAATTGCAAAAGTTGTATCGGTAGCAAGCGATGAATTAGTAAATAAGGTCGTTGAAGAAGTAAGTAAAAATAATACTGCTGAAAAACAAGACTTGTCAGCAAAAGTTCTAAAAGCAATAGTGGAAACACAGCCTAATAAAATTGACATAATAAATGAAGAAATAAAAGAGACAGTCATTAAACAAACTGTTGAAGCTGTAAAAACACAACAAGAAACTGAAACAAATATTGCTATAGAAGATGATTTAACAGATGCAGTCGCAGCCATTATTGTAAACACTGACAATGATACAGCCTCTAAATTAATTGAGGAAGTTTCAAATATTGAAACAGAAACAAATTTATCTTTAAAGGTAATAGCAGGAATATCTAAAAAAGATGGAGATAAATTTTTAGAACTTTCTGAAACTAACAAAGAACAAGTTGAAAAACTGACAATATCAGCAATTCAAAAAGCAGAAAATACCAATGAGGATAGTCAATTAATTGCAGATGTAGTAGCAGCAGCAGATGATGAACTTGCAAATAAAGTGGTTGAAGAAGTAAGTAAAACAGCTGTGGATGAAAAAAAATCGTTATCGGTTAAAGTTTTAAAAGCAATTGTTGATAAAGAACCTGAAAAAATTGAGATTATTGATGACGAAATTAAAGATGATTTAATTGAAAAAGCTATTGATGCAACTAAAGATCAAAAAGAAGGTAACCTTATAGAGGAAGAGGATCTTACTGATGCTGTATCAGAAATTATTGTAAAAACAGATACAACCACAGCTGCAAAAGTGATTGAAGAAATTAATGATATTGATACTGAAACGAATTTATCATTAGAAGTTATTTCATCCATATCAGAAAAAAATTCAGAAATAATAGACACACTATCTGAAATTAATAAAGAAGAAATGGATAAATTAACAATAGATGCGGTTCAAAAAGCCGAAAATACATCTGAAGACAGTGAATTAATTGCCAATGTTGTTGCTGTTGTAAACGATGATTTAGTAAATGTTATGATTGAAGAAGTAAGTAAAGTTTCAATTGAGGAAAAACAAACATTATCTGCAAAAGTACTACAAGCAATAGTTAATACTGAACCTGACAAAATAGATGTTATAAATGAAGAAATAAAAGATGTAATGATTGAACAAACTGTTGAGTCTGCTAAAAATCAGAAAGAAGGAACAGGTATCCAAGAGGAAGAGAATTTTACTGACATTGTATCTGAAATCATTGTTAATACTAATACTGAAACTGCAAGCAAGGTCATAGAGCAAATAAATGAAATTGATACAGTTACAAATTTATCATTAGAGGTAATTTCAGGAATTTCAGAGAAGGATGAAAGCAAAATTAATGAATTAGCAGAAAATAATAAAGAGCAAATGGATGAATTAACAGTAGATGCGGTTCAAAAAGCTGAAAATACATCTGAAGACAGCCAATTAATTGCCAATGTTGTTGCCGTTGTAAATGATGATTTAGTTAATAAAGTAGTGGAGGAAGTTAGCAAAACTTCAACCGATGAAAAACAAACTTTATCAGCAAAGGTTTTAAAAGCGATTGTAGATACCGAACCTAGTAAAATTGAAAATATTAATGAAGAAACAAAATCAAATATAATAAAACAAACATTAGAAGCTGCTAAAAACCAAGAAGAAGGTCAAATTATAGAAGAAGAAAATCTCTCAGATGTAGTTGCTGAAATTGTTGTTAAAACCGATTTAGAAACAGCTTCAAAAATTATTGAAGAAGTCAATAATACTGAAACAGATACCACATTATCACTTAAAGTTATGTCAGGAATTTCAGAAAAAGATGAAAGCAAAATTAATGAATTAGCAGAAAATAATAAAGAAAATATTGATAAGTTAACAGAAAAAGCTGTCCAATCTGCAAATAGCACAAAAGAGGACAGTGAATTGATAGCAAAAGTGGTTTCAGTTGCTAGTGATGAAATCGCAAATAAATTAGTTGAAGAGGTTAGCAAAACATCAACTGAAGATAAGCAAGATTTATCTGCAAAAGTATTAAAAGCAATTGTTGATACTGAACCAAGTAAAATTGATAAATTAGATGATGAAATTAAAGAAACCGTTATAGATCAAGCTATTGAAGCAGCTAAAGATCAACAAGAAAAACTTGGTGAGAATGAAACATTAACCACTGAGGATGATTTGACAGATTTAGTTGCAGATATCGTAACTAAAGCAGATACAAATACTGCTGCACAAGTCCTTGAAAAAATAGAAGAGGTAGCTGAAACTACAGACTCTAAACTGTCCTTAAGTGTAGTTGAAAATATAACTAAAAAAGAAAATTTTGAGGAAAAGCTAGAAATCTTATCTGTCACATCAACTGTTGTTGATGAAAACATAAATAAAATTGTGGAAAATGCGGTAGAGGAGGCTAGCGATGAGAATGATATAGATAAAGTAAAAAATATTGTTGAAAATAGCAAAGGGACACTTGCAAATAAAATAATTGATAGCGCTAATACAAATGATGAAAGTAAAAAGAAAATTACAGAGGTGATTGTGGATATTGTTGAGGAAAATCCTAATAAAGCTGTTGAGATTATTGAGAATAATAAAAATACTAATACAGTTGTGGACACAGTTAAAACTAAAATAGAAAATAACGAAGCAGTAACATCAGAAGATTTTGAGGATGTATTTGATACAAATGTGTCACCAAATTAAAATATATGAAATTACCAAATATATATAAGCCTAAGTTTAATTTTAAATTAATTAGAGTTGGTAAAAATAATGATGGAGGATACCTTGTAGGTAAAAAAAGTATTTTAAATTCTGAAAATCTAATCTCTTTTGGTATTTCAGATGATTGGTCCTTTGAGGAACAATTCAGTAAAATTAATAGTTCAACAAATATATTTGCATATGATGATGTTTTAAGTTTGGGATGGTTAACTAAAAATTTTATTAAAAATATTAAAAGATTTTTATTTTTTCAAGCAAGTTTTAAGGAATTTTTAAGAACTTTTTTAATTATATTCAAATTTAGAAATTT
>CACMJW010000021.1 GCA_902614125.1 uncultured Pelagibacteraceae bacterium | reverse complement strand
AGCGTTTGATCCAGCTCTTTTAAAAGCCATGAGAGTTTCATAAATTATATTATCGTCTATTATTCCTTGTCTAATACCATTAGCTATAAGACTGTACTCTCCTGAAACCTGATAGGCTAAAACTGGAATTTTAAAATTTTCTTTAACATTTTTAATTATATCAAGATAAGGTAAACCCGGTTTTACCATTATCATATCTGCACCTTCTTTAATATCGATTGAAACTTCTCTCAATGCTTCGTTAGTATTTTTAAAGTCCATTTGATAAGTTTTCTTATCTCCTCTTAAAGCACTTTTTGATCCTACAGCATCTCTAAATGGTCCATAGAAACTCGATGCATATTTTACTGCATAAGAAATTATCTGAACATCTTGAAATTTGTTTTTATCTAACTCTTTTCTTATTTTTCCAATTCTTCCATCCATCATGTCTGATGGCGCTATTACATCACAGCCCATTGAAGCTTGTAACAATGATTGCTTAACTAAAATATTTATTGTTTCGTCATTTACAATTCTATTATTTTTTAACAATCCATCATGACCGTGTGAAGTATATGGATCAAGTGCAACATCACACATTATGCCAATTTCACTTTTATACCTTTTTTTAATATATCTAATTGCCTTACACACTAAGTTATTTTCATTTAATGCCTCAGAACCTAACGGATCTTTTAACTTAATTTTTGTTTGAGGAAAAAGTGCAATCATAGGAATCTTTTTTTTTATTGATTTGTCTATTATCTTTGAAAGCTTATCTATTGAATATCTATAAATGTTAGGCATAGATTTAATAGGAATTTTTTTGTTAGAACCATCTGTTAAAAAAATTGGAAGAATCAGATCGTTATAAGAAAGACTATTTTCCTGTACAAGCCTACGTGACCAACTATTTTTTCTTGATCTTCGCATCCTTAAATTTGGATATTTTCCTGTGATAATCATTATTAATTATATGTATGATGCGACAAAAGTTATATGTTATATATAAAATAATAAAGTATTTATTTAGCGCATGACCAACGTATCTTATCTTAAGGAAGTAAAAAAAAGTAATTCCAACAGTGATTTTCACTTACAAGACGTAAGTTTTGACATTGAAAAACTACAAGCTGCTTGTGATGAAGTTTTGAATATGAAAGGCTTTGACACAAGTTTAGGAATTCCTCACTTTGCCGGTATATCATTAAACCAAATACCTGGAGATCCTGACTCAATAAAAGGCAGCAAAGTAAGAGGTGTATATTGGACAAAGCCTGACTCATCAGGGAAAGAAGTTAGCCGTGATGTTGTAATACAGGAGGATAAATATACTGAATTTGTAAAAGATTTTGAACATACCTATTTTAAAGAAGTTTATGACGAATTAAAAAAAAGATATAAGCTTGGAAGAATAAGATTGTTATTAAAAGAACCACGTTCTACTTTAAGTTGGCACAGAGACCCAGAACCAAGATTGCATATACCAATATACACTAATCCTGGAGCAATTATGGTTGTCGACAAAGTTGCTAGACACATGCCAGCAGATGGTTCTGTATGGATTACTAACAATACAAAGTATCATAATGCGTTTAACGGAGGTGAAGAAAATAGAGTTCACTTAGTTGCATGCGTTTTAGATTACAAATTTAATTAGTTTGAAAAAAATTTATATTGCTTCAGATCATGCAGGTTATTCCCTTAAAAACTACATTTTTAAAAAACTTAAAACGAAATTCGATATTATGGATTTAGGAACAAACAAGAAATCTGTTTCAGTAAATTATCCCATATATGCACATAAATTGAGCAAAATGGTGTCAAAAAAAAAAAATAATGTTGGTATATTGATTTGTGGTTCAGGATTAGGAATGTCTATGGCTGCAAATAGACATAAGAAGATAAGAGCTGCATTATGTTATTCCATTAAAAATGCGAAATTATCAAGATTGCATAATGATGCAAATGTTATTACATTAGGTGAAAGACTAACTAATAAAAGTTTAGCAATGAAATGTGTTAACACCTTTTTAAAAACTGATTTTGAAGGGGGAAGACACTTAAAAAGAGTTAAAAGGATTTAATATGTCTAGTGAAAGTAAATATATAAATAATCAATACCAAGATTTTTTTGAAAAAAGTTTAAAACAAAGCGATCCAGATATTTATAAAGCAATTAATGATGAATTAATAAGACAACAAAATCATATTGAATTAATTGCATCCGAAAATATAGTTTCGCAAGCAGTACTTGAAGCACAAGGTTCTGTTTTAACAAACAAATATGCTGAAGGTTATCCAGGGAAAAGATATTATAATGGTTGTGAGCATGTAGATGTAGCTGAGGAATTGGCAATAGAAAGATTAAAAAAACTTTTCAATTGTAAATTTGCAAATGCACAACCTCACTCTGGAGCTCAAGCTAATGGCGCTGTTTTTTTAGCTTTACTAAAACCAGGTGATACGTTTATGGGTATGAGTTTAAATTCTGGAGGACATATTACACATGGATTAAAAATATCTATGTCCGGAAAATGGTTTAATGCCATTGGATACGATGTTGATAAACAATCTGAGTTGATTGATTATGATAATGTAGAGAAGTTAGCTTTAGAACATAAACCTAAATTGATTATTGCTGGTGGAAGTGCATATTCACGAGTAATTGATTTTAAAAAATTTAGAGAAATAGCTGATAAAGTTGGTGCTTATTTTATGGTTGATATGGCACATTTTTCAGGTTTAGTCGCTGGTAAAGGATATCCAAATCCAGTTGACCATGCTCATGTTGTTACATCAACTACACACAAGGTATTCAGAAGTGCAAGGGGTGGTATAATTCTAACTAATCATGAAGATCTTGCAAAAAAATTTAATACTGCCGTTTTCCCAGGTTACCAAGGTGGTCCATTAATGCATATTATTGCTGCTAAAGCCGTGGGATTTAAAGAGGCTCTTAAACCAGAGTTCCAAGATTATATAAAAGAAGTTTTAGCAAATGCTAAAATATTAGCCGAAACTTTAAAAAATAACGGTTTTAAAATTTATTCAGGTGGTACTGATACACACTTGATGTTAGTTGATCTTAGACCATTTAATGTTAAAGGTAATCTTGCAGCTGAAAGTTTATCGCGAGCAAATATTACTTGTAACAAAAATGGTATTCCTTTTGATACGGAAAGTCCAATGGTTACTTCTGGTATAAGGTTAGGCTCACAAGCAGCAACTACAAGAGGATTTGGATTAAATGAATTTAAATTAGTTGGTGAATTAATAACTAAAGTTATTAAGGGTTTATCAGATAATCCAAATGATAATTCAAAAATTGAAGAAGAGGTTAGAAAAGAAGTTGTAGATTTATGTTCGAATTTTCCTATATATAAACACTTAGGATAATTAAAACATGATATGCCCGATTTGCAAAAAAGGGGAAACCTCAGTTGTTGATTCAAGACCAACCGAAGATGGTACAGCAATTAGACGCAGAAGATTGTGTATTTGTGGTCAGAGATTTACAACATTCGAAAGAGTTCAATTTAGAGAGTTAACTGTAGTCAAAAAAAATGGAAGAAAATCTACATTTGATAGAGAAAAATTGTCGAAATCTATTTATGTAGCTTTAAAGAAAAGACCAATAGATACAGAAACTGCAGAAAAATTCATTTCTAAAATATCTAGATCACTTGAAGAACTAGGTCAGAGTGAAATATCTTCCAATACTATTGGAACTATGGTGATGGAAGGATTAAAAGATTTAGATCCAGTTGCTTATGTAAGATTTGCATCTGTTTATAGAAATTTTAGAGAAGAAAAAGATTTTGTTCAATTTGTAGATAAAATTGATGTCTACAAAAAGAGATAACTTTCAATTATCTGATAAAAAATTAATGCAGCTTGCAATTAGTCTTGCTGAAAATCAAAAATATTTTACAGGCACAAATCCTTCTGTTGGTTGTGTTATTACTAAAAACAATAAAATAATTTCATATGGTGTAACTGGTACAAATGGTAGACCTCATGCGGAAATAAACGCAATTAATAAAAAAAAATCTAGAGATTTATGTAATTCATCTATATATGTGTCACTCGAACCATGTAGCCACTATGGGAAAACTCCACCTTGTACGAAAACTTTGATTAAAAAAAAATTTAAAAAAGTTTTTTTTTCACATACAGATGAAGATAAGAGAACAAAAAATACTGCTAAGAATATATTAGAAAAATATAAAATAAATGTAACAAAAAATTTTATAAATAATAAAACCAAAAAATTATATTCTGAATATGATTTTATAAGAAAAAATAATTTCCCTTATGTTATTGGAAAACTTGCAATTTCAAAGAATAATAGAATCTACAAAGACAAAACCCCTATATCTAATATCTATTCAAATGATATTACACATATCTTAAGGTATAGGTGCCAAGCATTACTAACATCTTATGTTACTATTAATAATGACAATCCTAAATTAACTTGCAGACTATACGGTTTAGTAAAATGTTCTCCAACTATTGTGATTATTGATAAAGATTTAAAAATTAAACCCTCTTCAGAAATATTTAAAAATAAAGACTTAAAAAAAATAATATTTTCTAAAAGTAATAATAAAGCCAAAATTAAAAAATTAAGACATACTAATACGGAAATATATAATATTAGAACTTTAGGTAAAGAATTTGACTTGAAATGTGTTCTTAGTATTCTCCACAAGAAGAACCTACACCAAATATTAATTG
>CACMJW010000020.1:2500-4912 GCA_902614125.1 uncultured Pelagibacteraceae bacterium | reverse complement strand
TTACGGAGAAAGCTTTATGCGCCAATGGATGAGCCCGCACTTGATTAGTTTGTTGGTGGGGTAATGGCTTACCAAGACTTTGATCAATAGCTGATCTGAGAGGATGATCAGCCACATTGGGACTGAGACACGGCCCAAACTCCTACGGGAGGCAGCAGTAGGGAATATTGCACAATGGAGGAAACTCTGATGCAGCGATGCCGCGTGAGTGAAGAAGGCCTTTGGGTTGTAAAGCTCTTTCGTCGGGGAAGAAAATGACGGTACCCGAATAAGAAGGTCCGGCTAACTTCGTGCCAGCAGCCGCGGTAATACGAAGGGACCTAGCGTAGTTCGGAATTACTGGGCTTAAAGAGTTCGTAGGTGGTTAAAAAAGTTGGTTGTGAAATCCCGAAGCTTAACTTCGGAACTGCAATCAAAACTTTTTAGCTAGAGTATGATAGAGGAAAGCAGAATTTCTAGTGTAGAGGTGAAATTCGTAGATATTAGAAAGAATACCAATTGCGAAGGCAGCTTTCTGGATCATTACTGACGCTGAGGAACGAAAGCATGGGTAGCGAAGAGGATTAGATACCCTCGTAGTCCATGCCGTAAACGATGTGTGTTAGACGTTGGAAATTTATTTTCAGTGTCGCAGCGAAAGCAGTAAACACACCGCCTGGGGAGTACGACCGCAAGGTTAAAACTCAAATGAATTGACGGGGACCCGCACAAGTAGTGGAGCATGTGGTTTAATTCGAAGATACGCGCAGAACCTTACCAACACTTGACATGTTCGTCGCGGCTCTAAGAGATTAGAGCTTTCGGTTCGGCCGGACGAAACACAGGTGCTGCATGGCTGTCGTCAGCTCGTGTCGTGAGATGTTGGGTTAAGTCCCGCAACGAGCGCAACCCTCACTTTTAGTTGCCATCATTTAGTTGGGCACTCTGAAAGAACTGCCAGTGATAAGCTGGAGGAAGGTGGGGATGACGTCAAGTCCTCATGGCCCTTACGTGTTGGGCTACACACGTGCTACAATGGCATTCACAATAGGAAGCAAGATGGCGACGTCAAGCAAATCCTAAAAAGATGCCTCAGTTCGGATTGTACTCTGCAACTCGAGTACATGAAGCTGGAATTACTAGTAATCGCGGATCAGCGCGCCGCGGTGAATACGTTCCCGGGTCTTGTACACACCGCCCGTCACACCATGGGAGTTGGTTCTACCTTAAGGCAAGGTTTAATACCCTTGACCACGGTATAGTCAGCGACTGGGGTGAAGTCGTAACAAGGTAGCCGTAGGGGAACCTGCGGCTGGATTACCTCCTTTCTAAGGATGAATAAGAATTCGTTCTTATTCTAAATAATACAACAGGATAATGTTGACCGTCCTCATTTCTCTTCTTAAAATAGTGTTTCTCTCTTCTACGTAGGGGCCGGTAGCTCAGTTGGTTAGAGCACACCCTTGATAAGGGTGGGGTCGAAAGTTCGAGTCTTTCTCGGCCCACCAATATTACTGGGGGATTAGCTCAGCTGGGAGAGCGCCTGATTTGCATTCAGGAGGTCAGCGGTTCGATCCCGCTATCCTCCACCAAGAAGCACTTAGTTATTATTTTTGTGAAAAATTTTTTATTATCAATATCTATATCCGATTGTTCGAATAGATGAACAATCAATAAATATTCGAGTAAATGAATATTTAATAAAAATTTGATTCGACACAGAATTTTTTTCTGTGCATAAATCAAGCGTTTAAGGGCGTGTGGCGGATGCCTTGGCACTGAAAGCCGATGAAGGACGTGGTATACTGCGATAAGTTGCGGGGAACTGTATGCAAGTTTTGATCCGTAAATTTCCGAATGGGGAAACCCAACACTTTATGTGTTACTTTAAACTAAATACATAGGTTTAAAGAGATAACCCGGAGAACTGAAACATCTAAGTAACCGGAGGAAAAGAAATCAATTGAGATTCCGTTAGTAGTGGCGAGCGAAAGCGGACTAGGCCAGTAGATTTGTTAAAAAAATTTGAATAGTTTGGAAAAGCTAACCATAGAGGGTGATAGTCCCGTATAAGTAATGTTTAACAAATTTCTTGAGTAAAGCGGGACACGTGAAATCCTGCTCGAATATAGGGGGACCACCCTCTAAGCCTAAATACTCTTCAGTGACCGATAGTGAACTAGTACCGTGAGGGAAAGGTGAAAAGAACCCCTATTAGGGGAGTGAAATAGAACCTGAAACCGCATGCCTACAATCAGTCGAAGCTCTTTTTAGAGTGACGGCGTACCTTTTGTATAATGGGTCAGTGACTTAATTTATAAAGCAAGCTTAAGCCATCTAGGTGTAGGCGCAGCGAAAGCAAGTCTTAATAGGGCGATTAGTTTTATGAATTAGACCCGAAAACGAATGAGCTTACCATGAGCAGGTTGAATG
>CACMJW010000019.1 GCA_902614125.1 uncultured Pelagibacteraceae bacterium | reverse complement strand
GCAAAAACTCAAAAATTTAGAAAATATTTGGGTAAACAATTCATTTAGTATTTCAGATAAAGAAATTGAAAAAACCTTTTCAAATTAAATATATTTTACATCAATAATTTCAAAGTTTTTTACTCCTGCTGGCGTATTTACTTCCACAAGATCTCCTTTGTTTTTACCAATTAAACCTTTTCCTATGGGAGATTTAAAATAAAGTAACTTTTGTTTTAAATCGGCCTCGTCTTTACCAACAATTTTGTAATTTATTTTTTCATTTGTATCTAAATTTTGTAGAAAAACAGATGAACCAAAAATCACTTTTCCATCATTAGAAATCTTGGTTACATCAATTACGTTAGCTCTTGCTATAATATCCTCAACTTCTTGAATTCTTCCCTCATTATGAGACTGCTGTTCTTTCGCAGCATGATATTCTGCATTTTCTTTTAAATCTCCATGAGACCTTGCTTCTGCAATTGCCGCAACTATTTCTGGTCTCTTTTTTTCTTTAAGAAATGTTAATTCCTGTTTTAGTTTTTCTAAACCATTAACGGTAATAGGTTCTTTTTCCATTTTTTATTTCCATTTAGCAATTGGTGGTAGAGACATTAATATACCCTCAACATTTCCACCTGTTTGTAATCCAAATTTTGTTCCTCTATCATATAATAAATTGAACTCAACATATCTACCTCTCTTCAAATATTGAATTTCTTTTTCCTTGTTAGTCCATTTTTTTTTTGATTTTTTTAATATTATCTCTCTAAAAATATTTTTAAAACATAATCCTACTTCTCTTACAAAAGCAAAATCTTTCTCCCAATTTTCCTTTTTATAATCAAAAAATATTCCACCAATGCCTCTTGGTTCATTTCTGTGTGGTAGATAAAAATATCTATCACACCATTTTTTATATTTTGAATAATAATTTTTATTATGTTTATTACATGCTTTTCTTAATTCAGAATGATACCACTTTTCTAAATTTTTATCTTTTAAACATGGTGTTACATCCATACCACCACCAAACCAACCATGAGAAGTAAATATGTATCTTGTATTAAAATGCATTGCAGGAACATTTGGATTTTTCATGTGCATTACAACAGAAATACCAGATGCCCAAAAATTTGGTTTTTTAACTGTTCCAGGCACTTTATTTCTAAATTCTTTTGAGAATTTTCCATAAACTTCTGAGAAATTTACACCAACTTTTTCAAAAATTTTGCCATTTTCAAATATTCTAAATTGACCTCCTCCTTCGTTCGATTTTTTTCCTCTTTCCCAGTTTGTTATTTTAAATATATTTTTTTTACCCTCTAATTCTTCAATATCTTTACACAAAACCTCTTGAATAGTTTTAAACCAGTTTCGGGCTAATTTTTTTTTTATTTCATTATCCATTTTGTTTGCCTTAAATTTTCAGAAAGGGTTATAGCAACTGATACAGCTAGGTTTAAAGACCTTTTTTCATTTAACATTGGTATCTTAATTTTATTATTAATTTTTTTGTGGATTGAATCTGGTACTCCAGCACTTTCTCTACCAAAAAGCATTGTATCATTTTTTTTAAATTTGAAAACATCAAGACCTGTTTTAGCTTTGGTTGTCATGAGAATTACTCTTTCGCCTTTCTTTTTTGCAAAAAAATCTTCAGAGTCTTTGTAAAAAGTAATCATTTTTTCGTCTAAGTAATCCATTACTACTCTTTTAAATCTTTTATCATTAAAGAGAAAACCACAAGGTTCAATTATTTCAAGATGGGCTCCTAGACATGAACAGGTTCTTATAATCGAAGCAGTATTTTGAGGTATATCTGGCTCATACAGAGCAATTTTAGGTCCAGAAAATAACTGTTTATGTGTCATTGTTACCATAGAAAAATATCTTTTTTCTTATAAGAAATCATATATTACCAAAGTATTAAATTAATAAAGATGTCGGATAATAACGATAAAAAAAAGACAGAACGAAGAGATTTCCTTTTTACAGCAACAGCGGCAGCAGGAGCTGTGGGAGTTGGAGCAGCTATTTGGCCTGTAGTAGACCAAATGAACCCGGATGCATCAGTTAAAGCTTTAGCAAGCACAGAGGTTGATATTAGCTCTGTTCAACCGGGACAATCTCTTACAGTGCTTTGGAGAGGAAAACCAGTTTTTATTAAAAGAAGAACAGATCAAGAAATTCAGCAAGCTAGAGAAGTAAGTTTAGGAGATTTAAAACATCCAGAAAAAGATGAAGATAGAGTTAAAAAGCCCGAGTGGCTTGTAATGCTTGGAGTGTGTACCCATCTAGGATGTGTACCTCTTACAGATAAAGGAGACTATGATGGATGGTTTTGCCCATGTCATGGATCTCATTATGATACTTCTGGGAGAATTAGAAAGGGACCTGCACCAACTAACATGGAAGTTCCAAAATATGAATTTGTAAATAATAACACTATTAAGATTGGATAATAAAATATATGAGTGATCACGAGTACACACCTAGTTCAAAATTTGGAAAATGGTTTAATGATAGACTGCCGTTATTATCGCTTGTAAATCATTTAACTGATTATCCAACACCAAAAAACTTAAATTATTGGTGGACATTTGGTGGAATATTAACATTTTGCTTAATAACTCAAATAGTAACTGGATTAGTTTTAGCTATGCACTACATCGCACATGTAGATCATGCATTTAGTAGTGTTGAACATATTATGAGAGATGTAAACTATGGATGGTTGTTAAGATATGTGCATGCAAACGGTGCATCAATGTTTTTCTTAGCAGTTTACATTCACATATTTAGAGCTTTATTTTATGGATCGTATAAAGCTCCAAGAGAAATTATTTGGATTATTGGAATAATTATTTATCTATTAATGATGGCTGCAGCCTTTATGGGGTATGTACTACCTTGGGGACAGATGAGTTTTTGGGGAGCAACCGTAATTACAAACTTATTTAGTGCAATTCCACTTGTCGGTGAAAGTATAACAACATGGTTGTGGGGAGGATATTCTGTTGATAATCCTACTTTAACAAGATTTTTCACTCTTCACTATTTACTACCTTTTTTAATTCTAGGTTTAGTAGTTTTACACATTTGGGCGCTGCATGTACCAGGTAATAATAATCCTGTTGGAATTGATATTAAAAAACCATCAAAAGATACAGTTCCATTTCATCCATACATAGTAATTAAAGATGCATTTGCTCTATTAATGTTTTTAATCATATTTGCTATGTTTGTTTTCTACTCACCTAATGTACTAGGACATGCTGACAACTATATAGAGGCAAATCCTTTGGTGACTCCTGCACACATTGTTCCAGAGTGGTATCTATTACCTTTCTATGCAATTTTACGTTCTGTTCCTGACAAGTTGATGGGAGTTATAGCAATGTTATCAGCTATTTTAATTTTAGCAGCTTTACCTTGGTTAGATACATCAAAAATAAGATCTGCTGTTTTCAGACCATTATATAAACAATTTTATTGGATATTAGTAGCTGACGTTTTAATTCTTGGATATGTAGGAGCAATGCCTGCAGAAGGTTTATATTTATTAATCGCAAGAATAGGAACAATTTATTATTTTGCTCACTTTTTAATTATTCTTCCAGTGCTAGGTCTTAAGGAAAAAACACTACCTTTACCATTAAGTATTACCGAGCCAGTTTTGGGAGGCTCACCAAATCTTGCAGCCGCCAGAGACAAAACAGAAAAAATTGGTTAAGTGAGAAATATAATTAAATTCTTAATAATATTATTCTTTTTATCTGTATCGAAATCCTTTGCCGCAGAAAATACAGCAAAATTTTTGGAGACAGACTGGACATTCAAGGGTCTTTTTGGAAAATTTGATAGAGCATCATTACAAAGAGGATATCAAGTATACACAGAGGTTTGTGCTTCATGTCATTCAATGAAGTATCTAAGCTATAGAAATCTGTCCGAGAAGGGTGGACCAGAATTTTCTGAGGCAGAAGCAAAAGCTATAGCAGCGAGTTTTGAGGTAACAGACGGTCCAGATAGCACTGGAGAAATGTTTACAAGATCAGCAAAATTATCAGATAAATTTGTAATGCCATATGCAAATGATGAGGAAGCAAAATCTGCAAATGGTGGAGCTTATCCACCTGATATGTCTGTTCTTGTGAAAGCAAGAAAGGGTGGAGCAGATTATGTGTATTCTTTATTACTTGGATATGAGGACCCACCTTCTGGCATAAAATTAGATGATGGTGTTTATTATAATAAATACATGTATGGAAACAAAATAAAAATGCCTAATCCATTATCGGATGATTTAGTTGTGTATTCTGACGGTACAAAAGCAACGCAAGAGCAAATGGCTAAAGATGTCGTAAATTTTTTAATGTGGTCAGCTGAGCCACACCTGGAAACAAGACATAAAACTGGATTTAGAGTTATATCTTATTTAATTATTCTTACTATTTTAGTTTATTTTAGTATGAAAAAAATATGGTCACGTGTTGAATCTAAAGTTTAGAACATCACCATCTTTTACAATATAATCTTTACCTTCCAATCGCATTTTGCCATTTTCTTTAGATTTTACCCAACCCTCATTTTTGATGAAATCATCATACGATATAGTTTCAGCTCTTATAAATCCTTTCTCAAAATCTGTATGAATTTCTCCTGCTGCTTTTGGAGCGGTACAATTTTTAGTTATAGTCCATGCTCGCGACTCCTCTACACCAGATGTAAAAAAAGTCTCTAAGGAAAGCAAATTGTAACCTTTCTGAATTAAATTATTTAAACCAGTTTCTTTAATATTAAGCATATCCATAAAATTTTTCTTATCATTTTTATCACTTAGATCATTAATTTGATTTTCTACATCAGCAGATATTATTAAAGTGCTATCTTCTCCATACATTTCTATAAATTCTTTCGTGTAATGATTTCCTTTTGCAATACTATCTTCATCAACATTGCAAACATAAAGCTTTGGTTTAGTTGATAATAATCCACATATTTTGATATCTTTTTTGTCAAACTCACTATTAAGCTGTTCTAAATTCTCATCATTATTTATTAATAACATTGCTCTTTCTAAAATTTTAATTTGATCCTCTTCCATATTTTTTCTATTTTTTTTATCTAATCTCTTTTGTATAGATTCTAAATCTGCAAGCTTCATTTCTGTTTCTATAATTTCTAAATCTCTTACAGGATTTACATCAGGGTTAACATTTTGAATATCATCTGAGTCAAAGCATCTAATCATATGTATTATTGCGTCTACTTCTCTTATATGGGATAGAAATTTATTTCCTAAACCCTCGCCTTTAGATGCACCTTTAACTAAACCTGCAATATCAACAAATGATATAGTTGTATAAATTTTTTTTTTGGATTTTGAAATATTTACTAAATTATCCAATCTCTTATCAGGTACTGGAACTAGACCAATGTTTGGGTCAATTGTGCAAAAAGGAAAATTTGCTGCTTGTGCTTTACTAGAGTTGGTTAGTGCATTAAATAGAGTAGACTTACCTACGTTAGGCAATCCTACAATACCACATTTAAAGCCCATTAAATTAATTATTGTTTACAGTGCTAGAAAATAAATCCAATTTTTTTTCAATCAAAATGGATAGAGACTCAATTATGTTTGATGTAATTTTTTCCAAGTGCTCTTTTTCATCATCAGTAAAGTCGTTTAATACAAAGTCAGATACTGGAATTTTTTTATCTGGCTTTCCAATACCAATTCTTACTCTGGAGTAATCTTTACCTATAAATTTATCAATAGATGCAATTCCATTATGACCTGCACTTGATCCACCAAATTTTGCTTTTATTTTTCCAAACTCTACATCTAGATCATCATGAAATACAATTACGTCTTCCGCATCCATTTTGAAGTATTCCAATAATTCTCTTATACAAATTCCGGAATTATTCATAAAAGTTAAAGGTTTTATGGCATAAACTTTTTCATCACCAATATTACCGGTTGTGAGCAAACCTTTAAATTTCGGTTTTTGTTTAGAAAGGCCGAATTTTTGATTTATTGCATCAACGACTTTAAATCCGATATTGTGTCTATTATTATTTGAATTGGGGGTAGGGTTACCTAGGCCGACTAGTAACAACATAATTTTTTTTTAATTTAGATTTATTTCACGTTTTAGGTTATTTTTTCTCTGCAGCTGGTTTAGCTTCCTCTTTTGCCTTCTCTTCTCCCTCAGCTGGTTTATCACCTTCAGATGTAGTTTCGCCCTCTGCACCAGCTTCCTCTGTAGCTTCAGCAGGTTTTTCAGGTTCTTTAACTACAGTTGGAGCAGCAACAGTTGCAATTACAAAGTCTCTACCTTGAATTGTTGGAGTCACATTTTCCGGCAATTTGATAAATGAAATTTTTATACTAGCTCCAATGTCTAAACCTTCAAGATCTACCACTAGTTCAGTTGGAATATTTTCAGTTGGACACCTCAGTTCTACTTTTCTTCTAACAATATTCAAAACCCCACCTCTTTTTAGTCCAGGCGAAAGTTCGTGATTAATAAATCTTACTGGTATTTCTAATATAATTTTTGCACCTTTTACAATTCTTAAAAAATCAATATGCATAGGCTCGTCTGTAACAGTATCAAAACTAATTTCTCTTGGTAAAACTTTTTGTTCATTACCATCTATAGTCATTGAGATTACATTTGATAAAAAGTTCTCTTTATTTATTAAATTAGTTACCTCTTTTTTGGATAGAGATATCTTTTCATTAGGGTTTTCTCCTCCATAAACAATCCCAGGAACTAGTCCAGTTTGCCTGAGAAGATTAACTTGACCTTTAGTTTTTGTATTTCTTATTGTTGCTTGAATAGAACTCATAAAATTGAGGCGTTTTAACTTATGAAATATAGATTTACAAGTAAATTATTTGAATAAATCTGATACAGAAGTTGAGTTAGATATTCTTTTTATTGCTTCACCAACTAAATTTGAGATAGTTAATACTTCGATATTCTTGATATTTTTTACTTTTGCTGTGTTATCGATGGTATCAGTTATTACTAAATTTTTAATATTCGATTTTTTTATTTTATTTTCAGCCCCTCCACTTAAAACGCCGTGAGTCACATAAACATGAACATCTTTTGCTCCTCTTTTTTTTAAAGCAGCTGCTGCATTTACTATTGTCCCACCTGAATCAATAATGTCATCCACAATTATACAAGTTTTTCCTCGTACATCTCCTATAATATTCATAACTTGTGATTGACCTGCTTTTGGTCTTCTTTTATCAACAATTGCAAGTCCTACATTAAGAAGCTTTCCTAACGCCCTAGCTCTTTCAGTTCCACCAACATCTGGAGCTATACAAATTAAATTTTTAGTTTTTATCTTTTTTTTTACATGTCTTGCAAAAATAGGTGTTGCAAATAAGTTATCAACTGGAATATCAAAGAAACCTTGAATTTGACCAGCATGTAAGTCAACCGTTACAACTCTATCTGCACCCGCTTTAGTAATTAAATTGGAGACTAACTTTGCAGAAATAGATGTACGAGGTACCACTTTTCTATCTTGTCTGGCGTATCCAAAGTATGGAATTACAGCTGTTATATTTTTAGCTGAAGATCTTTTTAATGCATCTATGCATAACAATAACTCCATAAGGTTATCATTAGCGGGTGATGATATCGACTGAATTACAAATATACTATTTCCTCTAATATTTTCATTTATTTCTATATAAATTTCACCATCTGAAAATTTTCTTATACTTGAATTAACTAATCTGTTTTTTAAAAATTTAGATATTTT
>CACMJW010000018.1 GCA_902614125.1 uncultured Pelagibacteraceae bacterium | reverse complement strand
TTACTTACAACGCTATAACAGCAGCTTCACAAATTGATCAAGATCTTCATGTTTTGGTGATTGGATATAATGCGGATGAAGTTGCAAAGTCTATTTCACAAGTTCCAAGTGTAAAAAAAGTAATTCAAGTTGATAATGAAATTTATGAAAATTACATTGCAGAAAATTTTACATCTGCAATCATTAAACAAGCAGATAACTATTCACATATAGTTTGTTCAGCAAATACTTTTGGAAAAAATTTAATGCCAAGAGTTGCAGCTTTGCTTGATACATCACAAGTAAGCGACATTATTAAAGTCATATCTTCAGATACATTTCTAAGACCAATTTATGCTGGAAATGCTTTTGCAACAGTTAAAAGTAACGATCCAAAGAAATGCGTTACAATAAGACCAACTTCCTTTGATCCTGCACCCTCAACAGGTGGTTCTGCTGAAATAGTAAAAGCTGATGCAGCTGATAAAACAGAAACTACACAATTTGTAAAAAGAGAAGAGATTAAATCTGACAGACCTGAATTGGGAACAGCTAGAGTGGTGGTATCAGGTGGAAGAGGTATGCAAAGTGGAGAAAATTTTAAACTTATTCAACAAGTTGCTGATAAACTTAACGCTGCAATAGGAGCATCGCGTGCTGCAGTTGATGCTGGTTATATCACTAACGACCACCAAGTAGGACAAACCGGAAAAGTAGTTGTACCAGACTTATATATTGCAGTTGGAATATCTGGCGCTATTCAACATCTAGCTGGAATGAAAG
This sequence comes from uncultured Pelagibacteraceae bacterium, assembly GCA_902614125.1. Taxonomy (GTDB): domain Bacteria; phylum Pseudomonadota; class Alphaproteobacteria; order Pelagibacterales; family Pelagibacteraceae; genus Pelagibacter. The sequence continues at coordinate 11,173 of CACMJW010000018.1, read as the reverse complement.
AGAGTAAAGTAATTGTTGCTATAAATAAAGATGGAGAAGCACCAATTTTTAGTGTTGCAGATTATGGATTAGAAGCAGATTTATTCGAGGCTCTTCCACAGTTTCTGTCAGAACTGAACAAATTAAACACTATACAAAAATAACAAATACTGTAATAAAATATCATTATGTCCAGAGAAGTGATGGAATACGATGTAGTAATCGTAGGGGGCGGACCATCAGGACTTTCAACTGCAATAAAGTTAAAGCAGTTAAATCCAGATATAAATGTCTGCTTACTCGAGAAAGCATCTGAAATTGGCGCCCATATTTTATCAGGCAATGTATTTGAAACACGTGCCTTAGATGAATTGCTACCAAATTGGAGAGAATTAAATTCACCAATTAAAACAAAAGTTACTAAAGAAAAATTTTTATTTTTAGGAAAAGAAAAATCCCTAAGTTGGCCAACCTGGTTACTTCCCAAAGTTCAACAAAATCACAAAAATTATATCATAAGTCTTGCAAACTTATGCAGATGGCTTGGAGAACAAGCAGAGGCACTAGGTGTTGAAATTTTTCCCGGTTTTCCCGCAAGTGAAGTTTTGTACAACGAAGATGGATCAGTTAAAGGAATTGCCACCCAAGACATGGGTTTAGATAAACAGGGAAATAAAAAAGACAGTTATGAACCTGGTATGGAATTACATGCAAAAGTAACTGTATTTGCGGAGGGTTGTAGAGGACATTTAGGCAAAGAATTAATAAAAAAATTTAATCTCAATGAAGGTAGAGACCCACAACAATATGGAATTGGATTTAAAGAAATTTGGGAGGTTAATGAAAAACATCATACAGAAGGCCTAGTAATGCATACAGCAGGATGGCCTTTAGACAACAATACGTATGGTGGAAGTTTTATGTATCACGCTGAAAATAAACAAATATTTTTAGGTTATGTAATTGGTTTAGATTATAAAAATCCTCACCTTTCACCTTTTGATGAATTTCAAAGATTTAAAACTCATCCAGCAATAAAAAAAATAATAGAAGGTGGAAAAAGAATTTCATATGGTGCAAGAGCTCTTATTGAAGGAGGAATTCAAAGTTTACCTAAAATGTATATGCCCGGTGCTCTTCTGGTTGGCTGTGATGCAGGTACATTAAATATGCCAAAAATTAAAGGTTCACATACTGCAATGAAAAGTGGAATGATTGCGGCCGAAACTATTGTTGATCATTTTAATTTAAAGAAAACTTTATCCTTATACGAAGAAAAATTTAAAAATAGTTGGGTCCACAAAGAACTACATGAAGCAAGAAATGTCAAACCCAGTTTTTCTTGGGGATTAATACTTGGGATAATTTTTACTGGAATAGATCAGATATTGTTTAGAGGTAAATTACCTTTTACGTTAAAACATAAACATGCTGATCATGAAACTTTGAAACCAGCAAATAAAATGCCTAAAATTGAATATCCTAAGCCAGATAATATAATAACATTTGATAAAACTAGTTCGGTTTATTTAACAGGTACAAATCATGCAGATAATCAACCGGTACACTTAAAGTTAAAAGATCCAAATTTACCTATAAGTTATACGTTAGAGAAATTTGATGAGCCAGCACAAAGATATTGTCCAGCAGGGGTTTATGAAGTTCAGCAAGAAAATAATATTAATAAATTTGTTATTAACGCACAGAATTGTATTCATTGTAAAACTTGTGATATCAAAGAGCCTTCACAGAATATTACTTGGGTTACACCTGAGGGTGGTGGTGGACCTAAGTATGGAAATATGTAAAATGCTAAATATATGCAAGTTGATTATGACAAACAAACAGTAAACGCAAAAAATTTTTTTGCAAGATATGCTCACCGTTCAAGATTAAAAATTTCAGTCAATATCATTGAAAAATTATTTTTAAACAAAAAATTTTCCATTTTAGACTTTGGTTGTGGAGATGGACATTTTTTAAATAATCTATCAGAAAAATTTTCAAACTGTAATTTAATAGGATACGATCCATATTCAACAATAGTTCATAAATCATTTAAATTATGCAAAAATCTTGATGAGATTAAAAATAATAGTTTAGATATAGTTTGTTGTTTTGAAACCCTAGAACATCTAGACGATAACGAGTTTAATTTTTTGATAAATTCTATTAAAAATAAATTAAAAAATGATGGAAAATTTATTGTTTCTGTTCCTATTATTGGAGGTTTGACTTTAATTCTCAAAGAAATAAATCGTGCAATGATGTTTAAAAGGAAAAGCGATTATTCATTAAAGGAAATTTTTCTTGCTTCATTTTTTAACAAAAGTCCAAAAAGAGCTGAAAATATTAAGACATCACATAAAGGATTTAATTTTCAACTTTTAGAAAATAAATTAAAAATGAATTTTAATATAAGATCTAAGATACTTTCACCATTTAAAAATGTACCATGGTTTTTAAACTCGACGGTTTTCTATATTTTAGATTTCAAATAAACTATATCATTACTAAAAATGATTTTTTTGTTTTAAGACAAATCTATCGCAAATTTTTTTAAAACTTCAATCGGTATAAGTTTTAAAGTTTTTTTGTGTGTTTTCTTTAAAAATATTGGGCATCCTTTCCCAGCCTCAACAGCTTTTGCATACCATCCAGCACAAACACACCAACTATCACCATCTTTCAATCCTGGAAATCCAAATTCTGGATGTGGAGTGATTAAATCATTTCCTGCCTCTTTACACCATTCTAAGAATTCATTATTTACCTTCGCACATACGGTATGTATGCCGTGATCATTTTCATCTGTATTACAACATCCATCTCTATACCAACCAGTTAAAGGGTTATTTGAACAGTTCTCTAAGTCTTCACCAAGAACATTTTTTTGAATTTTACTCATTAAATATACTCGATACTTTTTTATCTATTTCTAAATTAAAAGAAAATGACCTTCTTTCACCATCTATTTTAAACGGATATGCAGTATGCATCAAATAATTTGGGAACAATATTAGATCTCCCACTTTAGGAATATGATTATAAATACTATTATTTAAGAACGATTTTGAGCCATAGATAAAGTCTATCGTTCCATGGGTTTTTATTTTTTTATTTCCTTTGGTTAGATTTTTTGGGATTTTTAAATATCCAACACCTGAAATATCACCATTATGAAAATGGATAGGGTTATAGTCATTTTTAAATTGCCTTACAATCCAAAGGTTTTTAATTTTAATTTTTTCTGTTTTTTTATTTAAACTTTTTAATAAGTACTGGTTAATACTTTTTTTTACATATTTCTTTAAATTTTTTTCTATAAACTTATTTGATAATTCTATCTCTTGACTAACTTGTCCGACAAGTTTTTTTGAATAATCTCTTTTTTTAATTAATTTTTTACTTAATAAAATCTGTTCAAATTCATTATTTATTTTTTTAATGAGATTTTTTGGTATTTTAAGAACAGCAATTTTTGGACCAAACGGATTAATTAATTTCATAATGTTATTACTTTTATCTTTTAATAAACGTTAAATGCTTCCTCATCAACTTTAGCATTAAATGAAATTGACCTTCTTTCCTCTTTAGTATTTTTAAATGGATAAACAGTGTGCATCATATAATGAGGGAATAAATAAAAATCTCCAACCTCAGGTGTAATTTTAAAAACACTTTCTGATAAAAATTGTTTTGTACCATGAATTAGCTCCAATTTTCCACCGTGATACTGTTTATTTTGTTTATCTTGTGTGTGTTTACCAAATGTCTGGGGTAGTTTTAAAAAGCCTGCGCCAGAAACATGGCCGCTGTGCCAATGAACAGGATTATACTCATTTTGAAATTGTCTCACCACCCACGATCTCATCAAATTAAAATTTTTAATTTTTTTTCCTTCATTAAGTTCGATAAATATTTTTGTGCAATTTGCTATAAAATCTAACCATCCACATGATTTAGCAAACTCATTTTCTAAAAAAAATTCTTGTGTAACGTCACCAGCAAGAGACTCACCCAAATTTAAATTTTTGCTCTTTTCCTTATCTTTCACAACTTCATCAATATAATCATTTAATTTTTTTGTAATTTCATCTGGAATTTTTACCTTCAAGACCGCAGGTCCAAAAATTTTAAGATTTTTGTACTGTATCTCCACTTATCTATATTTTAGTTGGATTTGGCTGACCTTTGTAAATTACCTCTGGATCAAATTTTTTTTTATCTTCTTCAAATTTCATTTCTATATTTCTTGCGTTATCAATTTTTCCCATTGGAACAGAACGATAAAAACAGGATCTATATCCAACATGACAACTCGCTCCCTCACCAATATCAACTGTTATCCAAACAGCATCTTGATCATCATCAATTCGTATTTCTTTAACCTTTTGAACAAAACCACTCGTTTTACCTTTGTGCCAAAGTTGTTTTCTTGATCTACTAAAATAATGAGCCTCTTTTGTTTCAATTGTTAATTTAAATGCCTCAACATTCATGTAACCATGCATTAAGATTTCTTTAGTTTTTGAACATGTAGTAATTACTGGAATCAATCCATCATTGTCGAATTTTGGCGAAAGTAACTTACCTTCCTCTATTTCAGCGACATTTTCTCTTTTTTTAAACATATAAAGTGCATTATCTAGCACATTCACTAATATATTAAATATTTTAATATTAAGTAAATATATATATAAAAACCGTTCATGAAATTAGTAAAAAACGAAAACAATAAAAATAAAGAAGAAATTTCTGATAAAGAAGCCCAAGAGGCTTTTATTAAAATTTTGAAATGGATAGGTGAAGATCCATCAAGAGAAGGTCTATTAGAAACTCCAAAAAGAGTTATGAAAGCTTTTAAAGAATATTTTAAAGGCTACAACGAGGATCCAAAAGCCGTTCTTGATAAAACTTTTGGAGATGTAGAAGGTTACAGTGATATGGTTGTTCAAAAAAACATTTCAGTTCAAAGCCACTGTGAACATCATATGGCACCAATTATCGGAATTGCTCATGTTGCATATATTCCAAATCAAAGAGTTGTAGGATTGAGTAAAATTGCAAGAGTAGTTGAGGTATTTTCTAAAAGATTACAAACACAAGAAAGACTTACAGTCCAAATTGCAAATACTTTAATGGAGTCTTTAGATGCAAAAGGTGTTGCAGTAACAATAGATTCAACTCACCAGTGTATGACGATGAGAGGGATTAAAAAAGAACAGGCAACAACAGTTACAAATTTTTATTTAGGTCAATTCAAGGACGATTTAAGTTATCAGAATAGATATTTGCGGTTTATCGCAAAATAATATTAATTCATTTCATGTCAGAAAATTTCAAAGCTTTAGTGCTTAATCAAGATGGTGAAACTTTTACTAGAGAAGTGAAATCAGTTGATAAAAGTTTTTTAAAGCATGGCGATGTTACTGTTAAAGTTGATTATTCAGATTTAAATTTCAAAGATGGAATGATCTTAAAAAATGGAGGAAGGTTAGTTAAAGAATTTCCTCATATTCCAGGAATAGATTTTTCTGGAACAGTAATAGAAAGTGAAAATGACAAATTTAAAGAAGGTGATGAAATTATTTTAACAGGTTTTAGAGTAGGTGAAATTTATTACGGTGGATATTCTCAAATTGCAAAAGTTGATGGTAATTTTTTAGTTAAAAGACCAAAAAATTTATCATCAAAACAAGCAATGATGCTAGGCACTGCTGGTTTTACCTCTTTAATGAGTGCTTTTGCGATTAAAGCAAGAGAAGAATTGTTACTTGGTGCAAAAGTAAATGACGTTCTTGTTACTGGAGCAACGGGCGGTGTAGGAAGTGTTGCAGTCATGATCTTAAATAAGATGGGATATAACGTAACTGCAGTAACTGGTAAAAATGATAAAAAAAACTATTTAGAGTCTTTAGGTGCAAAAAACGTTATTAATCGCAGTGAATTTGATAAAGATCCAAGGCCAATTGATAAAGGTTTATGGGATGGTGTAGTTGATACAGTTGGTGGAAAAATACTCGCAAATGCTATCGCTCAAACTAAATCAAATGGTATTATTGCTGTTTGTGGTAATGCAAATAGCAATGAATTAAATACGAACTTGTTACCATTTATGTTAAGAGGTATAAAAATTTGGGGAATGGATTCTGCTGGAGCAAGTATCAAAAGAAGAGAATTTGTTTGGCAAGCAGCAACTGACTTAATTGATTTTGAATTATTAGAGAAATCTGTTCAAATCTTAAGTTTAGAGGAATTAGTTGAAACTTATCCAAAAATTTTAAAAGGAGAAATTGCAGGAAGAGTATTAATCGATTTAAATAAATAATGGATTGGGATAAATTAAAAATTTTTCATGCAGTTGCAGAAGCTGGAAGTTTTACTAGTGCAACAGTAATATTAAATTTAAGTCAATCTGCAATTAGTAGACAAATTCAATCTTTAGAGGAAGATTTAAAAGTCAAATTATTTGAAAGGCATGCAAGGGGTTTAACTTTAACTGAAAATGGTGAATATGTTTATAAAACAGCTCATGAAGTTATTAGTAAATTAAAAGAGGTTGAAACTTCATTAGGGGACCAAAAACACAAAACATCAGGAAAATTAACAATCACAACAGTTAGAAGTTTTGGAACGCACTGGCTAACTCCAAGAATTCAAGAGTTTATGCAACTAAATCCTGAAATTGAAATTGAGCTTATATTTGATGACAAAGAGTTAGATCTAAGCACTAGACAGGCAGATATTGGAATATTTATGAGAAGGCCCAAGCAATTGAATTATATCCAAAAGAAATTGATAGATATTAACTATCATATTTATGGATCTAATAGATATTTAGAAAAATATGGAATACCAAAAACTATTAATGATTTAAATAAACATAAGTTTATCTCATTTGGAAAAGGTGCACCTTCACCAGTTTATAACCCTGATTGGGCTTTAAAAATTGGCATGAAAGATAATAAAAAAAGGAAATCAGTAATGAGGGTTAATAGCGTTATGGGCCTACTTTTAGCAGTTGAGAGTGGAGTAGGTTTAGCAGCGTTACCAGATTACTTGGTATTTCAGTCCTCAAACTTAATCAAAGTGTTACCTAAAGTAGAAGGGCCAATAACAGAAGCACATTTTGTATATCCTCAATCCCTTAAAAATGTAGCTAGAGTGTCTACATTTAGGAACTTTCTATACAGCAAGATTTCTGAGTGGAAATTTTAAGTTAAAATGCGTCAATATTGCAATTGATAATCATTATCATTGCGAATAGTTACTAATTTCATTATAAACAGTGCGGGAAAAGGGAGAAAAATGAGAAAAATAACAATAATTGGAATACTTTTTGCATTCATTTCATCTTTCGCATTTTCTGCGGAGGTTAACGTTTTTAGTGCAAGACATTACGACTCAGACATTCAACTTTATGAGAAGTTTACGTCTAAAACTGGAATTAAAGTTAATGTTGTATCAGGAAAAGATAAAGCTCTTCAAAAAAGAATAATGGAAGAGGGAGCTGATTGTATAGGAGATTTATACATTACTGCTGACGCTGGAAGATTGGGTGCATTTCAAGCTAAAGGAATGCTTCAAAAGGCTGGGTGGTCAAAGGCAATAAAAAATGTCGTACCAAATCAATTTAGAAGTGCCCAATGGACCGGAATAGCTAAGAGAGCAAGGATAATTTATTATTCACCAGAAAGAGTAAGTGCAAATGAGTTAAATGGTATGACTTATGAAGGTCTAGCTGATCCAAAATGGAAAGGTAGACTAGTTATAAGAAAATCAAATAATATTTATAACCAATCTTTAGTTGCATCTTTAGTAAAAAATAATGGAAAAAATAGTACAGCTAATTGGGCTAAATCGGTTGTTGGTAATATGGCAAGAACACCTAAAGGAAATGATAGAGCTCAAATTATGGCAGTAGCAGCAGGAGAAGCAGATATTGCTGTAGCTAACACTTATTATCATGCATTAATGTTATCTGGTAAAAAAGGTGCTGAGCAACAAGAAGCAGCAAAAAAAGTAATGCCTTTTTTTCCTAATCAACAAGATAGAGGAACACATATGAATATTAGTGGAGCTGGAATGTTGAAGTATGCTCCAAATAAATCCAATGCTGTAAAACTTGTTGAGTTTTTATTAACTGCTGAAGCACAAAATCATATTGTTAATAATACTTTTGAGTATCCAATGATTTCAGGGGTTTCAGCAAATGACTTAGTTCCAGGAAAAGATCTGAGTTTTAAACAAGATAATAAAACTTCAGTTAAAACATATGGAGCTAAACAAGCCGACGCTTTAGAAGTTATGCTTGCTGCTGGATGGAAATAAGAAAAACATGAACAAAAAATTTATGTCTAATATTGATTATAATAAATCTTCTACAGGATGTCCTGCATGTTCTATGGAGTGTAAAAAAATCAGTAAAAGAATAAATAATAGAAAACTAACAGAAATTAAAAACAAGGAGGTTCCGCACATCCTAAAAGTATTTAATTTTTGATTTTCTAGACATGTGTCCATGCTAAGGTTTCTCCTTTCGCATGGACACTTTTAGTTTTCATGATTATAAGGCGGATTATAATATGAGAATAAACACTTGGTACATTTCATCTTTGTTAGTTTCAATTGTTGTATCTATTCCAATATTAACTGTTTTCTCAAGTTTTTTTGAAGATACTTCAAATTACTTTGAAATACTTAAAAGTACCTTTTTATACGAATATATAATCAATTCATTTATACTTTTATTTGGTGTTTTAATATTTACACTTATAATAGGAGTTGGGTGTGCATATATAGTCTCCTTTTATAATTTTCCTGGTGTTAAATTTTTTAAATGGGCTCTAATATTATCTTTTGCAGTTCCAGCTTATATATATGCTTACTCATTAACAGCTTTTTTTGAAAACTTTGGAACTTTATATTCGATAATAAAATCTATTTTAGGACCAGGAGAATATAATAAATTAATTCCGAAATTTGATGGTATGCTTGGTGCTATTTTATCAATATCCTTCTCTTTATTTGGTTATGTCTATGTTTTAACAAGAGCATCCTTTCACTATCAATCTCAAAATCTTTTAGAATTGGGACAAAATCTTGGTTTTTCGAGATTAAAAGTTTTTTTCTCAATAATACTACCTTCAGCAAGACCAGCAATAGTTGCTGGATTAGCTTTGGTTGCTATGGAAACACTATCTGAATTTGGAGCGGTATCCTTCTTTGGAATTTCTACTCTAACAACTGGAATTTATGATTCATGGATATCATTTGATGATTTAGCTTTTGCAAATCAATTGTCGTTTTTTCTGTTACTATTTATTTTAGGATTATTTTTCATTGAACATATATCAAGAAGAAAAGCGCAGTATCACTCTCCATCAAGAGGAGGAGTAAAACAAAAGAAAAAACTTAATCTTAAAGGTACAAAATCTATTTTTGCTTTCTCAGTTTGTTTTCTAGTATTTTTCATAAGTTTTTTATTTCCAGTTTTGCAAATGTTTTACTGGACAATTATTTTTCCTAAAAATTTGTTAGATTTAAATATTTTACAACTTTCATTAAATACAATTTATCTCGTATTTTTATCCAGTGCTGTACTTATCATATTTTCATTTATTGCAAATTATGGAAATAGAGTAACCAGAAGTAAATTTCTAAATTTTCTCACAATGTTTTCAATTACCGGTTATGCAATTCCAGGTGTAATTTTAGCTGTAGCCTTTATAACTTTTGTTGCTTGGTTTGATAACAACATAATTAAATATTATGAATTAAGCTCAATAAAAAAAATATTCATTGGGTCTATAATAGGTTTGGTAATTGTTTACTTTATTAGATTTTATTCTTTAGCATATAATGGTTTAAAATCTGGGTATGAGAGAATTAATAGATCTATTGATGAAAGTTCTTATTTACTAGGTTATTCAAAAATAAAAACATTTTTAGGTATTCATGTGCCATATTTAAGAAACTCTATATTTTTAATTGGTATACTTATATCTATCGAGATAATTAAAGAATTACCTATTACCTTAATATTAAGACCTTTTAATTTTGAAACTTTTGCTACCACCGCTTATATATATGCTTCTCAAGACTTATTAGAAGCAGCAGCTGTGCCATCTTTATTTCTAATTTTAATTGCAAGTACTTTTATTTTGATTACATCTAGATATATACTGAAAGACTGATGCCTGAAAATTTTTTTGAAATTGAAAATGTATCTTTTACAGCCGGAGGAAAAAATAAAGTTAATAATGTAAATCTATCAATAGAAAACGAAGGTGATATTATTTGTCTTCTTGGTCCTTCAGGAATAGGTAAAACTACAATATTACGAACAATAGCTGGCCTTGAAAAAATTAAATCAGGGCAGATCAAATTAAAAAATAAAATTCTATCATCAAAAGACAAACATATAGAACCTGAGTACCGTAACATAGCTTTATCATTCCAAGAAAATTCTTTATTTCCACATTTTAATGTTGAGAAAAATATTGAGCTAGGATCAAATCGAAAAATAGGAAAAAAGAAAAAAATAAACCAAAAGGATGTAATCAAATTTTTAAATCTTAAAAATATATTAAATAAATATCCTCATGAAATAAGTGCTGGTGAAGCTCAAAGAGCATCTCTAGCTAGGTCTTTAATTTCACAACCAGATTTATTGTTGTTAGATGAACCTTTATCTAACGTTGATCAAAGTTTTAAAGAGGAAATACAAGTGGAATTAAAGCAAATATTAAATAATTCAAAAATAACAACTATTATTGTTACACACGACTCTTATGAGGCTTTTTATTTAGGAGGTAAATGTGGGATTATTTTAAACGGTCAGCTAAAGCAGTATGATGATCCTTATAATGTATACCACTTTCCAAATTCAATTGAGGTAGTAAACTTTTTAAATAGAGGAATATTAATTCCAGCTAAAGTTACAGGTGAAAATAGTTTAGAAAATAAAGATCTTGGAACAATAAAGGGTAATTTTATAAAACATTATCCCAATGGATCTGATGTTCAACTGTTATTACAACCAGAAGATTTAGAACATGATGATCAAAGCAACTTAAAATTAGAGGTTGTCGATAGAAAATTTAGAGGAACAAACTTTATTTATACTTTAAAAACTAATTCCAATTTACTGATTCCTGTTTTCGTTCATTCACATCATATCCACCAGCAT
>CACMJW010000017.1 GCA_902614125.1 uncultured Pelagibacteraceae bacterium | reverse complement strand
ATATAGGTCGTTCAAATCTGAAGTTGCAAATCTGCCACCATCTAATGGTACTAAAGGTCTTAATTCTGGAGGAATAACAGGAATTGTTGTTAAAATCATCCATTCAGGCTTATTTCCAGTTTCTATAAAGGATTCAATTAGCTTTAATCTTTTTATTGATCTTTCTTCTGATACTTTTGATTTAGTCTCTTTTATTGTTTTTATTAAACTATTTCTTTCCTCTTCAAGATTGATTGATTTTAAAATTTCAAGGATCGCCTCTGCACCAATGCCCGCAGTAAAAGACTCTTCCCCGTATTCATCTTGATATTTAATTAATTCCTCTTCACCAAGTAATTGATTTTTCTTTAATCCAGTTAATCCAGGTTCAATTACAATAAAGTTTTCAAAATAAAGAACTCGTTCAACCTCTTTAAGTTTCATATCAATTGCCAATGAAATTCTGCTAGGAAGTGACTTTAAAAACCATATATGAGCAACAGGGGTTGCAAGGTTTATGTGACCCATTCTTTCTCTTCTTACATTTGATTTTGTAACTTCTACACCACATTTCTCACATATAATTCCTCTAAATTTCATCCGTTTGTATTTTCCGCACAAACACTCATAATCTTTTATTGGGCCAAAAATTCTCGCACAAAACAGACCATCTTTTTCTGGTCTAAATGTTCTGTAATTTATCGTTTCGGGTTTTTTGATTTCACCGTATGTCCAGGATTTAATTTTTTCAGGACTAGCTAAAGTAATTTTTATACTATTAAAATTCTGAGCATCTGAAATTTCAGAATTTTTAAATAAATCTGTTAGTTCTTTACTCATACTAATTTAACTCCACATTTAATGCTAATGATTTTATTTCTTTTACTAAAACGTTAAAAGATTCTGGAATTCCAGATTCAAAATTTTCTTCACCTTTTACAATCGTTTCATAAACTTTTACTCTACCTGCAACATCATCAGACTTTACTGTCAATATTTCTTGTAAAGTGTATGAGGCACCATATGCTTCTAATGCCCAAACTTCCATTTCACCAAATCTTTGTCCACCTAATTGTGCTTTTCCACCAAGTGGTTGTTGAGTAACCAAGCTATAAGGTCCTGTTGATCTTGCGTGAATTTTATCCTCTACTAAATGATGCAATTTAAGCATATAAATTGTTCCAACAGTTACTGGTCTATCAAATTTTTCACCTGTTCTTCCATCCCACAGATGTGTTTGTCCTGAGTTTGGCAGTTCAGCTAGATCTAGCATGTTAGTTACATCTTGTTCTTTAGCTCCATCAAAAACTGGTGTAGCTATAGGAACACCATTTTGAATGTTATCACACAAATCTTTAAATTCAGTATTGCTTAATTTATCTATGTTTTCATCATAAACTTCATGACCATACACAGATTTTAAAAATGTTTTCATTTTTTCTGTTTTTTCAATTTTTTTTTGGTTTTCATTGACTAAATTTTTTAATTTTTCACCAAGTTCAGTACAAGACCATCCTAAGTGTGTTTCCAAAATTTGACCTACATTCATTCTACTAGGTACTCCGAGCGGATTTAAAACTATATCAACAGGTTTTCCATTTTCCCTATATGGCATATCTTCTACTGGAACAATTTTACTAACTACACCTTTATTACCATGTCTTCCTGACATTTTATCACCTGGTCTAAGTCTTCTTTTGATAGCTACAAATACTTTTACCATTTTCATGACACTTGGTAATAGATCATCACCTTGTCTAATTTTTAATACTTTATCTTCAAAACGATCCTGAATATCTTTTTTTGCACTATTATATTGCTCTTTAAGTTGTGATAATGAATCTGAATTTTTTGCATCATTTATAGTTACTTTAAATAAATCAGAAATTAATAAGCTATTGATTTTATCTTCATCTAATTTAGTTCCAGCATCTAGGTCTTTTATTTTTTTATCTAATGAAGAACCAGCTAGAAATGTTGCTGCTCTTTGTTTAATGCTTCTCTCTAAAATTTCTTCCTCAACCTTTTTATCCTCTTGAACGCTTTCTATTTCTGCTCTTTCTATAGTAATTGACCTTTCGTCTTTTTCTATACCATGTCTATTAAAAACTCTTACATCTACAACAATACCACCACTTCCACTTGGCATTTTTAACGACGTATCAGTAACATCGATTGCTTTTTCTCCAAATATTGATCTTAATAATTTTTCTTCAGGACCTGAAGCGGAATCACCTTTTGGAGTTACTTTTCCAACTAATATATCACCTGGTTTTACTTCAGCTCCTATATAAACAATTCCCGACTCATCTAAATTTTTCAAAGCTTCTTCATTTACATTTGGTATATCTCTTGTGATATCCTCTTCACCTAATTTTGTGTCACGAGCCATAACTTCATATTCTTCTATATGTATTGAAGTAAATACATCATCAGTTACACATCTCTCAGATATAAGAATTGAGTCTTCGAAATTGTAACCTTGCCATGGCATAAACGCTACAGTAACGTTCTTACCTAGAGCAAGTTCGCCAATTTTGGTGGATGGACCATCTGCTATAATATCTCCTGATTTAACTTTATCACCAACTCTAACTAATGGCTTTTGATTTATACAAGTATTTTGATTTGATCTTTTAAATTTTTGTAAGTTATAGATGTCAACACCTGATTGAGAATAGTCTTTTTCATTAGATGCTTTAATTACAATTCTTTTTCCATCAATTTTGTCAACAACTCCATCCCTCTTTGCAACAATTGTAACACCAGAATCCAAAGCTACATCACTTTCGATACCAGTTCCAACTAGAGGTGCTTCAGGTTTTAATAAAGGCACTGCCTGTCTCATCATGTTTGATCCCATTAATGCTCTGTTTGCATCATCATTTTCTAAAAATGGAATTAACGATGCAGCAACTGAGACTAACTGTTTTGGTGATACATCGATGTAATCAATATTTTCTGGTTTTGATAAAATAAAGTTTAGATTTTCTCTACAAGATACAAGATCTTCTTTAAATTTACCGTTTTTATCAATAACAGAATTAGCTTGCGCAATTGTAAATTTTGTTTCCTCCATTGCCGAGAGATACTCTATATTATCTTGAACTATTCCATTTTCTACTTTCTTGTATGGGCTTTCTATAAAACCATATTTATTAATTTTTGAATAAGTAGAAAGACTATTAATTAGACCAATGTTTGGGCCTTCAGGAGTTTCAATTGGGCAGATCCTTCCATAATGTGTTGGATGAACGTCACGAACTTCAAATCCTGCTCTTTCTCTTGTAAGACCACCTGGTCCTAAAGCAGATACTCTTCTTTTATGAGTAATTTCTGACAGAGGGTTTGTTTGGTCCATAAATTGAGAAAGCTGAGAAGTTGCAAAAAAATCTTTCAAAGAAATCGTTAAAGGTTTAGCATTTATAAGATCCTGTGGCATTGCAGACTCAACATCCAAAGTGGTCATTTTTTCTTTTATTGCTCTTTCCATTCTGTAAACGCCAATACGAGCTTGATTTTCAACCAATTCACCAACTGACCTTACTCTTCTGTTACCAAGATGATCAATATCGTCCACTTCATCCTTTCCATCTCTTAAATCTAACATTTTTTGGACAATGGCTAGTATGTCGTCGTTTCTAAGTATTGTTATTTTGTCTGAACAATTAAGATTTAATCTCGAGTTCATTTTTACTCTACCAACATCTGATAGATCGTACCTGTCAGAACTAAAAAATAGATTATTAAAAATTTGAGTTGCAATCTCGATAGTTGGTGGCTCTCCTGGTCTTAAAACTTTATAAATTTCAGTGATGGCATCATTTTTAGTTTCATTCTTATCATTTAATAAAGTTAATAATAAGTATGGTCCTTTTGTAATAGAATTTGTTTTAGAAATTTCGATAGATTTAATGTTTGCTTCAATTATTTTTTGAACGATAGTATCATTTAACTCAGTACCTATTTTAAATACATCTTCACCTATTTGAATATCCTTATGAAGAAACTTTCCAAACAAAGATTCGCTAGATACAAATATTTCCTTAAGCCCGTCGTTTGAAAGTTTTTTTGCTGTTAAAAAGTTAATTTTTTCACCTTGTTTGACAATAACTTTATTATTTTTGGCATCTATTACTTCTTCTGAAAAATTTTTAGACTTATAATTTTCAGGATCAAATTTAGTTTTCCATTTATGAAGTTTTTCATCAAAATTATAAATGTCTTTTTCATAAAATTCGTTGACTATATCGTTCTTTGAAAATCCAAGTGCCTGAAGTAAAGTTGATACTAATATTTTCTTTTTCCTATCAATTCTAAAATAAAGAAAGTCTTTAACATCATATTCAAAATCTAGCCAAGAACCTCTATTAGGTATTACTCTGCAATTAAATAACAATTTTCCACTTGCATGAGATTTACCTTTGTCATGATCAAAAAATACGCCAGGGCTTCTGTGCATTTGATTAACAACAACTCTTTGAACCCCATTAGTTATAAAAGTTCCACTGTTAGTCATCATTGGAACCTCACCCATGTAAACTTCTTGTTCTTTTGCTGACAAAATATCTTTAGTATTGTTTTCCTGGTCTATTTCATAAACAACTAGCCTTAATGTACATTTAAGAGCAGCAGAATAAGTTAAGCCTCTTGTAATACATTCTTCAACATCAAATTTTGGTTTTTCTAATTTATATGAAACATATTCTAATGTTGCTTTGTCGTTCAAATCTTCAATGGGAAAAATGCTTTTAAATACTCTATCAAAACCTTTAATTAAATGTTGTTCAACGTCATGTTTGAATTCTGTCAATTCTTTATAAGAATTTTTTTGAACCTCAATTAGATTTGGTATGGATAAACTTTCCTTTAGTTTACCGAAACTTTTTCTAATGTTTTTCTTTTTAGTAAAAGATAATTGCATCACACCTACTGATTTAAAAAATTTAAATCAGCAAAAAATCCTGTTTAAATTACTTAAGTTCTACTTTTGCGCCAGCTGCTTCAAGTTTCTGCTTGATTTCTTCAGCCTCTTTTTTGTTAACACCAGATTTTACTTCTTTAGGTGCTCCTTCAACTAAGTCCTTAGCTTCTTTTAATCCTAGAGCAGTGATAGCTCTAACTTCTTTAATTACATTAATTTTTTTATCACCTGCCGCTGTAAGCATAATTGTAAAATCATCTTTTTCCTCTGCTGGTGCCGCACCTGCTGCTGCTGCTGGTGCTGCTGCAACTGCTGCTGCTGCTGTTACACCCCATTTTTCCTCAAGTTGTTTTGAAAGTTCAGCTGCTTCTACAACAGTCAAACTTGATAAATCTTCTATAATTTTATTTAAGTCAGCCATATTAGTCTAATGTCCCTGGTTATTTTTTTGATTTTTCGAGCGCTAAAATAGCGATTTTTGACGCCGGCGCAAGTAAAATACTTGCAATTTTTTGTGCTGGAGACCTTAAAATACCTACTATTTTTGCTCTTGCTTCATCTAGAGATGGTAATGTCGCAACATTTTGAACTCCTGCAACATCTAAAACGTCAGAACCCATTATACCACCTAAAATTTTTAAATTCTGATTCTCTTTAGAAAATTTCGTTAATATTTTTGCAGATGTAATTGCGTCCTCAGACATTGCTACAGCTGTTGGGCCACTGAATAAATCTGATAAATCTTTACATCTAGTTTTTTCTAAAGCTAATTTTGTAATTCTATTGTTGGTTATCTTGAATTTAATACCATGTTCTCTCATTTGTTTTCTTAATTCATCTAACTGAGAAACTGTCAAACCTTGATAATGAGTAACTATTACAGCTTCTGATTTATCAAACTGTGTTGACATATCACTAATGTACTGCTTCTTTTGTTCTTTATTCATCATAATTAAATACTCTTGCCTAATTTCACTTTATAAGAAACTCCCATAGTTGATGTTATAAAAACTTGTTTAACTAAATCACCTTTAAGAGTATTGTTTGATTTTTCTTTCTCTAATGCATCAATGATTGCATTGTAATTTTTAACTAATTTTTCATCATCAAAAGATTTCTTTCCAATACTTACTCCAATATTTCCATTTTTGTCATTTCTAATTTCCACTTGTCCAGACTTTGCATCAGACACAGCTTTTGTTAAATCATTTGTTACTGAACCAAGTTTTGGATTTGGCATTAACCCTTTTGGTCCCAAAACCTTGCCTAATTTTGATAGTTTTATCATCATACCTGGTGTGCAGATTAATTTTTCAAAGTTTAATTCACCACCTTTAATTTTTTCTACAAACTCATCTCCACCAACGATATCTGCACCAGCATCTTTTGCTTCTTGAGATTTATTATCCTCGCAAACAACTGCAACTTTTACAGTCTTTCCTGTTCCACCCGGGAGATTTACGGAAGTTCTTATATTAATTTCACTTTTTTTTTGTTTGTTATTAATTTGAAAACTTAAATCTATCGACTCATCAAATTTAGTTGTGCAATTCTCTTTTACTAAAGATACTAACTTTTCAAAACTCTCGGAAGGTAGAGTGTTAGTATTCTCTGGCAATTTTTTAAATCTTTTTGATGGCATTATTCTTTAACCTCTATTCCCATTGATCTTGCAGATCCTGCAATAATCTTTGATGCTTCCTCTAGGTCATGTGCGTTCAAGTCTTCCATTTTCTTTTTAGCAATCTCTTCTAGTTGTTTTTTTGATATTGAAGCAACTATATTTCTACCAGGTTCTTTTGAACCACTTTTAAGTTTTACTGCCTCTTTGATGAAATGAGATGCCGGTGGTGACTTTAAAATAAAGTCAAATTTTTTATCTTTGTATACTGTAATTATTACTGGCACAGGTTTTCCAGCAAAAGATTTTGTTTTTTCATTAAATGCTTTACAGAACTCCATAATATTAATACCACGTTGCCCTAAAGCAGGACCGACTGGTGGCGCAGGATTTGCTTGTCCACCGTTTATTTGTAATTTTATATATCCACTTATTTCTTTTTTTGCCATTAACTTGCTTTCTCTACTTGGTTAAATTCCAAATCAACAGGTGTTGGTCGACCAAAAATTGAAACTGAAACTTTAAGTCTTAATTTATCCTCATCAATATCTTCTACAAGACCACTAAAGGATGCAAAAGGTCCATCGATCACCTGAACTTTTTCTCCAACACTGTACTCTATAGCAGATTTTGGTTGAGCTACACCATCTTTTATTTGTCCTAAAATTTTCTCAATTTCTTTATCTGAAACAGGTATGGGCATTCCTTTTGAACCTAAAAATCCACTTACTCTCTTTATTCTCTTAATCATATGGTAAAGTTCATTATCCATCTCACTTTTAATTAATACATAGCCAGGAAAATACTTTTTTTTTCTTTGCACTCTTTTGCCTCTTTTAACTTCAGTAATGTCATGTGTTGGAACAATAATTTCCTCAATTTTATCAGAAACTTTTGCTTTTTCGGCCTCTTCTTTAATTAAACTGGCAACTTTATTTTCAAAACTTGAATGAGATTGTACAATATACCAATTTTTCATTATAAACTTACCTTAAGAATTAATTCTAAAAAAAACTTTAAAACTTGATCCAATAATAAAAAGAACAAAGATGCAATTATAGCCATTGCAACAACCATAAGAGCTCCTTGCAATGTTTCTTTGCCTGTAGGCCAAGTAACTTTAAAAGCCTCTTGTTTTACATCTTGAATAAATTTTAAAGGGTTTTTCATAATCTGTAACCTTTTTGGCAGGAGCGGAGGGAATCGAACCCCCAACCTCCGGTTTTGGAGACCGGCGCTCTACCAATTGAGCTACACTCCTATGGAGTTTACTCTATAATTTTAGTTACTACTCCAGCTCCTACTGTTCTACCACCTTCTCTTATCGCAAAGTTTAATTTCTCGTTCATTGCAATCGGTGTAATAAGTTTAACTGTAAATTTAGCATCATCACCAGGCATAACCATTTCAGTTCCTGCAGGCAACTCAACTTCACCAGTTACATCGGTTGTTCTAAAATAAAACTGAGGTCTATATTTTGTAAAGAAAGGAGTATGTCTTCCTCCCTCCTCTTTTTTCAAGACATATGCCTGAGCTTCAAATTTTGTATGTGGAGTAATTGATGCAGGTTTACAAAGAACTTGTCCCCTTTCAACGTCGGTTCTTTCAACTCCTCTTAAAAGAGCTCCGATATTATCTCCAGCCTCTCCTGAGTCTAAAAGCTTTCTAAACATTTCAACTCCTGTACAAACTGTTTTTTTCGTTTCTCTAATACCAACTATTTCAATTTCATCTCCAGTTTTAATTATACCAGACTCTACTCTACCTGTTACTACGGTACCTCTTCCAGAAATTGAGAAAACGTCCTCAACAGGCATCAAGAAATCTTTATCTTTTGGTCTATCTGGTTGTGGGATAAATTCATCTACTGCTTTCATTAAATCCATGATAGAATTTTTTCCAATTTCATCATCTCTACCTTCAACAGCTGCAAGTGCAGATCCTTTAACGATAGGAGTCTTGTCACCTGGGAATTTATATGATGTTAATAAATCTTTAATTTCTTCCTCAACAAGATCAATCATTTCTTTATCATCGACTTGATCAACTTTGTTTAAGTAAACAACTATGGCAGGTACACCTACTTGCCTTGCTAAAAGAATATGCTCTCTAGTTTGAGGCATTGGACCATCAGCAGCATTAACTACTAAAATTGCTCCATCCATTTGAGCTGCACCTGTAATCATATTTTTTACATAGTCTGCGTGACCAGGACAATCTACGTGAGCATAGTGTCTGTTTGCAGTTTCATATTCAACGTGAGCTGTTGAGATTGTAATTCCTCTCTCTTTTTCCTCTGGAGCCTTATCAATTTGATCATAAGCAGTAAATTGTGCACCGCCTGACTCAGCTAAAACTTTTGTGATCGCAGCTGTTAACGTAGTTTTACCGTGATCGACATGACCGATTGTACCAATGTTACAGTGCGGTTTATTTCTTACAAACTTTTCTTTTGACATTACTTGTTTACCTCTTTTTTTCTTTTACTTTTTTTTTAAATTTTTGGAGCGGGTAAAGGGAATCGAACCCTTACATCCAGCTTGGAAGGCTAGCGTTCTACCATTGAACTACACCCGCATCACCCAAGTACACTCCTAGTTATTTAAAATATATTGAATGGTGGAGGGGGAAGGATTCGAACCTTCGAAGACCGAAGTCAACGGGTTTACAGCCCGCCCCATTTGACCGCTTTGGTACCCCTCCGTAATCGTTAGGGAAGCGTCCCTTTGTTCAATAAAGCTTTAAACAACACGCGTTTTATATATTTTTATTGTACAAAAGCAATAGGTGAAATATTGGTAAAATAGTTAAAAAAGCTTATAAAAATCAATAATTATCATGAACAAATCATCTTTTTTTATTGTTGGTAAACACGCTGTTTTTGAGGCTTTAAAAAATGAAAAAAGGAAGATTTTAAAAGTATTTTTAACTGAAGAGAGTAAAAAAAATATTCACAGATTAAGTCCAAAGAAAAACTTATTGAAGGATGTAAAAATATATTTCAAAACCAAAAAAGAATTAGACAAATATACCAAAAATGAAGGCATACTTCATCAAGGCTATGTTGCAGAAATAGAACATTTAGAAAAAATTGAGTTAAAAGAATTTATATCAGATAAAAATAATTTAACTTTTGTATGTTTAGATGAAGTTACTGATCCAAGAAATATAGGCTCATTAATTAGAAGCGCTGCATCTTTTAATATAGATGGATTAATTGTTAAGGAAAGACATTTTCCAAAGGAAAGTAAATTAATGTACAAATCTGCTAGTGGCTGTGTTGAGCATCTTAATATCTTTGAAGTGTCAAATATAAATACAACTCTCAAATTTCTAAGAGATAAAAATTTTTGGGTTTATGGGTTTGACTCAAAAAGTAATAAAGATTTTATAGATATTAAATGGGAAGGAAATAATATTTTACTTTTTGGTTCTGAAGGATCTGGAATTAAACATCACACAAATAAATATACTGATTTTTCTGTAAAAATTAATATTAATGAAAATGTAGAAAGTTTAAATATTTCTAACAGTGCAGCCATAGTTTTTCATCATATAAATCAACATAAAAAAATATCTTGATAATAAAAAAAATGATATTACAAAACTCAAAATGCCCTTGTAGCTCAGTTGGTAGAGCAATTGATTTGTAATCAATAGGTCCGCGGTTCGAATCCGTGCGGGGGCACCACTAAATTGCTCAGATGTTTTTATTAATTTCTTTACAATTATAAAATGTAATATCTTTTTCAGATGTTTCGCTATTAATGTCTCTGGTAATTTCGTGTACTAGCTCTCCTGATTTTCTATTGATTATTCCTGACTCTGAATAATTTTTATTTTTGTCAAAACCTTTGAATAAAACGACTTCAGTATTTACAATTTTAACTTCTAAATTTTCAGAATTACTTAAAAATGATGACAAACCATTAATAGCTAAATCTTTTGGTATTTTAGAGATAATTTCAAAATTATTTAAATTCTCATTATCTATATCGTCTGAAGTAAAAACTTTATAATTGTATTCTGCATTTTTGATTATAATTTTTTCAAATTTACATTGAAAAGAAGCATTAATTTCATGATCAATTTTTATATTTGTAGCAATTGCATTTATCGAAATGAAATTACTAATTATTATATATAAAAGAAATTTTCTCATTTAATTTGTTTCATTTCTAATTTGTTCAATTTTAATTTTCTTTTGAAGACTTCTATTCGAGTCATATAATAAGCTAAATTTAATTTTTTTATTAATTTTTATTGAAATATTTGTTGCGTTTCTCACTTCAACATTATCAGCAACTGCGCTCACTGGTCTTTTTAAGGGATTAATATTTTTAATAATTATTTTTGATTTATCTCCAACTATCTTTCCTTTCCATCTTCTTGGTCTAAACGGACTTATAGGACTTATAGCCAATTTTTTTGAATCTATGCCTAATATCGGTCCATGAACGGATAAATTGTATGCAGTGCTACCAGCTGGAGTAGACACCAAAACTCCATCAGAAACTAAGTTTTTAATAATAGTTTTTGAATTACTAGAAATTGACAATGATGCTGCTTGTTTACTTTGTCTTAAAATTGAAACCTCATTGATTGCAATAGATCTTTTAGTTAAATTTGATTTAGTTCTAACAATCATTTCCAATGGAGAAATTGTTACAACTCTAAGTGATTTGGATAGATTATTTAAAGTATGTTTGGTTGAAAATTTATTCATTAAGAAACCGTAATTTCCAGAATTAATTCCATAAAACTTTTTATTATATTTGTAATATTTTTTAAGTGACCCCAACATAAAACCGTCTCCACCAATGACTACTATCAAATCAGATTTTGCTATTGCATAATGACCTAATTTTTTTTTGACAAAATTTTTAATCTTTATTGAAAGATTATTGTTATCAAAAAGGATGTGGGGTTTAATCACTTAGTGGTGCCCTCGGCCAGACTCGAACTGGCACTCCCAAAAGGGCAAGGATTTTAAGTCCTTTGTGTCTACCAATTTCACCACGAGGGCATGAGTTATTTTCATGATTGTTTATGCTAATATATATAATTGAACAAGATAAATAAGTAAATTTTTTTGTATTTATAAAATGAATTTATGACAATAAAAAAAAATAAAATAGTTATATTTACTGATCTTGATGGATCTATCCTTCATAGAGATACATTTAAATTCGACCAAATTAAAGATTACATAAAAAAACTTATAAATTCAGGAATACACATAATTCCAAACTCTAGCAAAACAGAAAGTGAAATAATTGAATTTAATCAAGATCTAGGTGAAAATTTAGCTTATATTTCAGAAAATGGTTCAGTTATAAATAATCTCAATTTATTAAATTTAAATTTTCCAAACAAAATAATTCTAAGTAGAGAAAAAGAAGAGCTTTTAGAAATTTTTAAAAATAATGTACCAGAAAATTTGCAGAGTAAATGCAAATTTATCTCAAATCTAAATAAAAAGGATCAAACTAATATTTTTGGTTTAAGTGAAACAAAACTAAAAAATGCTTTAAATCGTAAATACACTGAACCTTTTCTATTTGAGGGAAGTAAAAATGAAAAAAAAGATTTAACAAAAATACTAAAAAAAAACTCTTTAACCATTCAGGAGGGAGGTCGTGTGATAAACCTTTGTGATAATGTAAATAAAGTAAAATCTATGAACAAAGTATTAAAAATTTACAAAAAAATAGAGAGTAACACTAAGGTGATAGCTGTTGGAGACAATTATAATGATTTGGACATGCTAAAAAATAGTGATCTGCCTTGCCTCGTATTCAACGATCAATTTAAAGAGGATCAAATAAATATAGATAATTTAATAATTTCTAACAAGCCATCTCCTGAGGGCTGGGCTGATGTGATTAAAATGGCGCTAGTTAAATTGGATTATAATGTCTAGAATTTTGTATGAGTGATTTTTCTCAAAATGGAATAATTTCAACTTTGCATGATTTTGGTACTAAAACCACATCAGAAATTGAAAAAGAGTTACTTTCATTTTCAAAGCTAAGAAAAATGGAACTAATACTTCCGTGTCTATATTCTGAATTGGAAGGGAATGCATTACCAAAAATTGTAAAAGAAATTAGCAAAACTAAATATTTAGATCATATAATTGTAGGTTTAGATAAAGCAAATTCAAAACAAGCTAAGAAAGCATGGAAGTTTTTTAAAAAATTAAATATGCCCTTCTCTATTCTTTGGAATGATGGCCCAGCTTTAAAAAAACTTGATCAAGAATTAAAGAAAAAAGATTTAGCTCCAAATGAACTCGGTAAAGGTAGAAATGTTTGGTACTGTCTTGGGATGTGTATAGCAAGAGATAGTGCACGTTCTGTTGCATTACATGATTGTGATATCAAGACATACGATAGAAGAATGCTTGCAAAACTTTTTTATCCGGTAGTAAATCCAACTTTTAATTTTGAATTTTGCAAAGGATATTATCCAAGAATTGCTGAAAATAAGATGAATGGACGTGTTGCAAGATTATTAGTTTTTCCACTTTTGACAGCTTTAGAAAAAACTATTGGTAAAAGTGATTATTTAGAATTTATGAAATCATTTAAATACCCTCTAGCAGGAGAATTTTCATTTAGAAGAAATGTTTTACCTGAACTGAGAATATCATCTGATTGGGGTATTGAGGTTGGAATATTATCTGAGATGCAAAGAAGCTTTTCACCTCAAAATATCTGTCAGGTCGATCTTGCAGATAAATATGATCATAAACACCAAATATTATCAATTGATGACGAAACAAAAGGTTTATCTAGAATGTCAATTGATATTATTAAAACGTTTATTAAAAAATTAGCAACACAAGGAAATACATTTAGTAGAGAAAAATTTAGATCATTAAAAGCAACATATTACAGATCTGCTTTAGATTTGATTGATATATATAGAAGCGATGCTGAAATGAATGGTTTAAAATTAGATACACATACTGAAGAAAAGACAGTTGAGTTATTTGCAAGAAATATTATGAAAGCAGGAGAAGCTTTTATATTAAATCCTATGGATACACCTTTCATACCAACATGGAGTAGAGTAAAAAGTGCTATTCCAGATTTTTTAAAAAGATTAAAAGAAGTAGTAAATGAAGATAACAAAAAATATAGTTAATGTTATCTCAGATAAACAAAAAAAAAATTAGTTTTAAATTAAATCAAATATACAATTTTTTACCCAAAAATGAGATCGATTATATTGTGGAGGAAATCTCACAAGTAATCAATCATTTTAATAGAAATAATAAAAAGAAAAATTGGTTTGTCTCAGAAAAAACAACGATGGTGATTTGTTATGGTGACAGTATTTATTCAAAAAATAAAAAAAATCTAAAAACCTTTCAGGTATTTTTTAATAAAAAATTAAAAAAGTTTATTGATACGATACATTTTCTTCCTTTTTATCCATCAAGCAGTGACAGTGGTTTTGCTGTTAAAGATCATTATAAAGTGGATAATAAATTTGGTAATTGGTTAAATATAAAACATTTCTCTACAAAAGCACATATTATGGCGGATATGGTTATAAATCACGCATCAGCTAGAGGTTTATGGTTTAAAAATTTTTTAAAAGAAAAAAAACCTGGCAAAGATTACTTTTTATTAGTTAATTCAAAATTCAATTCCTCAAAAGTTGTAAGACCAAGAGATCATAAGTTACTAAAGGAAATCAATATATTTAAAAAAAAAGAATATCTATGGAGAACCTTTAGTGATGATCAAATAGATCTTAATTTCAAAAATCCAAAGGTTTTATTAAGATTTATTAAAATAATGGTAAATTTAATAAAAAATGGAGTAACAATTTTCAGGTTGGATGCAATTGCTTATCTTTGGAAAGAAAGTGGTACAAAATGTATAAACTTAAAACAGACGCACGAAATTGTAAAAGTTTTAAGGATTGTCTCTAATTCTTTAAATATAAAAACTATTATTGTTACTGAAACAAACCTGCCTGAAAAAGAAAATTTAAGTTATTTTGGAAATAATGATGAATCTAATTGGATTTATAATTTTTCTTTACCACCTCTCTTAATATATTCATTATTATTTGAAAATGGTTCGTACTTAAATGCTTGGAGTAAAAAATTACCACAAGCAAAAAAAGGAAATTCTTATTTAAATTTTATTGCCTCACACGATGGCATAGGAATGAGACCGCTTGAAGGTATAATTAATAATCGAACAATC
>CACMJW010000016.1 GCA_902614125.1 uncultured Pelagibacteraceae bacterium | reverse complement strand
AGCTATTTATTTTAACTCATTATTTGGCAAATCAAATGATGAAGCTAGATATGTAATTACTGGAAATAATAGAGATGTTAATAGATTTAAATGGAACGAATTTAATATTTTAAAAAAAATTAAAAATAATTCTTCAAAAGAGTATTACATATTTGAAACTTTAAAATACCTTCTTAATATAAGAAAAAAACAAAAAGCATTTCACCCTAATGCTTACAGAACTAATATTAATTTAGGTGACAATTTTTTTTGCATTAAAAGGGTTAGTTTAGATAAAAAACAAACTATTTTGTGTATAACTAATCTAACCTCAAAATTACAAAAGGCTAAAATAAATAAAAAATTCAACAAATTTAAAAATTTAATAGATCCAAATTTTAAACCTAAAATTTTAAATTCTATAAATTTAAAACCTTTCGAAACAATTTGGCTTTCAAATAAATAAATATTATTATTAAATTATATTAAATCCTATTTTTATGAATGATTTAGAGCTTATTGCTGAAAATATTAAAAAAAAAAATTTAGATAAAGCATTGGAGCTTTGTAAATTAAACGAGAATTCAAATGATAAATCAATAATTTATAATTTTATTGGTGTTATTCATTTTATGAAAAAAAATTTAGTGGAAGCTGAGAATTTTTTTTTAAAGGTAATCGAAATCAATGATAAATTTCAAGATCCAATAAGAAATCTTTGTGTTATTTATACTATTACTAAAAAATTCAAAGAATTACTTAATTATTCAACTAAATTATATTATTTAGATAGCAAAAACCCGTTAAATATTTTTCAAATTGGATCAGCAAATGAATTAAATAAAAATTATGATGAAGCAATTAAATATTACGAAGAATATATTAATACAGACGGTAGTGATAAAAAAAGAGGCTTTAATAATATTGGCAATATATATCTTAGAAAAGGTAAACCAAAAACTTCAGTAAAATATTTTTCTAAAGCATTAGAACTAGATAATAATAATAAAATTTTAATTAATAATATTTTCCTTTGCTATTTATCTCTTAGAGATGAAAATAAATCTGAAGAATATTTTAAAAGAGCAGAAATTATAGACAATAATTATATCGAATTTTTATATAATAAAGCAGAATTTTTAATTCTTAAAAATCAAATAAAAGAAGCTGAGGAAATATTAGAAAATAATAAAGGAGTCACAAAATTTTTAATAACATTAATAAGACTTTATTTTAATTCTGGTCAAAGCAATAAAGGAAATGAATTATTAAATCAATCAAGGGAAATATTGAAAAATAATTCAGATTTTTACAACTATCTTGGCATTAGATATTTATACGAAGGAAATTTTGACGAGGGATGGAAATATTATGAGTTTAGAAAATCTAAATTATCTAATTTTTTTAAAAATATTGGTGAATGGGATGGAACAAATATAAAAGATAAATCAATAGTAGTTTATAATGAACAAGGTTTGGGGGATTCAATTCAATTTTCAAAATATTTGTTACCATTATCAAAAATCTCAAATAAAGTAACCTTTGTTGTTCAAGAAAATATTAAAAATCTATTTAAAGATTTAAAAAACATTAATATTAAAACATATGACGAATGTAAAAATCAAACATTTGATTTTAAAATATCTTTGGGCTCCCTTATAAAATTTTTTTATAAAGAAAAAATTAACCCTAAGGAAAGTCTAATAGAATTCAATCATAAAAACAAAATTGACCTAGAAAATAAAATTGATTTTTCAAAGAAAAATATTGGTTTAGTATGGTCAGGTTCATTTTTAGGACCTAATGAGCCCTATAGATCTATACCATTAGATTGTTTTAGAAAAATTCTTAGTTTAAACGCTAATTTTTACGCTCTACAAAACGAGGTATGGGAAAGAGATTTAGAATATTTTAAATCTTCAAACCTTATTGATTGTGGTAATTATAAGTTAGATGAACTTTCTTCTCTAATATCAAAGTTAGATCTTGTTATTTCTTCTGATACATCAATTCTTCATCTAGCATCATCATTAAATATAGAAACATGGGGAATTTTATGTTTGTATCCAGACTGGAGATGGGGGGAATTTAATAAGTTTAATCCTTATAATAAATTGAAACTTTTTAATCAAAAACAATTTTGTAATTGGGATTTTATCAACAATGAAGTTTATGAACTTTTAGAAAAAAAATTAAATTAAATTGTATTGGTATTCCCTAGCCTCTAAAACTTCTTTTGGTAAATCAAGATCAACATCGGCAAGTCTAATAAATTCATCTTTTTTAATATTTCTTTTAACAATTGCGCTATCTGTTAAGCCAAGTGGAAGGATGCCATCCTCTTTTGATTTTTGTGAACTAATTAATTTACCTCGTGCGCAAAAACCACCCTCACCATCGAGTTTTTCACCTATATTTAAATCTTTTTTTGCAACTGCTGCAACATCAGAATTATAATTTTTCGTAAATCCAGTTGGTTTTAAATCTAGAGATATAGAATAAATTGATTGAGCTAATTCAAGTCCTATATAATGATATGGTCTCCATATGGCTGAATAATTTCCTGATAAGTCTGTTACCATTCCATAATCTTT
Source organism: uncultured Pelagibacteraceae bacterium (assembly GCA_902614125.1). GTDB lineage: Bacteria > Pseudomonadota > Alphaproteobacteria > Pelagibacterales > Pelagibacteraceae > Pelagibacter. The sequence continues at coordinate 12,701 of CACMJW010000016.1, read as the reverse complement.
AAAACAATTTTTAACATATTCATTTTGTGCCTTAATAACAATGTATACACCCCAGCGTAAATCGTTCTCAATTTTATTTTTATCAAGATCAATGCTAGAAATAACTTCTACTTGACCACTATGATCAATCAAACCACCTTCATCTTTTGGAATAAGTTTTTTTGCAATATCATAAACACCTACTGGTGGAAATGTTAAACCGTCTTTTGGACATTTTAAGTCTGCAGCATTACTAACAGCACACATTTCAATGGCTGACTTATCTCCGCATAAAAAACTGTTAAACATTTTAGGATTCATTCCAGATTCCTTTTCAGCTCTTTCTTTTGTTAGTCCATAATGATCCCATACAGTTTCAGGTGTGGAATATTCAAATGTAGGATGATATTTAGTCCCTTTGCCAGCACAAATGACTTGAAATCCATTAAGTCTAGCCCATTCTATTTGTTCCATGATTAAAGATGGTTGGTCACCATAAGCCATTGAACAAACAACATTATTTTTATTTGCTAAATCTGATAAAAATTTTCCACATGTAACATCTGCTTCAACATTTACTAAAATTATATGTTTTTTGTTTTTAATTATTTTTGCTGCGTGCACAGTCCCAATTATTGGATTGCCTGTTGCCTCAATGAAAATTTCAATATCTCTTTCAAGAGTATTGTCTAATGAATTTGTAAAATTTATATTACTTATTGTTTTTTCATTTAGACCACTATTAAGACAATTTTTTTTTGCTTTTTCTATATTTACATCAACAATTGAATCTATTTGAATTTTTTCTAATTGATTATACTGAGCTAAAAACATTGAAACAAATTTACCACATCCTATAAATCCAATTCTAATAGGCTTAGATCTATTTTTAAGTTTTGAGTGTAAATACATATTTAAAATAAAAATATAACTATCCAATAAGATATTAGTCCAGCTATAATTGTTAAAATAATATTTTTACTAATATACCCAATTACAATAGCAACAAAAAACCCAATAATTTTTGGATCATGAATTTGTACAATTGTATTTGTTTCATTTAAAAATACTGCCGGAAAGATTATTGCAGGGAATACTGCGGATGGTACGTATCCTAATATTTTTTTTGCACTTTCACTTAATCTTTCAGGTTTAATTAATAAAATAGATCCTAATCTTGTTAAGTAATTAATAATCCCTGCTATCACTATAGATATCCAAATAGTCATATTTTTTTCTGAAATTTGTTAATTAAAAAAATGATAAATAATGAGATTACACAAGATAATATAATGTAAGATTTTAATGGAGCCTCGTAAAATAAAATAGATGACAATCCTGATAGAAAAATTACAATTAGATGATCTATTTTTCTAAAATAATTTATAAGTAAAGCTAAGAAAGTAAGTGGTATAGTAAATGATAAACCTAATTCCTCTGGCACGATAGAACCAAGCAAAATTCCAATAACCGTTGTAAATTGCCATACTATCCACAGAGTTAATCCAGCACCAAGTAAATGATAATGTTTATATTCATCGTTTGAATTTTTTTTAAAAAACTCTTGTGAAACTGCAAATGCTTGATCAGTTAACAAATATGATAAAAATATCTTCCACATTAAAGATAATTTTGACAAATATTGTGCCACTACCGCTCCATATAATAAATGTCTAGTACTCACGACTGAGGATGATGTTATTGCAATTATTGAAGATGCACCATTTGATAGAAGTTGAAAAAAAACTATCTGACTAGCCCCACTAAAAATAATTATTGATGTAGCGTAAGTTATGTACGGCCCAAACCCTAATTCTATACCAATTGCTCCAAAAATTATGCCAAAAGGGACTACTGGTAACAATAAGGGAGAAACATCATAAAAACCCTTTAATAGATTCTCCTTTTTTTTTGACATAATTTATTTTTGTGGGTTTAGAGCTTTAACTAAAAAAGATTTATCTAATTTACAGTCTTTATATCCTCGCTTTATAACATTTAGATATCTTTCTGTTGGATATCTAAATTCAGACTTTATTGGCATAATGTATGTCATCACTTCTTTATTGTAATATTTAAAATACATTTTTTTATATAGAATGGGAAAATCCTCGTAGAGATCTAATTTTTTTTCATCACTTTTAGATATTTCAAACAAAGCACCAGGTACTAAAGAATTATTTTTTTTTTCTATATCAGCAGCTCTATATTTACTTCTAAAATTTAATCTAAAACCTTTGAGCTCATATTTTTTAAGAAAAATACTATCTTTGCATCTTCTCTTCATTTGAAAATGGTTAAGGTTACTTCCGTAAGCAAAGTAAAGCATCAATCTTTCTCAACAATTTCAATTTTTTTTTCTTTTACAAAGTTTATTATTTGATCATTACATTGATTAATTTTATTTTGATCTGTACATCTTAATACAATTGAAACACCAAGTTTTCCTGCCTTAAAAAAAGGATAACTTCCAATATCAACATCTTTATTGTTATCTTGTACTTTACTTAATGACTTTGCGATTTCACTTTCGACTGTTCTTAAATTAATAGTAGAACTTAATATTGGATCTCCCCCAATTAAAACATTTTCTAATCCTCCCAACATGGATTGCATTATCGAAGGGACTCCTGGTAAACAAAATACATTCCCTATATAAAATCCAGGAGCACCGCTAGATGGATTTAAAATTAATTTTGATGTTATTGGCATCTTAGCCATTTTCTGTCGTCCTTCAGTGAATTCACCTGGTTTATAATAGCTCTCTAATATTTTAAAAGCTTCTGGGTGAAAATTATATTCAACATTAAAAAGCTTCGATATAGATTCTGATGTTATGTCATCATGTGTAGGACCTATCCCTCCGGTTGTGAATACATAGGTATATTTTTTTCTTAATTCGTTTACGGTATTGATAATTGTTTCCTGATCATCAGGAATAACTCTTACCTCATTTACCTTAATGCCTAATGAATTTAACCATATTGCAAGGGTGCTAGTATTAACATCTTTAGTACGTCCAGATAGGACCTCATTTCCAATAATTAAAATCCCAGCATTTATTTCTTTTTTATTAGTCATTTACAAATATAAATAAAATTAATGAATTTTACCAATACACTTATTAAAGGCAAATTAGTAAAAAGATATAAAAGATTTTTTGCTGATATAGAAGTAAATAATAAAATTGTAACAGCTCATTGTCCAAATACAGGTTCTATGAAAGGTCTATTAGATGAAGGAAATGAGGTATGGATTTCACCACAAAATGATCCTTCAAGAAAACTGAAATATACACTTGAATTAATAAAAGTTAAAAAAAAATTAGTTGGTGTAAATACGCATAGAGCAAACAGAATTGTCCAACATGGTTTAGAAAATAAATTAATATCTGAATTTAAAAATACTAAAAATATTAAGCCAGAGTTTAAATATTCATCAGACACAAGATTTGATTTTTTGTGCGATAAAAGTTTATTAGAGGTCAAAAATGTTACATTGGTAACTGATAATGTGGTTGCTGAATTTCCTGATGCTATTACTGAAAGAGGTTTAAAACATTTAAAAATGTTAATTAATTCAATCAAAAAAGGTTATAAACCATATGTCTTATTTTTAACTCAAATTCAGGGTATAAATAATTTTAGAATAGCAAAAGAAATTGATCCTAAGTATTTTGAGGGTTATATCGAAGCGAGAAAAGCTGGTGTAAAATTTTTAGCATATAGGTGCACCTTAAATTCTAAACAAATTAAAATAGAGAAAAAAATTAATATAATTGATGCAAAATAATTATTCAGAAAAGTTTGAGAAAATGAGGATTGCAGGAAATCTTGCAGCAAAAACTTTAGACATGCTAACAAATGAAATAAAGGAAGGCGTATCAACTGAAAAAATTGATGATTTAGGTTATGAATACATAAAAGACAACGGTGGTTACTCTGCTCCACAATTTTATAGAGGTTTTAAAAAATCATTATGTACGTCATTAAATCACGTCGTTTGCCATGGAATTCCTTCGGATAGAATTTTAAAAGAAGGTGATGCAATCAATGTTGATGTTACTGCAATTGTAGATGAATACTATGGCGATACCAGTAGAATGTTTGTAATTGGAGATGTATCTGTAAAAGCAACTAATTTAATCAATACTACATACGAGTCTATGATGCGAGGAATTAAAATATTAAAACCTGGTAAGAGATTAGGTGACATAGGTTACGAAATCCAATCTTATGTTGAAGAAAAAGGTTATTCAGTTGTTAGAGATTTCTGTGGTCACGGAATAAGTAATATTTTTCATGAACCACCTAACATTTTACATTATGGAAAAAAAAATACAGGGGTTGAACTCAGACCTGGAATGACTTTTACAATAGAACCAATGATTAATGATGGGAAATATGATGTTAAAGTTTTAAATGATGGTTGGACAGCTGTAACAAAAGACAAATCATTATCAGCACAATTTGAACATACTATAGGAATTACAGAGGATTCTTATGAAATTTTTACAGAATCTGTTAAAGGTTATAAGGGACCCCCATATAAAATTTAATGATATCTAGATATTCAAGAAAAGAATTAGTCAATATTTGGTCAGAAGAAAATAAATATAAAATTTGGCTTGATGTTGAAATTGCAGCTGCTGAAGCTATGGAAAAATACAAAATAATTCCAAGAGGAGTAGCCTCAATTGTTAAAAAAAGAGGCAAAATTAAAGTCAAAAGAATTCATGATATTGAAGCAAAAGTAAAACATGATGTTATTGCTTTTTTAACATCAATTACTGAGCAAGCTGGAATTAAAGCTAGATACCTTCATCAAGGAATGACCTCATCCGATGTTTTGGATACAAGTTTTAATATACAATTAGTTCAATCAGGAAATATCTTATTAAAAGATATAGATAAAATTTTATCTGTTTTAAAAAAACAGGCAAAAAAATATAAAATGACACCTTGTATTGGAAGAAGTCATGGTATTCATGCTGAACCAATAACGTTTGGACTTAAACTGGTATCTTTTTATGAGGAGTTTAAACGTAATAAAAAAAGACTTAAAGATGCAATTGACGAAGTATCAACTTGTGCTATTTCAGGTGCTGTTGGAACATTTGCAAATATAGATCCAAAAATAGAAATTTATGTAGCAAAAAAATTAAAACTTAAACCAGAGCCTATCTCAACACAAATTATTCCAAGAGATCGACATGCACATTATTTTGCAATTTTGGGTATCATTGCAGGTTCAATTGAAAGAGTTGCAACAGAAATACGCCACCTTCAAAGATCAGAGGTTTATGAATTACAGGAGTTTTTTTCTAAAGATCAGAAAGGCTCTTCCGCAATGCCTCATAAAAAAAATCCAATATTAAGTGAAAATTTAACTGGTCTTGCAAGAATGGTTAGAAGCTACGTTGTTCCTGCCTTAGAAAATATAGCTTTATGGCATGAAAGAGATATTTCGCACTCAAGCGTAGAAAGAAATATTGGACCTGATGCAAACATAACACTCGATTTTGCACTTGTCAGATTGGCTGGCATTTTAGATAAAATGATAGTTTATCCAAAAAAAATGTTAGAAAATTTAAATTTTACGAAGGGATTGGTATTTTCTCAAGAATTAATGTTAGAATTAACTAAATCGGGAATGCAGAGAGAGAAAGCTTATAGATTAGTTCAAGATCACGCTAAATCAAGTTTTTCAAAAAATATAAATTTAATTGATCTTGTTAAAAAAGATAAAAGAATTACTGAGAGAATTTCCGAAAAAAAAATTAAAAAAATATTTACATACTCTAAACATTTTAGAAACATAGGTTATATATTTAATAGAGTTTTAAAATAATGAAAAAAGGAAAAAAAATATACGAAGGTAAAGCAAAAATAGTTTTTGCAACAAGCGATAAAAATTTAGTCATACAACATTTTAAAGACGATGCCACAGCCTTTAACAATCAAAAAAAAGATGTAATTGATGGTAAAGGAATTTTAAATAATAGAATTTCTGAACATATTTTAACAAACTTAAATCAGGTTGGGATTAAAAATCATTTAATAAAACGTCTTAATATGAGGGAACAACTTGTTCAACATGTTGAGATTATACCTATCGAATTTATAGTAAGAAATATTGCAACTGGTTCTTTAACTAAAAGATTGGGCATAGAAGATGGAACAGTTCTTGAATATCCACTAGTTGAATATTGTTTAAAAAATGATGAACTTGGTGATCCACTTATCAGTAAAGAGCATATCTTAACTTTTAAATGGATGGATGATTATGAAATTGATTTTGTTAATAATGAATTAGCAAGAATAAATGATTTTCTTCAAGGGATGTTCAGAGGGGTTGGAATCAAATTAGTTGATTTTAAAGTTGAATTTGGAAGATTAGAAAAAAATGGAAAAAAGGATATTATCTTAGCAGATGAAATTAGTCCTGACACTTGTAGATTGTGGGATGCAACCACAGATAAGAAATTAGACAAAGATAGATTTAGAAAAGATTTAGGAAATTTAGTTGAAGGTTATCAAGAAGTTGCTAGAAGATTAGATATACTCCATGAACAATCTAACATCAGACCATTAAAATATAGCAAACCAAAAGCAGTAAAATTTAAAAAGAAATAATGATAATAAAAGTTGTAGTTACTCTTAAAAATGGAGTGCTTGATCCTCAAGGTAAAGCTATACAGCAAACTTTGAATGGTATGAACTTTAATAATGTCGATGATGTTCGACAAGGTAAATTTTTTGAAATAAATGTTAATGAAAATGATGAGACTCAAGCAAAATTGCAAGTTGAGGATATGTGTAAAAAACTTTTAGCTAATCTTGTTATTGAGGATTATAAAATTCTCTAAAAAATGAAATCCTCAGTCATAATTTTCCCAGGATCAAATTGTGATAGAGATATGGATGTAGCTCTCAAAAAGTTTGGTTTTAAAAACCAAATGATCTGGCATAATGATAATTCAATACCAAAAAGTGATTTAATTGTTTTACCAGGAGGATTTTCTTACGGTGATTATTTAAGATGTGGAAGTATAGCTTCAAAATCTAAAATAATAAAATCTGTCATAGATTTTGCAAATTCAGGTGGTTTAGTTTTGGGAATATGCAACGGATTTCAAATTTTAACAGAAACTGGCTTATTACCTGGTATTCTTCAACAAAATAAATATCTAAACTTTATTTGTAAAAATGTATTCGTAAAAGTTAAAGATAAGAAAAATAAATTCTTCAAAGATATTAAAAAAGAAATACTAGAACTACATATAGCTCATAATGAAGGAAATTATTTTTGTTCAAATGATGAGATGAAATCTTTAGAGGATAATAATCAAATCGCTGTTACTTACTGCAATGACCATGGTGATGAAGGTGATGAAAATAACCCAAATGGAGCAATCAAAAATATAGCTGGGATATTTAATAGTAAAAAAAATGTTTTGGGTATGATGCCCCACCCTGAAAGAATGATAGATAAATATTTATCTGGAGAAGATGGATCATTATTTTTTGAAAATTTATTACGTAATTTAAATTAATGGAAGTTACTGAAAAAATTGCAGTTGAGCATGGATTAAAGAAAGATGAATACAAAAAAATATGTGATCTTTTAAAAAGGGTACCAAACATTACTGAGCTTGCAATATTTTCTGCAATGTGGAATGAGCATTGCTCTTATAAATCATCTAGAAAACATCTAAAAAAACTACATACACAAGGTAAAAAAGTCATACAGGGACCCGGTGAAAATGCTGGTGTTATAGATATAGGAGACGAGGATGCAATTGTTTTTAAAATAGAAAGTCATAACCATCCATCGTTTATCGAACCATATCAAGGTGCTGCAACAGGTGTAGGTGGGATAATGAGAGATGTCTTTACGATGGGAGCAAGACCAATTGCTAATTTAAATTCAATCCATTTTGGATCTCCACAACATAAAAAAACTAAAAACTTATTAAGAGGAGTAGTTAAAGGAATTGGTGGATACGGAAATTGCATTGGTGTTCCAACCGTTGCTGGACAAACATCTTTTGATGAGAGTTATAATGGAAATATTTTAGTAAATGCAATGACTTTAGGATTGGTAAATAAAAACAAAATTTTTTATTCAAAAGCTGCTGGAGTAGATAAACCTGTAATTTATGTAGGATCAAAAACAGGTAGAGATGGAATACACGGAGCCAGTATGGCTTCAGCTATATTTGATGATAAAATAGAAGAAAAAAAACCAACTGTTCAAGTTGGTGATCCGTTTACTGAAAAACTATTATTGGAAGCTTGCCTTGAACTAATGGAGGGTAACTCCATAATAGCAATCCAAGATATGGGTGCTGCAGGTTTGACTTCATCAAGTGTTGAAATGGCATCAAAAGGTAAATTAGGAATTGAACTTAATCTTAACAAAGTTCCCTGCAGAGAGGAAAAGATGACACCATATGAAATTATGCTTTCAGAAAGTCAGGAGAGAATGTTAATCGTTTTAGAAAATGGCAAAGAGGATCATGCGAAAAAAATTTTTGATAAATGGAATTTAGATTTTGCTGTTATAGGAAAAACAACAAATACAAAGAAAATAGATTTATTGTTCGATAATAAAAATGTTGCATCAATACCACTTGAATTTCTTGCAGAAGACGCGCCTGTTTATGACAGAAAATGGAAAAAAACAAAATTACCTCAAAAATTAAAATTTGATAAAAAACAATTTAAATCTTTAAATTTATCTGATTGTTTAAATAAAATTTTATCTAGTCCAAATGTTGCAGATAAAAAATGGATATGGGACCAATATGATCATACAGTTATGGGCGATACTATTCAAAAACCAGGTGGAGATGCTGGTGTTGTAAGAGTACATGGTACTTCAAAAGCTGTTGCTGCATCTGTAGATGCGTCTGCAACATACTGCTTTTCACATCCTTTAACAGGCGGGAAACAAATTGTATGTGAAAGTTGGAGAAATCTTATATCTGTTGGTGCGAAACCAATAGCAATTACGAATTGTTTGAACTTTGGAAACCCAGAAAAAGAAAAAAATATGGGAGAATTTGTTGAATGTGTAGAAGGTATAACTGAAGCTAGTAAATATTTAGATTTTCCAGTTGTCTCCGGAAATGTGTCTTTTTACAATGAAACAAAAGACAAAGGTATAAAACCAACTCCAGCAATTGGTGGTGTAGGATTAATTAAAGATTATCAAAAAATGATTACGATGGATTTTAAAAAAACAGGAAATATTGTTTATATAATTGGTAAAACTGAAGGTCATTTAGATCAAAGTATATTTGCAAGAAATATTTTATTAGAAAAAAAAGGTCCTCCTCCTAGCATAAATTTATTTAATGAAAAAAATATTGGAGAAACAATATTACATCTTATTGATAAAAATTTAATTCAAACCTGTCATGATGTTTCAATTGGTGGAATTTTAACAGCAGTTTCTAAAATGTGTATTAGGGGACAAAAAGGAATTAAAATTAATCCGTTTAAAGATTTAGTAAATAAATATGAATATTTCTTTAGTGAAGATCAGGGCAGATATATAATTGAAATTGAAAAAACTAATATTAAAAAGGTTAATGATTTGTTAAAAAAAAATTCAGTTCATTTTGAAGAATTAGGTATAATTGATGATAAAAACTTAAGTTTTAATGGGGAGATCAATTTACCTATTGAAGAATTGTCAAAGACACATAAATATTGGTTAAAGAATTATATGGAAAATTAATATGGCAATGGATTTAAAAGAAATAGAAAATTTAATAAAAGAAGCAATGCCAGATGCTAGTATTGAAATACAAGATTTAGCAGGTGATGGTAATCATTATTCAGCTACTGTAACATCATCAGAATTTTCAGGAAAAAGTAAGATAGAACAACATAAAATGGTATATAATTCGTTAAAAGGTAAAATGGGCAACGAACTTCACGCATTAGCAATAAAAACTAAGGAGAACTAAAAATGGACCAACAAACAAATGATATGATCAAAAATGAGATAGAAAGTAATGAAGTATGTCTATTTATGAAAGGTACCCCAGATGCACCACAATGCGGTTTCTCAATGGCGGTAACTAATATTTTAAAAATTCTAGAGGTAAATTTTAAAAGCGTTGATGTGCTAGCAAATCAAAATGTTAGAGAGGGAATTAAGGTTTATAGTGATTGGCCAACTATACCGCAACTATATGTTAAAAACGAATTTGTAGGTGGCTGTGACATAATAAAAGAAATGTATGAGAACGGCGAATTAGCAAAACTTTTTGAGACAAAAGGGATAAATTTTAAATCAAAAAATTAATTTAGAATTTACTAGTTAATTTTAAATTGAATTCATAATCAGGATTTTCAGTTAATAATTCATATCCAGAATCAAATTTTATTTCAAATCCATTTAAATTTCTTTTGTAAACTAGTGAAGTTTTATTTTCATTTAACTCCATTGCATATTCCTCATCTTTTGAAACAACATATCCTGTTAAAAAGTAGAAAGTATCGCTATGACTATTTTCACTTTGATTTCTCTCATAAAAAGTCATGAGAGACCAGCCATTATCTTTCAATAAATCAAAACCTATTTTTCCTTTAATGCTTTCCTCGCCTTGCTGATCAATTGATTTAGTATATTTAGTATTTGGATCTGAAACATAGTTCAGTGAAACATCGGAGCTTGGACTTAAGTCTAAACCTAACTCAAAACCAGCTGTAGGTCTGATAATATAATTATCTTTAAATACTTCCTTATTAAAAGTAAACCCACCATATATTCCAGCCGTCTCAACAGTTTGTTCATGATAATTAATAGCATTAGAGCCTGTTTCAGTATAATCAGTTAATTTTGTATAACTTAAATCTAATCTCAAATTTGGGGAAATATTTACATTTTCTGTACTAATAGTGTTTATGTAATGAATTGATCCAAAAAACTGTTTACCATTCCTGTCACCTGTTAAAGAATTATTATTCTTTACACGTTTATTTTTTAAATCCAATCTACTTGTACCTAAGATGCCCTCTATGTAAGAATTTTCTTTTCGATGAAAAGTTGCATATGTTGAAAAACTGTATGCATCTACATCTAAAGTTGAACCATTATCCCCCACTTTGACATCATCTTTTGTGTAAGAAATTGCATAACCATGAATTTTTTTCTGATCAATTTTTTTATCCCAACCAATAGTGATTGCATTTGTATCTATTTCTTTAAATGAAGAGGTTGATGTTTCACCTACTCTACCCACACTTATGCTTCCTTCACTCCAAAAAAGCCAATCATCTTCTAATCTGGTTGGTATTTTATTTAGACTTACAGTTTGGGGTATTACATTTAATATTTTTTCTATTTTTGGATTAGCTATGTTAAATTTAATTTTTTGGGCACTTAAATTTTCATCTGTTTCGTAACCTCTTATCCAATTAAGTCTGTTAAAAATAGGTGATGTGATATGCTGTACAACTTTCTTTGGTGCTTCTGTTTGAGCCTCTATTGATGCCACAACATCTTTATCATCTAAAGGGTTAGAAGCGCCTCTGCCTCCAGTTGAAAAACTTAATGCTGTAGTACTGGAGATACCTGCGTAATTATTTCTTGATAAATCCACAATAGCTGTGGCGTCAATTAAAACGTAGTACTCTGTATTTTTTTCTAAAAAATCTGTTGGATCAATTGTTATTTGAGTATTGCTGGATAAACTTACGTTTGATCCATTAATATCAAATATTTCAACAATAGAATCATCACTTGTTTTTTTTAAAGTAATATTTCCTGTGTTTACTTTTATTATCTCACTAAAATTAAGTACTATGTTCGTATCTGTTAATACGTTTGTTTCATCATCCACAGGACTTGAAGATGATAAGCTTGGAACAGTTCCAGGAAAATCAGTGCTCCAAGATGGACCACCATTGAGTGTTCCATCGTTGTCATTTATCTCACCAAATAAAGTTGTTCCAGAACCATTTCCAGTTTCTACAATGTCATCCATAGTCCAATATTCTCCTAAAGAACTTGCAGAAGTATAATCACCATAGTTCTCGCCTGCATATAGAGTTTCTCCTGAATTATATAACTGAGTTATTTCTTCAGCAGACAAAGTTGAACTCCAAATTGCAACCTCATCTATTTTTCCATTAAACCAATATCTAGGTGTATCTTCATTGGTTGCGCCAGCACCAATTCTTAATGGTCTATTTGAATTTGCAGTTAAAGTATCTGAATTATTGTTCCCAATTAAAACTCCATCTACATATAACCTCATCATGGTTGCTGATGCATCGTATGTTACAGTCTGCATTTGCCATGTATTAAGGTTTACCTCTTCTGTGGTATTAATTTGAGCCCATTTATTAACTCCACAACGTCCGTTCCAAAAAGACCATTCTTCATCTGGCTGAATGTAAAGCATATAACCTTTAGTTCGATTGTTTAATGCACCACAAGGTGTATCGGCAGATCTTGAAGTAACAACTGATTGCCAATCATTTGAAGCTTTAACTTTGACCCAAGCATTTACAGAAAAATCTCCAGTAGGGTTCATTGAAGCATCAAACGGAACTTCTACATATTCAGATGTAGTAAGTCGATCAAATTCTAAAGAGTAATCAGCTGCGCTTAAATTTTTAGCATAGCTGATAAAAAAAATTATAAGTACAATTTTAATTACATTAATTTTTCTAAAAAAAAATTTCATTTAACCAGATTTT
>CACMJW010000015.1 GCA_902614125.1 uncultured Pelagibacteraceae bacterium | reverse complement strand
TAATTACGAAAATAATTTTTTAAACATCTTAGTTTCTTTATCTAGCAGTGTTTCAAATTTAGGTATTTCTTTTAAAAATATACCTTCAAATTTATCATTTATTTTTCTTATTTTAGTTATAATTGGAGGATCATTTTTTTCTACAAGTTCTGGGTTGAGAGTAATTAAAATTTTGAGTTTACTTAAATATTCACTAAATAACTTACTTTCCAATACTAAACCAAATCAAATTTATTTGAATAAAGTTGCGTTATTGAAGTCAAATACAGATAAGTCTGATGTAAATAAATATTTTTTGACTGTTTTGGTTTTTATTATTTCACTTTTTGCTATCTCAAGCTTATTAACGATTTCAGGTATAAAATTTGAAAACTCATTTAAGTTAGGAATTTTAACAATAATGAATACTGTAAATTCATCTATGTATGGATTAGCTGATTTTAATTTTTATAGTATAAATATAGTGTCCAAATTATCCTTAATCTTATTTATGATTATCGGTAGAATTGAATTATTGACGATATTAATTTTGATAAAGAAATTTCTTTTCAAAAATTAATTTTGTATTATACGTTCATATCTTAAGCGCCCTTAGCTCAGCTGGATAGAGCAACGGTTTTCTAAACCGTGGGTCGGAGGTTCGAATCCTTCAGGGCGCGCCACATTTGCATACTTTTTCTATTCATGTTTAACAGTAATGGACTTGATAATTTTAAATCTCCGATAAACAAGAAATGATGGGCTTAAATTATCATTGATGAAGATCCCTGTTTCTGCTTTACTTATGATAATTCAAATTAACTTTTGAATTATTTGTTAACAAATAAATAAATAACAAGAGGAAGAAATAATGTTTAAAATAGTAAAACAATTGACTTCTTTAGTTGCTGTATTTGCAGTTTTGTTTGCTTTTACAACTGAAACTATGGCTGCTAAGAAATCTAAAACTCTTAAAAATACTCAGAAAAAAGGTTTTGTGAGATGTGGTGTTTCTCAAGGTCTTCCAGGATTTTCTAATGCTGATGCTGCAGGAAACTGGACTGGTGTTGACGTTGATGTATGTAGAGCGGTAGCTGCTGCAGTACTAGGTGATGCAAGTAAAGTAAAATTTACTCCACTAAGTGCTAAAGAAAGATTTACTGCACTTACATCTGGAGAGATCGATGTGTTATCAAGAAACACAACTTGGACATTGTCAAGAGATGCTGACATAGGCTTAACATTTGTTGGTGTAAACTTTTATGATGGTCAAGGTTTCATGGTAAGAAAAAACTCTGGGATTAATTCAGTGAATGATTTCAAAGATGGTATTTCTGCATGTACAAACATTGGTACAACGACAGAGCTTAATATGAGAGACTTCTTTAATTCTAAAGGAATTTCATACGAGCCAGTAGCTTTTGAAAAAGCTGACGAAGTTGTTGCTGCTTATGATGCTGGAAGATGTGATACTTACACTACAGATAAATCAGGTCTTGCTGCACAAAGAACAAAAATGTCAAATCCAGATGATCACATGGTATTACCTGAGACTATATCAAAAGAGCCTTTAGGCCCAGTTGTTAGACAAGGTGATGCTGTTTGGGAAGACATCGTAAGATGGTCACTAAACACAATGATCGAAGCCGAAGAATATGGTATTACTTCTGCTAACGCTGATATGATGAAAACATCTGACAACCCAGCCATTAAAAGATTAGTTGGAGCAGAAGGTGAATTAGGTGCTGCTTTTGGATTAGATAATGAGTGGAGCTTAAGAATCATCAAGCAAGTTGGTAACTACGGAGAAAGCTACGAGAGAAATATTGCTGCTCCTGGAATTTTACCAGACAGAGGTCCAAACCAATTATGGACAAAAGGTGGAATTCTTTACGTACCACCAGCAAGATAATTGCTAATTAATTAATGAAAAAGGGCTAGATTTTTCTAGCCCTTTTTTTTATAAAATCTTCGTGAAATTTAATATCAAAAAAATTGCACCACAGTTATTAACACTTTTATTTGTAATATTGGTGTTTGGCTTCTTTTCATACAATGCTCAACTTAATATGGAAAATCGGGGTATTGATTTCGGTTATGGTTTTTTAAGCCAAGAATCATCATTTGATGTTCAATTTTCTTTAATAGAATATGATGGATCTCACTCATATTTTAGAGCTTATTTAGTTGGACTTTTAAATACAATTTTAGTTTCAGTAATTGGTATAATTCTTGCAACTATAATTGGAGTGATTGTTGGTATTGCAAGATTATCTTCAAATTACTTAATAAAAAACACAGCAGCTTTTTATGTAGAATTTTTTAGAAACATCCCACTCTTATTACAAATTTTCTTTTGGTATTTTGCAGCATTAAGAGCATTGCCATTACCTCAAGATACTGAGAGTATTATGGGAGTATTCTATTTAACAATTAAAGGATTGTTTATCCCAGCTTTTATATGGGAAAATTTTAATATTTTTTTATATTCAATAATTGCAGCAGTAGTATCAATTGTTGTAATTAAAAATTATGCAAGAAGAAAACAAGAAAATGAGGGAAAACAAATACCTGTATTTTTAATATCTATAGGCTTACTACTTATTTTACCTTTGTTAAGTTTTTTAATTGGGGGTGTTTCACTAAGTTTCGAAATACCTGTTCTTAAAAAGTTAGCAAAAACATCATATATTTACGAAGGAGGTGTTGGAATACCTCCAGAGTTAATTGCTTTAACTTTAGCTTTATCTTTATACACAGCAACATTTATTGCAGAATGTGTAAGAGCTGGAATCCAAGGTGTTGGCAAGGGTCAAAAAGAAGCGGCAGCGTCTATTGGTTTAAATCCTAACCAAATTTTAAAATTAGTTGTTATGCCTCAAGCTTTAAGAATAATTATCCCACCAACAACAAACCAATATTTAAATTTAACAAAAAATTCTTCTTTAGCTGCTGCAATTGCATATCCAGATCTAGTACTAGTTTTTGCTGGAACTGCACTAATGCAAACAGGTAAAGCTATCGAAATAGTTTCAATTACAATGCTTACGTATTTATCGTTAAGCTTATCAATTTCAGTTTTAATGAATTGGTATAATAAAAAAATTGCGATCAAAGAAAAATAAATGAATAATATAAATTTTTTAAAACCAGATAAATCAAATTTAAATTTATTTTTAATATTAGGATTATCTTTAGTATTTATTAGTATTTTTGATGTATTTTTATCATCTTTCTTTAAAATAAATGCCACTGGCTTTTTGCCTACATCTATAAGTTTTTTATTACCATTAATAATTGGTTTTATTGGATTACACTTTATTAGGATTGAGTATTCTGGAATAAGAACATTAGATGAAATTAATAAAAACTTTAATAACAATAATTTTAATGCTGTCCTATCATTATTAATTATCTTTATAATTATAAAATCAATACCACCAGTTTTAAACTGGACTATTATTGATGCAAATATTTCGGGTAATTCAAAAGAAGCTTGTACAGGTGATGGTGCATGCTGGACTTACATAAAAGTTTGGTTGAGAAGATTTATATATGGATTATATCCAAACGAAGAGCAGTGGAGAATTAATTTGTCCTTCATATCTTTATTGGCTCTTGGATCTTTAGGGTACTTTGCAACAGAAAAATTCAAAAAATATTTAACTTTATATTATGTAGTTATTTACCCAATTATTGCTTTCTTATTTATATTCTTTTTTATCTCAGGTGGTCCTGTCTTCTTTGATTTTTCATATGGAATTATTGCAAGTGTTGTTGCAATTATTATTGGATTTTTTGTTCCAAATAAATTTAAATTATATTATTTTTGTTTTGTACCATTAGCAGTTTATTTATCTTTGAATCTTTTCATATTGCCCGAGGAATATGTTGAACTAGGTAAATTAGAAGGTTTAAATTGGGTTGAAACTGGCGCATGGGGCGGCTTAGCTTTAACTTTCATAGTTTCTTTTTTCTGTTTAATTTTTTGCTTTCCTGTAGGAATGGCTTTAGCTTTAGGAAGAAGGTCTGAACTACCATTTATAAAATATACTTCAGTTATTTTTATTGAATTTTGGAGAGGTGTTCCATTGATAACTGTCTTATTCATGTCATCAGTTATGTTCCCAATGTTTCTACCTGAAGATTTCTTCTTAGATAAATTAGTAAGAGTTATTATTGCAATCTCTTTGTTTGAGGCAGCTTATGTAGCTGAGGTTATAAGAGGAGGGCTGCAAGCTCTACCTAGAGGTCAATACGATGCAGCAAAATCTTTAGGGATGGGTTATTGGAAAATGCATATATTTGTAATTTTACCTCAAGCACTAAAATTAGTAATCCCTGGTATTGCTAATACTTTTTTAGCTTTAGTAAAAGATACTCCATTAATCTTGGTGGTTGGTTTATTAGAAATTGCTGGAATGCTTCAAATGGCAAAAACAAATCCTAAGTGGTTAGGATATTCAATGGAAGGTTATGTATTTGCAGCCGTAGTATTTTGGATAATTTGCTATGCAATGAGTAAATATAGTTATAACTTAGAAGAAAAATATAAAACAGAGAGATAATGTCAGATACGATTATTCAAATTAAAGACGTAAACAAGTGGTTTGGTGATTTCCAGGTTTTAAAAAATATTAATTTAAATGTTGAAAAAAATAAAAAGATAGTTGTTTGTGGACCATCTGGCTCTGGAAAGTCTACTTTAATTAGATGCATAAACAGATTAGAGGAACATCAACAAGGATCAATTGTCGTTGACGGAAATGAACTTACAGAAGATACTAAAAACATTGAACAGATAAGAGCTGAGGTTGGAATGGTTTTCCAACAATTTAATTTGTTTCCACATTTATCTATATTAGATAATTGTACTCTTGCACCCGTATGGGTAAAAAAAATGCCAAAAAAAGATGCTGAAGATTTAGCAATGAAACATTTAGAAAAGGTACAAATTGCTGATCAAGCACATAAATTTCCTGGTCAATTATCAGGAGGACAACAACAAAGATGTGCAATAGCAAGAGCATTATGTATGGAGCCAAAAATAATGCTTTTCGACGAACCCACGTCGGCCTTGGATCCAGAGATGATCAAAGAAGTTTTAGATGCTATGGTAAACTTAGCTAAAGCAGGCATGACGATGATAGTTGTTACACACGAAATGGGCTTTGCAAAAGAAGTTGCAGATGAAGTTATCTTTATGGATGAAGGAATGATAGTTGAAAAAGCAGCAACAAATGAATTTTTCGCTAATCCAAAGAATGATAGAACTAAGCTATTTTTAAGTCAGATACTCTAAAAATAATTGCCTAAATTGTAAAAAAGATACTTGACAGGATATTTAATTTTAAAAAAAAAGATAATTTTTAAAAAAAATCTTCTTGTAATACATCTTCTATTTATATTTACTCAAACTTATATTTTAATTAAAGAGGGGTCTTTGATGGAAGATAATTTCAATAAACATTTAGGCAACAAGCTTAAACTTAGAAGGTTAGCCCTAGGCTTAACACAAACTAAGGTTGCAAAAGCTATAAACGTTACGTTTCAACAAATTCAAAAATATGAGAAAGGCACTAATGGTGTAAGCTCAATTAGATTACTTCAGTTATCTAATTATTTAAAAGTGCCAATTAATTATTTTTTTGAGGATTTTTCTGAATATCTTTTAAATTTAGAGAAATCAAAAGAAGGTCATATGAATGTAAATTATAATTTTTTGGTAAAGGTTTACTCAGAGTTAACACAAGATCAAAAAATTAAGTTTGGTAAAAATATTCAACTTTCTCAGCCAAGTATCACAAAGGTAGGATAAAGAATTTTTTGGCTCCTCGGGCAGGACTCGAACCTGCGACCAATTGATTAACAGTCAACTGCTCTACCAACTGAGCTACCGAGGAATGACAAATTGCAACTTACTTTTTTTTTGTTTATCACAATAGTTTTTTTGGAGGCAACGCCCGGAATCGAACCGGGATACAAGGATTTGCAATCCTCTGCGTAACCATTCCGCCACGTTGCCAGCAAATATCCAATATTTGATAGATGACCTTATATAATTGATTTTTTAGATTAGTCTATAAATTTTAATCCTAATTTCATTATTGTTTATTGAAATGATTAATTTATAAAATATTTATCTAATGAGTGCTGATAAATATATCCATACTGATGTAGAAAATAAGATCTATTCTTACTGGGAAAAAAATAAACTTTTTGAACCTAAAGAAAATACCAGTAAATTTTCAATAGTTATTCCTCCACCAAATGTAACCGGAAGTTTACATATGGGTCATGCTTTAAATAATTCTATTCAGGATTTATTAGTAAGATTTCATAGAATGAATAATTTTGAAACATTATGGCAACCAGGCACCGATCATGCAGGAATAGCAACACAAGCACTTGTTGAAAGAAAGTTAGAGAAAGACGGTATTAAAAAAAATGATTTAGGTAGAGATAAATTTATTGAAAAGGTTTGGGAGTGGAAAAAAGAATATGGAGATATAATTATTAATCAATTAAAAAAATTAGGATGTTCATGTGATTGGTCAAGAAATGCTTTTACTATGGACGAAAATCTATCTAAATCTGTTTTAAAAGTTTTTGTGGATTTATATAAAAAAAATCTAATTTTTAAGTCTAAGAAGTTAGTTAATTGGGACACTGTATTAAAAACTGCCATTTCTGATCTTGAGGTAGATCAAAGGGAAGTAAATTCAAAACTCTATCATATACGATATCCTGTAGAAAATAGTGAAGATTTTATAACCATTGCAACAACAAGACCTGAAACTATGCTTGGTGATACTGCTATTGCAGTAAATCCTAGTGATGAAAGATATAAAAAAGTCGTTGGTAAATTTGTAACAATTCCACTTGTTGGTAGAAAAATAAAAATTATAGAGGATGAATATGCTGATCCTGAACAAGGAACAGGAGCTGTTAAAATTACCCCGGCTCATGATTTTAATGATTATGAAGTTGGTGAAAGAAATAATTTAGAAATTATAAATGTTTTTACTGAAGATGGAAAAATAAATGAAAATGCACCAAAAGAATTTATTGGATTAGATAGATTTGAAGCAAGGAAACAATTATTAAAAAAATTAAAAGAAAATAACTTTTTTGTTGAAGAAGAAAACATTAAAAATAAAGTTCCTTACGGAGATAGATCTAACTCTATTATAGAACCCTATCTAACAGAGCAATGGTTTGCTGATGCAAAAAAAATTATCAATTAAAGCTAAAGAAATTGTAAATAATAAATCAACAAATTTTTTTCCTGAAAATTGGTCTAAAACATATTTTCAATGGATGGACAATATAGAACCTTGGTGTGTATCGAGACAACTTTGGTGGGGTCATCAAATACCTGCTTGGTATGGTCCAGATGGAAAAGTGTTTGTAGAGTATACTGAAGAAGAAGCAGTCAAAGAGGCTAAAAATTTTTATAAAAAAGATGTTGAATTAAAAAGAGATGAAGATGTACTTGATACTTGGTTTTCATCAGGTTTATGGCCATTTGCAACTTTAGGATGGCCTAATCAAACTGACTATTTAAAAAAATTTTATCCAACAACAGTTTTAGTAACTGGTTTTGATATTATTTTCTTTTGGGTAGCTAGAATGATGATGATGGGAATGGCTTTTTTAGAAAAAGAGCCATTTAAAGATATTTATGTTCATGCTTTAGTTAGAGATGAAAAGGGACAGAAAATGTCTAAGTCAAAAGGAAACGTAATTGATCCATTAGATTTAATAGAGAAATATTCAGCGGATGCACTCAGATTTACATTATTATCAATGGCATCTCCAGGTAGAGACGTAAAACTCTCAGAAGATCGAGTAAAAGGATATAGAAACTTTTTAAATAAAATATGGAATGCAAATAATTTACTCAAACAAAATGATTGTAACTTTGATGAAATTGAAAAGCCTAAAGAAGTTAAGGTAAATATAAATAAATGGATAATTTCTGAATATTATTCAATTAATAATCAGATTAAGCAAAATATAAAAGATTATAGATTTGATGAAGCTGCTAGAAATGCTTATCAGTTTGTTTGGCATTCTTTTTGTGATTGGTATTTAGAGCTATCAAAAACAATATTATATTCAGATGACAAATCATCTATAGAGGAAGTTAAAAAAGTCTCTGCATATATTTTTAGAGAGATCTTGATTATCCTACATCCATTTATTCCATTTGTTACAGAGGAAATCTGGCTAAATAATAAATTAGATAAAGATAGTACTGATTATTTAATGTTAGCTAATTGGAGTGAGGAAAAACCTCAAGAAAGCAATGAATATAATGATGTAAGTAATATAATTGAAATTATTACATCAATTAGATCCTTTAAAAACGAGATAGGAGTTAGTCCAGGTTCTTTAATTGATATCTCTTTAGCTAATACAAATTCAAAAACACAAGATTTTTTCAATAAAAATGAAATTGTGTTAAAAAAGTTAGGAAGAATATCTAACATATTGTTAGAAGATCAAAAAAAATCATCCGCAAGCTTAATTATAAAAGGTGACCTTTATAAAATGTATTTTGAACAGGATGTAGATATTAAAACTGTCAAAGATACATTATTAAAAAAACACTCTAAAATTAAAGACGAAATGGATAAAATAAATACCAGACTTTCAAATAAAAGTTTTATAGATAGAGCTCCAAAAGATATTGTTGAACTCGAAAAATCTAACTTTAACAACCTAGAAAAAGATGCTAAAAAAATACAACTAACCTTAGAAAATTTATAATGAAAAAATTCAATAAAAAGAAATTACCAAGCAGACACACAACTATAGGGCCTGATAAAGCACCTCAAAGATCATTTTATTATGCAATGGACTTAACAGAGAAAGATGTTGCAAAACCATTTGTTGGTGTTGTTTCAACATGGAACGAAGCAGCTCCTTGTAACATTAATTTAATGAAACAAGCTCAATCGGTTAAAAAAGGTGTTGTAAAATCTGGTGGAACACCGAGAGAATTCTGCACAATTACAGTTACTGATGGAATTGCAATGGGTCACGAGGGCATGAAATCTTCTTTAGTATCTAGAGATGTTATAGCAGACTCAACTGAATTAACAGTAAGAGGTCATTGTTATGATGCATTAGTTGGTTTAGCTGGATGCGATAAGTCACTACCTGGATTAATGATGTCTATGGTTAGATTAAATATTCCAAGTGTATTCATATATGGAGGATCAATTCTCCCAGGAAGATTTAATGGAAAAGATGTAACTGTGGTTGATGTTTTTGAGGGCGTTGGAAAATATACTTCAAAAAAAATGACTGCTCACGCATTAAGAAAATTAGAATTAAAAGCTTGTCCATCTGCAGGTGCGTGTGGTGGTCAATTTACTGCAAATACAATGGCATGTGTATCAGAAGCGATTGGTCTTGCATTACCATATTCAGCTGGAACACCTGCACCTTATAAAGAAAGAGATAAATACGCTGTAGATAGTGGTAAAGCTGTAATGAATTTATTAGCAAAAAATATTAGACCAAGAGATATTGTAACGAGAAAGTCTTTAGAAAACGCTGCAACAATTGTTGCTGCAACCGGTGGATCTACTAATGCTGGATTACATTTACCAGCTATAGCAAATGAAATTGGGATAAAATTTGATTTGATGGATGTTGCAAAAATTTTTAAAAAAACTCCTTATCTTGCAGATTTAAAACCAGGTGGAAAATATGTTGCAAAAGATATGTGGTTAGCAGGTGGTGTACCAATGTTATTAAAAACTTTATACGATGGTGGTTTTATACATGGTGACTGTATGACTGTTACTGGGAAAACAATGAAAGAAAATTTAAAAAATGTTAAATTTAACCCAAATCAAAAAGTAATGAGAAGTTACAAAAATCCTATTACTAAAACTGGTGGTGTTGTTGGTTTAAAAGGTAACTTAGCACCTGAAGGTGGTATAGTTAAAATAGCAGGATTAAAAAAATTACAGTTTACTGGAAGAGCAAGATGTTTTGATAATGAAGAGACAGCTTATAAAGCTGTAAAAAATAGAAAATATAAAGACGGCGATATA
Organism: uncultured Pelagibacteraceae bacterium; assembly: GCA_902614125.1. GTDB lineage: Bacteria > Pseudomonadota > Alphaproteobacteria > Pelagibacterales > Pelagibacteraceae > Pelagibacter. Next base: position 5,263 of record CACMJW010000015.1, on the reverse strand, counting down.
ATTATTATTAGATATGAGGGACCAAAAGGGGGTCCAGGCATGAGAGAAATGCTTCAAACAACAGCTGCAATTTATGGTCAAGGAAAAGGGGAGACTGTTGCATTGATAACTGATGGAAGATTTTCTGGTGCTACCAGAGGATTTTGCATAGGTCATGTTGGTCCTGAAGCTTCAGTAGGTGGCCCAATTGCTCTTTTAAGAAATGGAGATATCATCGATATAGATGCTAAAAAAGGAACTATCAACGTTAGATTAACAAAAAAACAATTAGCTAACAGACGTAAAAAATGGAAACCAAAAAAGATTAATTTTGGCAATGGAACGTTGTGGAAATATGCACAAACAGTTGGACCAGCATACTTAGGGGCGCCTACACACCCTGGAGGCAAAAACGAGGTTAAAGTTTACGCGGATATTTAAACATGAAAATTAGACCTGTAATTCTTTGTGGAGGAGCAGGAACAAGACTTTGGCCAAATCAAAAAAATCACCAAGCAAAACAGTTTATTAATTTTGGTAATTGGACTTTATTAGGTAAAACATTAGAAAGAGTAAAAGGCTCAATTTTTGATAATCCAGTAATCAGCACAAATGCAAAATACCTTAAACAAGTAAAACAGCATTTAAAAAAACATAAAATCAAAAAATATAAAATTGTTTTAGAACCAGCTAAAAGAAATACAGCTCCAGCTATTTTAAGCACTGCCTTAATAAAAGATATTCCAGACAATCAACCATTAATGTTCTTTTCATCAGATCATTTAATAGAAAAAGTAAATATTTTTAATAATGCTATTTATAAAAATAAATTTAATTTGACTGATCAAAATATATTTATCTTTGGCATAAAACCTAAATCTCCCTCAAGCGAATAAATAATATTTAAAAAGGAAAATAAACTTACTAAAAGAGTAAATAATCCAATAAATATTAAACTAAATCTGCTCATTAAATTTTAGATAGAGCTTATTCTGAACAAATTTTCTACTGTAGGTAATTGATCTCTTTTAGACAACAATACAATAATATCGTTTTTTTGAAATTTATAATTTGAGCTAGGTTTTATAAATTCATCTCCTCGAAGTATTGATCCAATTCTAATATCATCTGGAAGATCAGAGTCTTTTAATTCTTTGTTAATTAAATCAGAAGACTCTAATATTTCTGCTTCAATAACTTCATAATCTCCATTCAAGATTGTATAGGCATTTTCTATAGTACCTTTATGTACATGTTTAAGAATACTTGAAACTGTATCCATTCTTGGATCAATCATATCATCTATTTTTAAAGATGTTTGTAGCAGAGAATAATTTGGTTTATTTATTAAGGCCATTGTTCTTTTATCTTTAGAAAATTTTTCGACGAGTACACTTACCATTAGATTATCTTCATCATCATTCGTTAAAGCTAAAACTGTCTCTACTTCATCTATATTAGCTTCATTTAGCACATCTTCATCAAGTCCATTACCATTTATAACAATTGTATCATTTAAATCATTTGCAATTAATTCTGCTCTTTCTTTGCTTTTCTCAATTATTTTTACCCGTGCTGACTCAAAAGTATTTTCGATGTTTTTAGCAAGGTTAAAACCAATATTTCCTCCACCAATAATTAGTATTTTGTTTGATTTTTTTTCGTTATGGCCGAAAACTTTTAGAGTTTCCTCCATTTGATTTGAACTTACCATTACATAAGCTTTGTCATTGTGATCTAAGGAGTCGTTTTTCTTTAATATTTTAAACTCATCTTTTCTTATGACTCCTAAAATATATGCATTTAATTTTGGAAATTTTTTTGTAAGTTCGTTTAATTTAATGCCATTTATTGGGCAATTATCATCAATTAATATTTCTAAAAGTCTAATTTTATTTTCTACAAATGGTACATTATCAAGAGCCCCAGGGGCTTCTAATTTTCTTTGTATAGATTTAGCTATTTCTAACTCTGGTGAAATTACATAATCGATAGGCAAATTTTCTCTGTTAAACAATATTGAAAATTTTGGATCCAAGTATTCTTGAGAGCGAATTCTTGCAATTTTTTTTGGAACTTTAAAAATTGAGTATGCTATTTGACAAATTAACATATTAATTTCATCATTTCTGGTAACTGCAATAATCATATCTGCATCACTAGTATTAGCTCTTTCTAAAACTGATGGGGATGTTGCTTTTCCAACTATAGCCTTCACATCGAGACTATCATTTATTTTTTGTATATCGTCACCAGATTGATCAATTACTGTAATAGAGTGATTCTGCTCTGTTAGCAATTTTGCGATTGTGAAGCCAACTCTGCCGGCTCCACATATGATAATATTCATTTAATTTAAGTCCTTTACACCAAGAATTTTTAGTTTTCTATGAAGGGCTGATCTTTCCATGCCAACAAACTTTGCAGTTTTTGAAATATTACCACCAAATTTTTTTATTTGTGAAATTAAATACTCTTTTTCAAACGTTTCTCTTGCTTCGCGTAGTGGAACTGAAAGTGTATCTGTAACAGAAAAACTTTCTTCTAATGATTTAGATAATGATTCTTTAATAATATTAATTATTCTATCTTGGTTGTCTCCTGGCGATAAGATAGCAATCCTTTCAATAAGGTTCCTTAACTCTCTTACATTACCAGGCCAATCATAATTTAGAAGATAATTATTATTTATAATCGAAAACTTTTTGTAGCTATATGTATTACATATATTTTCTATGAAGTAATCTATTAGTAACGGAATATCTTCAATTCTCTTGCTTAAAGGATCTATTTTAACATTAAAAACATTTAATCTATGGAAAAGATCTTCTCTAAAATTTCCATTTTTTATTTCAAATGACATATCTTTGCTTGTTGAACAGAAAATTCTTACATCAACTTTAATATCGTGATTACCATTTAATCTTTTAAATTTTTGGTCTATTATTACTCTCAAAATTTTTGATTGTGTCTCTAAAGGGATTTCGGTGACTTCATCAATTAATAGGACGCCTCCTGAAGCTTTTTCAAAAGCACCATATAAAATAGATCCATCCTTTTTTTCTTCACCAAACAGTTCTAACTCATATTTTTTTGTATCTAACAAAGCTCCATTTATAATTATAAATGGTCCTTTATTTCTCTTTGAGTTTTTATATATTTTCCTTGCAACTAATTCTTTGCCAGATCCAGTGGGTCCATTGATAAATACTCTACTTTCAGATTGTGATAGTTTTTCTATCTGATCTTTTATTGAAATTATATTATTACTTTTTCCTATTAGATCGAATGAATGAAATAATTTAGTATTTAAATTTTTATTTTCTTTTTTTAAATTAAAATTTTCAACTGCTCTATTTATAAAATTTATCAGCCTGTTCTTATCGAAAGGTTTTTGTATAAATTCGAAAGCACCCGATTTTAACGAGTTAATAGCCATTTCAATATTTGCATGACCTGAAATCATTATAACAGGAATATCTTTATTTTTTTGTTTAATATGATCTAAAAGCTGAATACCATCATTGTCGCCTTTATCTAATTTAACATCAATGATTGCAACATCTGGAAGTTTTTTATCTATTTCAGTTAATGCCTGATTAAAATTTGCAGCTAACCTAGTTTTATATCCAGCATCCTTTATAAGCTCATTTAGTATTAGTCTTATATCTGAGTTATCATCAACAATTAAAATTTCAGCCGACATTTATTTATTTGTTAGGTAATATGATTTGAACTTTAGCACCATTTTTGTGATTCAGAAATTGTATAGATCCATTATGATCACTTATAATTTTATCCACTATTGAGAGTCCTAAACCTGTTCCTTTTTCTTTTGTTGTAAAATATGGTTTAATTAATTCTTTAGTTGTTTTATTTTTAAATCCAATACCACTGTCAATAATATTGACGATTATATAATCTCTTCTTTGCCTGATTTCTATATCTATATTTTTATCTATTTTGCTGTCTTTTTCAGCTTTCTCTTGAATACTCTCTAAGGAATTTTTTATCAAATTAAAAAATAATCTATTTATTTGTTCTAAATCGAAATTAATAATTATTTCATTAGACAAATGATTAATGAGATTAATTTTGATATTTGAATCAATCTTATTAATTAAGTTAATATTTTCAGAAATAACTTTATTTAAGTTATTTTCTTTTAACAAAGGCTTTGGCATCCTTGCAAAGTCAGAAAATTCATTTACTAAATTTTCAATTTGCTTTATTTGATTTTGAATAGTTTGAAGATTATTTATAAATTTATCTCTATTCTCTGATGTAATACTGTCTAAATATTTTGACTCTATATTATCAACAGTTAATTGTATAGGAGTTAAAGGGTTTTTTATTTCATGTGCAAGCTTTCGTGCAACATTTTCCCATGCCTCATGACGCTCTGAAGTTAGAAGTTTTTCTTGCTGACTTTTTAATCTGTCTATCATTAGATTAAAATTTTTATTCAGTATTTCCATCTCTTTATCAGCTTTAAGTTCAGGTACTTTAGTATCTAAATTTCCTTTACCAATTTTTTCAGAAGCAGAGATTAAATTATTAATTGATATAAAAAATCTTGACGAAAACCTAATAGCGATAGTGATCGATAAGAATAATAATAATGTAACAAGCGCTATATATATTAGAGCAAATGAGATCCTTATACCTAAACTTTGATTTTCTACTGTATAATAAAAATTTACTGCCTCCTCAGACTCTATTAAATATTGGGAAATATTTTTATCTATTAATTTAACTACATATAAAAAAGTATTATCATAATTTGTTAATTTAATTACTGCCGCAGATTTATTTTCAAATGTATTGATTATTTTTAATGGTCTTTCATCATTTAAGACCATTTTAATAGCTCTATCTTCAATTTTTTTATAAGGCGAGTTTGCTGCAGAAAGAATTAAATCTCCATTGGAATTAATTAAATGTAATTGATCAATATCTCTTATAAGTCTTTGAGTATTTAAAAGTGATTGAAATCTTTCAGGGTTTTCAATTAATAAATTTGAATATTTGTTAAGGTCGAAAGCAATTAAGATTATCTCAGACTCAATCTTATTTCTTTTCTCCTCAACATAATTCTTTGCTATTTCGTATGAATTATTGACGGCTGATGTAATTTTTTTATCAAAGTACTTTTCTAAAGCGAAAGAAAAAATAAATAGTGAAAAAACTGATATCAGCAATGATGGAATAAGGGTAAATAATCCAAACGATATAATATACTTTCTGTTAGCTATTGCGCCTTTTACATTTATATTATTTTTAA
>CACMJW010000014.1 GCA_902614125.1 uncultured Pelagibacteraceae bacterium | reverse complement strand
TAGTTTTTAAAAAAATATAAACATGAGCGATTGTTTTATACTACTTGCGGCTGGCAAAGGTAAGAGGTTTAAGTCAAAAACCTTAAAACAGTTCCATATAATAAATGGTAAACCATTAATTTATCATTCTATTGAAAAAGCCATAAAATCAAAGATATTTAAAGAAATAATAATAGTTACTAATTCAAAAATAAAAAAACCAAAACAGAAGTTTATAAAAATTATAAAAGGTGGATCTGAAAGGTATAAATCTTCACAAAAAGCGCTTGAGTATATTAGAAATAAGAAATTTAGAAATGTATTCATTCATGATGCGGCTAGACCATATTTTACAGTTCAATTATTAAAAAAATTAAAAAAATTATTAGTAAATAATAAAGCAGTTATTCCATACATAAACACTGACCATTCAGTAAAATATAAAAATGGATCAAATTTAACAAATCTAAAAAGAGAAAATTTGATATTAACACAAACACCACAATGTTTTGATTTTAAAACACTTTATAAATTATCAAGCGATAATAAAAATTATATTACAGATGAGGCAACACTATTCATTGAAAATAATCAAAAAATAAAATTTATAAAAGGAGAAGAAAATAATTATAAAATAACAACCAAAAGAGACTTGGATAAGATAAAATCTAAAACTTTTTATGGGATTGGGTTTGATATCCATAAATTGGAAAAAAATAAAAAATTATATTTAGGAGGCTTACATATTCCTTATCATTCTGGATTAAAAGGTCATTCTGATGGTGATGTTATACTACATGCAATTATAGATGCATTACTTGGTGCAACTGCAAAAAAAGATATTGGTGCATATTTCCCTGATGATAAAAAAAAGTTTAAAAATATCAGATCTACTAAAATGTTAAAACCAATTTTAATAAATTTGTCTAAATCTAATTTTGAAATAAATAATTTAGACATAAACCTAATTTGTGAGCAACCGAAAGTCTCTAGGTATCGTGATAAAATAATTAAATCTTTATCTAAGTTAATATCTTTAAACAGAAGTCAAATAAATCTCAAAGGAAAAACTGTAGAAAAATTAGGATTAATTGGGAAAGAGAAAGCAATAGCATGTGAGGTTATTGCATCTGTGATAAATCATGATTAAGAAATTTAATTATTTATTTATCACAATGTTAGGGTTGGGAAAAATTACAAAAATTCCTGGTACGCTTGGATCATTAGTAACAGTGATTATTCTATATTTTTTATTTCATGTATTAAATGTATCCTCAAATTTAATTCTTTTGGGATTAATTTTTATTTTCGTTTACTCATTCCCTGCCATTGAAAACTATATCAAAAATAATGAGAATAAAGATCCTGGGGAAATAATAATTGATGAATTAATTGGACAATCAATTCCAATATTTGCTTACGAAATTTCTCATGGAACAAAAAAAACGCCTGACGAAGCTCTTATTTTTTACTTCATATGTTTTCTTCTCTTTAGATTTTTTGATATTGTAAAACCCTTCCCAGTTTGTTTTTTTGACAAGAATTACAAAAACAGTTTTGGAGTAATTTTAGATGATGTATGTGCAGGATTGTATGTTGTTTTATCATTAATTTTTTTTATGGTTTTAAGTAGTTATTTTATTTGATGAAATCTTTAGTAAAAAAATTAGCAAAAAAAAAACTGAAAATATCTTTTGCTGAGTCTTGTACAGGCGGAATGCTTGCGAGCTCTGTCACCTCTATTAGTGGTGCATCTAAGATATTTGATTTAGGCCTAATTACTTACTCAAATCAAGCAAAAATAAAAATTTTAAAAGTTAATAAAAATATAATTAAAAATTATGGAGCTGTAAGCGTTGAATGTTGTAAAGAAATGGCTTTAAATTTATCTAAGATATCTAAAGCAAATATAAACGTTTCTGTTACAGGTATTGCTGGTCCAAAAGGTGGAACTAAGAATAAACCAGTTGGGTTAGTTTATATAGGTATTAAAAAAGGAGAGAAAATATATATAATTAAAAATGTATTTAAATTTAAAAGTAGAAAATCAATTCAAAAAGCTACAGTTAAAAAAACTTTAAAAACTATATTTTCCATAATTTAGAGGTTCTCAGCCCTTTTCTGAAATGCGTCAGCTATTTTATTTAAACCATATTGGAAAGATTTAGCCATTATAATATTTAAAAATTTATTTTTAATTTCAAAATCAACATCAAAAATCACTTCAGTGAGTTTGCCCTTTTCAACAAATTTCCAGTTATTTTCTAAATAATTTAAAGGTCCATCAATATTTGTGACATGTATAAGATCTTGATTTTTTATATATTTTACGTCACTTGTATATGTATCCACAAAAGGTTTTTTTCCAATTGTTAAATCTGCAATTATGTTGATAACATCATCATTTTCTTTTTTATGATGTACTTTTGAATCTATGCAGAATGGAATAAACTCAGGATATTTTTCAATATCTAAAACAAAATTAATTAATTTGTCCTTATCACGTTCAATTAAACGTGTTACAGATGCTTTTGGCATTAGTTAGTATTAATTCTATTTTTTTTTAATTTATCAAAATCTTCATCTGCATGATAAGATGATCTAGTGAGTGGTGATGATGTGACTAATAAAAATCCTTTTGATTTGGCAATATTTCCTAATTCCTCAAACTCATCAGGATGATAATATCTATTTAATGGAAAATGCTTAACAGATGGTTGAAGATATTGACCGATTGTTAAAAAATCTACATCTGCTGACCTTAAATCATCCATTACCTGTAAAATTTCGTTTTTTGTTTCACCAAATCCAACCATTAATCCTGATTTAGTAAAAACATTTTTATTAAATTTTTTTGAATTTTTTAATAACTCCAATGAACCGAAATATCGAGCACCTGGTCTTACTTTTAAGTACAAGCTCGGAACAGTTTCAATATTATGGTTAAATACATCGGGGTTTGCTTCTAACACTCTTTTATAGGCTTCGCCTTTTCTTAAAAAATCAGGCGTTAAAACCTCAATGGTTGTGTCTGGATTTTTTTTTCTGGTTGAAATGATCACATCATGAAAATGATTTGATCCACCGTCTGGAAGATCATCTCTATCAACTGAGGTAATAACTACATGTTTTAAATTTAATTTATTTACAGCATTTGCAATTTTAATAGGTTCAAATTGATCAAGCTTATCAGGTTTTCCAGTTTTTACATCGCAGAATGCACATGCTCTGGTACATGTATCTCCCATAATCATTAAAGTTGCATGTCTTTTACTCCAGCACTCAGTGATATTTGGGCAATTTGCTTCCTGGCATACCGTAACTAAATTATCTTTATTGACTACAGTCTTTGTTAAAAAAAATTCTTTACTATCTAAGAGTTTTGACCTAATCCAGTTAGGTTTCTTTTTTATTGGATTTATCGGTTTATTTACTTTTTCAGGATGTCTTGGTTTAATTTTGTTTATTGTCATTTTCTATTATATAGGTGGTCTCTCCAGTTTTTCCAAATAAAAATTTTTCTCTTATTAAAATTTCTATATAATCTAAATCCAAATTATCTGTTAACAGCGAGTTTTTCTGCTCTAAATCGATAATTTTAAGTTTTAAATCATTTTCTTTTAATTTTAGTTCTTTATATATCTCTTGTTTTTTTAAGTTTGAAATTAATCCTCTGTTCCCATCTAACAAGTTAAAGAAAAAGTATATAAATAGAAATGTGATTATAAGTAAATAGTAATTTTTTTTTATCTTATCTAACATCTTTAAATTGTATTCATTTTTGAATATTTGCCAAGTTTCTCCTCTATACGAATAAGCTGGTTATATTTTGAAACTCTCTCTGACCTTGCTAATGAACCTGTTTTGATTTGATTTGAATTTGTACCGACTGCAAGATCTGCGATAAAAGTATCTTCACTGTCACCTGATCTATGTGAAATAATTGTATTATAACCTATCAGTTGAGCAAATTTAATTACTTCAAGTGTCTCTGTAACAGTGCCAATTTGATTTAATTTAATTAAAATTGAATTAGCTGATACATTTAAAAATCCAACTTTTAATCTTTCTAAATTAGTTACAAATAAATCATCACCCACTATTTGTACTTTTTGTGTTTTGCTTAAAAATTTAGTCCATGCAGTCCAATCATTTTCTCCAAATGGGTCTTCAATTGATTTAATTTTATATTTTTTAATTAATTTTAAATAATTTTTAATAGATTTATCAACAGAAATAAATTTTTTAGAGTGAATTGAATACTTTTTATTTTTAATTAGCTCATTAGCAGCGACATCCAAACAAATTGAAATATCTTTTCCATTTTTAAAACCAGATAAATTGATCGCTTTTACTATAAGTTTTAATGCACTTTCATTATCATTAATCATTGGAGCAAAACCACCTTCATCACCTACAGATGTTGAGTGTCCCATTTGTTTAATTAATTTTTTCAAATTATTTATTACTATGAAACACATTCTAACAGCTTCAGAAAAAGACTTTGCCCTATCTGGTCTAATCATAAATTCTTGTATTCTTAGTTCATTATTTGCATGAGCACCCCCATTAATTATATTCATTAATGGATATGGGAGCTTGTAATTACTTTTAACTAGAAAATTTTTATATAAAGGTATTTTTTTTATTTTTGCTGATAATTTTTTTGCAGCCATAGAAACAGCCAATATAGCATTAGCGCCTATTTTTTTTTTCTGCTTGGTACCATCCAATTTAATTAAAATATGATCTATTCTTTCTTGATTATGAATATTTTGATTTATTAATTTTTTTGAGATTACAGAATTTATATATTTAATAGGAATAAAAACACTTTTACCGAGATATTTTTTATTGGCTTTGTCTCTTTTTTCAAATGCCTCATATGTTCCAGTAGATGCTCCAGATGGACAAATTGAACTTGAGCTTAAATTTTTAACAAATATCTCTGCTTCAACTGTTGGGTTGCCTCTGCTATCAAAAATTTGTCTTGCAACAACTTTTGTAATTTTGCTCATTAATTTTTTTTAATCAAATTATCTATTTCTACAATTTGGTTTATTAAACTATCTAATTTATCTAGTGGCACCATGTTTGGCCCATCAGATGGAGCATTATCTGGATCTTGGTGGGTTTCTAAAAAGATTGCAGCTATTCCAACGGCAACGGCAGCTCTTGATAAATATTCAACAAATTCTCTCTGTCCTCCACTTTTATCACCCTGACCACCAGGTTGTTGTACAGAATGTGTTCCATCAAAAACTATTGGATAACCATTTTTTGCCATTATAGGTATTGACCTCATATCAGATACTAGCGTGTTGTACCCAAAGCTGGCTCCTCTCTCAGTTACAAGAATTTTTTCATTACCACTATCAGATATTTTTTTTGTAACATTAACCATATCCCATGGAGCTAAAAATTGACCTTTTTTAACATTAATAATTTTTTTAGTTTTTGCAGCAGCAACTAATAGGTCTGTTTGTCTACAAAGAAATGCTGGAATTTGCAAAACATCTACATGAGGAGCAACAATTGAACATTGAATTTCGTTATGAATGTCTGTTAAAACCGGAATATTGCTCTCTTTTTTAATTCTATCAAAAATTGGTAAAGATTTTTCTAAACCAGCCCCTCTTTTTCCCTTCAAACTTGTTCGATTGGCTTTATCAAATGAGGTTTTGTAGATTAAACCTATTTTGTATTTTTCAGTTATTTCTTTAATTTTGCCAACCATATCCATTGCGTGTTGCTCTGTCTCCAATTGGCATGGGCCAGCGATTAAACAAATTTTATTTTTGTTTGAAATTTCAATTCCGTTACAATTTACTATTTTATTTTGCATAATTAGACTTGCTTGCTTTAATAAAAGATGAAAATAAAGGATGAGGATCCAAAGGTCTAGATTTAAATTCTGGATGAAACTGAACACCAATAAACCATGGATGACTATTTAATTCAATAATCTCAGGTAATTTATTGTCAGGTGACATGCCAGAAAAAATTAAACCATTTTTTTCAAATTTCTCTCTCAAATTGTTATTTACTTCGTATCTATGACGATGCCTCTCTTTTATTTTTGATGATTTATATATTTTTTTTATGGCAGAATTATTTTTAAGCAAAGCTTCATATATACCAAGCCTCATTGTGCCACCTAAATTTCTTTCTGTGCCTTTTATAATTAAACCATCTTTACTCCACTCATTTATCAATCCGATTACTGGATAAATTCTTTTATCAAGTTCAGTTGATCCTGCATTTTTGATTTTTAGTACATTTCTAGCAAACTCTATTACTGCCATTTGCATTCCATAGCATATACCTAAAAAAGGTATTTTTTTTTCGCGTGCATACTTAATACAAGCTATCTTGCCCTCAGTACCTCGCTTTCCGAAACCTCCTGGTATCAATATACCAGAAACATTTTTTAATTTTTTTCTTATATTGTTTGAGTTTAATTTATCTGACTCAATTCTTATTAAATTAATTTTAACTTTATTCTGAATTCCACCATGTATTAAAGCTTCATCTAAAGATTTGTAAGCATCTTTTAAGTTCACATACTTCCCGATTATTGCAATATTGACAGTTTTTCTTGTATTTAAAACTGTACTTGTAATTTTTTTCCAAGGTTTAAGATTTGGTTTTCTCTTAGATTTTAAATTAAAGTATTTAAGAACTTGTTTATCTAATTTCTGATTAAAAAAACTTATAGGAGCTTCATAAATAGTTTTTACATCTATAGTTTCTATTACGTTTTCTATTTGCACATTACAAAACAGTGATATTTTTCTCTTTTGATCAATTGGGATAGATTGTTCTGATCTGCATATAACAATATCAGGTTGAATACCTATACTTCTTAACTCTTTTACAGAATGTTGTGTAGGTTTGGTTTTTATTTCGTCTGAGGATTTCATAAATGGGACTAAAGTTAGATGAATAAATAACGATTTAAGTTTTCCATTCTCATTTGAAAACTGTCTGATAGCCTCTAAAAAAGGTAAGCTTTCTATATCACCGACAGTTCCACCAATTTCACATATTACAAAATCCTCATTTGTAATATCTTTCTTGATAAATTCTTTAATCCTATCAGTTACATGTGGGATAACTTGTACAGTTTTTCCCAGATATCCACCTTTACGTTCTTTTTTTATTATGTCAGAATAAATTCTTCCTGTTGTTATATTGTCTGACTGTTTAGATGAAATATCTGTAAATCTTTCATAGTGTCCTAAATCTAAATCTGTTTCTGCCCCATCATCAGTTACAAAAACTTCACCATGTTGAAATGGACTCATGGTGCCTGGATCAACATTTAAATATGGATCCATTTTTCTAATACGCACTTTAAAGCCTTGTGATTTTAATAAATATCCAAGTGATGCTGATGATAATCCTTTTCCTAAAGATGATACCACGCCGCCGGTTACGAATATATATCGCGCCATGGAATTATCTTATAGACTGATTATTTAAAAATGAAAAGTACTAATTATTACTTTCTGGTACTTTTGGTGCATCATCTGCATTTTCTTCAATTTTATCAATTACAGATGTTGTTGGAGTAAGTTCCCCCCTAGAAATAATAGTTAAACCAAGACTACAGATAATAAATAATGTTGCAATAATTGAAGTTGCTTTGGTTAAAAAATTTCCTGCTGATCTTGAAAACATAAAATTATCTTGGGATACACCTATTCCAAGAGCTCCTCCCTCTGACTTTTGGAGCAAAACAAGTACAACAAGAATTGCTGCAAGTATAATATTTAGAATTAAAAGTATATTTTCCACGAGGATTAATTAGACGTTTTTTTTATTATATCAACGAATTTTTTTGAATTAAGAGATGCACCACCCACCAAAAGGCCGCCTATGCCATCTATTTTTGAAATTTCATTTGCATTTTTTGAGTTAACAGATCCACCATATAAAATCTTTACAGAATTTTTGAATTTAAATTGTTTAAGGATTTTTTTTATATTTTTAATATTTTTTTCTAATTCATTTCTTGAAGGAACAATTCCTGAACCTATAGACCATACAGGTTCGTAGGCAATAGTAATTTTATTTGTATTTTTTATACCTTTAAGACCTTTGGATATTTGTCTTTTTAAAACTTGGAATGTAATTTTTTTTTTCTTTTCATCTATTGTTTCGCCTATACAAAATATAATACATAATTTTTCCTTTAATACAGATTTAATTTTATGGTTGATAAGTATATCTGTTTCTCCCTCATTTCTATTTTCTGAATGTCCTAATATAATGTATTTTGCACCAGCGGATTTGATGAGCTTTGCATTTACATTTCCTGTGTGTGGACCATAATCACTTTTATAATAACAATTTTGGGCACCTATATTAAGTTTAGTATTGTTAAAATAATTTGAAAAGGATTTAAGCAATGTAAATGGTGGGCAATAAATTATCTTTATCTTTTTATATTTTTTATTTTTAATCAAATTTAAAACAGTTTTTACCTTTGAAATATCATTAAAATTGCCATGCATTTTCCAGTTAGCTACAAAAATCATATTATTATTTGTCATACACAATATTTTAATTTATAGATTTGTTTTTTGTAGTTCAATATATAAACGACTTTACTGATGTTAAAAAACTTAAGGGGATTTTCAAACACTAAATTAGCTGGTGTTCTTATAGCTATAATTATTGTTCCATTTGTATTTTGGGGAATGGGAAGTGTATTTAGTGGAGGCAATACTAACAATGTTGCTAAAATAAATAATAAATCAATTTCGACACAAGATTTTTTACAATATGTAAATCAGTCCAGAATTAACTTAGAGTATGTAAAAGAAAATATAGAAAATAATGTAATTGAAGAGATATTAACTGGTCTTGTCTCTAATAAATTATTAGAAATGGAAATAGAAAGCTTAAACGCATCATTATCTGAAAATATATTAGCAAATAAAATTAGAAGTGATGAAAAATTTGTTGATGATAAAAATTCATTTTCTAGACTGAAATATGAAAAATTTCTTTTAGAGAATAATCTTACAGCACCAATTTATGAAATAAAACTTAAGGATCAGGAATTAAAGAAAAATTTATTTGATTATGTAAGTGGAGGACTAATTTCACCATATTTTCTTAAAAATAAAATTTATATTAATGAAAACAAAGAACTTGAAATTGAATATTTTAATCTAGAACAAGTTTATAAAACCAATACATCTAAATCTGAGATCGATAAATTTATTAAAGAGAATGAAGATAATCTAAAAGAAGAGTTAATAGATATTAAATATACAAAAATTACACCAAAGACTCTTTTGGATATTAGTGAATTTGATGACAATTTTTTTAAAAAAATTGATGAAATAGAAAATAGTATATTTAATGGCTCTAAATTAAATGAAATTCAAAAAACATATAATTTAAAAATTGAAGTAGTTTCAAATTTTAACAATGAGATGGGCTCAGATGAGATTCTCCAAGAAATATATTCTAAAAGAAAAGAAGATAAAACTCAAATTATTGATAAAAATGACTTTTATCTTTTATATGAAATATCAAATGTAAAAAAAATTTTACCAGACTTAAATGATTTAAATTTTATTGAAAAAGTAAAAAATCAATTAGTAATGAAGCAAAAAATTGATTACAACAAAAAACTATTTTTAAAAATTCAAGATAAAAAATTTTCAAATGCTGAGTTTTTAAATATTGCAGAAAATGAAAGTAATATTAAAAAATTGAAAATTAATTCATCCAATTTTGATGAAACTTTTAGTAGAGAGTCGGTAGAATTATTATATTCGCTCCCTAAAAAAAGTTTTGTTTTGATTGCAGATAAAAATAATGATGTCTATTTATCTAAAATATCAAATATAAATACAAGTATGCTTAATAAAGATGCTGATAAAGTTAACGAGTATAAATTAAAGTCAAATAGCCAAGTAATGGGAGAGATATATAGTACTTATGATTTGTCTTTGAGTAAAAAATATAATGTTAAACTATTTAATAGCACACTTGAGAGAATAAAAAATAATTTCAGATAATGCTTAATGTCAATTTTAACCAATTTAAATCTGGTTATTTAAAAAAAAAAAATCAAGTTTTATTTTTTTCGATTAATACAAAAGGTGAGCAAGAAATAATTAATTTAATTAATAATCTTTTAATTGAAAAAAATAGTTTTGTTTTTGAGTCTGTAGAAAAAGGTAGAATTAAAGGTAGGTACACAATATTTGGCAGGAATCCTGATAAAATTTGGGAATTTAATAACAATAGATGTCAAATTCTAACTGGGAACAAAAAAAAAATATTGATAGGAAATCCTAAAGAAAATATAGAAAAAATTATTGAGGAATTTAAATTTAATACACCTAAAAACTTGCCTCCTATTTGTTCACTGATATCAGGTTATTTTTCTTATGACATTATCCGTTATATTGAAAGCATACCTAATAAAAATAAAGATGATTTAAATATACCCGATGCAAGAATATTACGTCCAAGAAACCTTGTAATTCACGATAACTTAAAAAGTAAGCTGTATTTTATTGTCAATGTTTTTAGTGACGAAAAAATTCAAAATTTAAAAACGAAATACGAAAAATCTATTAATGAAATAGAGCAAATGGTTTTTTTAGCAAACTACTCCCAAAATTCATCATTTAATGAAAAAATAATTAAATTGAGTCCAATCAAATCAAATACCTCAAAGAAAAAATTTATATCAAATGTAAAAAAAGCAAAAAAATATATTAAAATTGGTGATATTTTTCAGGTTGTTTTAAGTCAAAGATTTCAAACTAAATTAACAAAAAAACCATTAGAAATTTACAAGAAACTTAGAAAAACAAATCCATCACCATTTATGTATTTTTTTAATTTTAATGATTTTCAAATCATTGGGGCAAGTCCTGAAATTCTTGTCAGATTAAGAAATAATAAAATAACAATTAGGCCTATAGCTGGCACTAGACCAAGAGGTAATAATAAAAAAGAAGACAATTTTTTTAAAAAAGATCTTTTGCAAGATAAAAAGGAGCTTTCTGAGCATTTGATGCTTTTAGACCTTGGTAGGAATGATACGGGCAAAGTATCTAAAATAAACACCGTAAAAGTTACAGAAAGTTTTAATGTTGAAAAATATTCTCATGTCATGCACATAGTTTCGAATGTACAAGGGGAATTTAATAATAAGTTTTCTAAATTTGACACTTTGTTGTCTGGTTTTCCTGCTGGTACTGTATCTGGAGCACCAAAAATAAGAGCAATGGAAATAATTGATGAACTTGAGAATACAAAAAGGAAGGTATACGCAGGTGGTATTGGATATTTTTCTGCAAATGGTGATTTTGATACATGTATTGCTTTAAGAACAGCATTAACTAAAAATAAAAAATTTTATGTTCAATCTGGAGCTGGTATTGTTGCTGATAGCAAGCCATTAAATGAATTTAAAGAAACGGTAAATAAAGCAAAAGCTTTATTAAAAGCACTAGAATAATTATGAAAATATTACTAATTGATAACTATGACAGTTTTACATTTAATTTATATCATTATATTTCTGTTTATACTAAAGACGTTGATGTGATAAGGAATGATAAAATTAATTCCAAAGAAATTTTAAAAAGAAAATACAAAAAAATTGTTATATCTCCTGGTCCAGGTAATCCAGATCAAGCAGGAAACTGCCTTAAAATTGTAAAGGACTTATATAAAAAAATTCCAATTTTAGGAGTTTGTTTAGGGCATCAAATAATTGGTCAAACATTTGGTTCAAAAATAGTACAAGCCAAGGAATTAGTTCATGGAAAAACAAGCAAAATTTATTCTAAAAAGATTGGGGTTCTTAGAAAAATCCCAAAAATATTTGAAGCAACGAGGTATCACAGCTTAATAATAGACAAAAAAACATTATCACATGAGCTTGAGATAACTGCTGAAACTCACGACGGTAATATTATGGGGATTAAACATAAAAGATATAATACTCACGGTGTGCAATTTCATCCTGAAAGTATAAAAACTGTACATGGTTTAAAAATATTGAAAAATTTTATTAAGAATTAAAATGGATAAATTTTTAGATAAATTAAGAAATAAACAAAACTTATCATTTGAAGAGAGTATTAATGCCTTTCAAATTCTAATGGATGGAAAAGCAAATGATGAAGAAATATTCAAATTTTTGACTTATCTTTCTGAAAAAGGTGAGGTTTCAGATGAAATTGCAGGAGGTGTTGAAGTATTGAGAAACAAGGCAACAAAAGTGAATGTGCAGAATTGCATTGATACATGTGGAACAGGTGGTGATGGGAAAGATACATTAAATATTTCAACTGCCTCAGCTTTGTTATTAGCAAGTATGGGAGTTAAGGTTGCAAAACACGGTAACAAAGCTGTTTCGTCCAAATGCGGCTCTGCTGACGTTTTGGAGGCATTAGAAGTAAATATCAATTTAGATTCAAAAGGTGTGGAAGATCAAATAAATAAAAGCCATTTTGGTTTCATGTTTGCCCCTAACTATCATAGTGCCATGAAATATGTAGGACCAACAAGAAAAAAAATTGGCAAAAGAACCATATTTAATTTAATTGGCCCATTGAGCAGTCCAGCAAAAGTTGAGAGACAAGTAGTGGGTGTATTTGATAGAAATTTACTTAAAATATTTTCTAGCGCATTAAAAAATTTAAATATCAAATTTGCATGGGTAGTAAATAGTGAAGATGGTTTGGATGAAATTTCTCCATATCAAAAAACCCATGTTATGCAATTGAAAAGAGGAGAAATAAGTGAAATCATTATTGATCCTGAACAATTAAATATAAAGGCTGATAATTTTCAAACATTAGTTGGCAAAGATGCTGAATATAACTCTCAAAAAATAATTGAAATATTTAAGGGTGAAGATAATGATTTTTCAAAAGCTGTTTCTTTAAATGCAGCAGCTGGATTAATAGTTTCTGAAAAAGAAACGAATTTTAAAAATGCTTATGAAATGTCGAGAAATCATTTATTAAGTGGTAAAACGCTAGAACATTTAAAAAAATTGAATTATGTCTAACAATGTTTTACAAAAAATCATCGACAAAAAGAGATTGAAACTTGAAAAAATAAAAAATGAAATATCCTTGGAAAGTATAAATGATCAAATAGAAAAAAATAATAATTTCATTGATTTTAAAAATAAAATTCAAAATAATATAAATAATAATAATTTATCAATTATTGCAGAAATCAAGAAAGCAAGTCCTTCAGCAGGTATCATAATTGAAAAGTATGATCCTCTAAGTATCGCAGAGATTTATTTTAAAAATAAAGCTACATGCTTATCGATTTTGACAGAGGAAGATTTCTTTTTGGGTAAATTGGATCATATTAAAAAAATAAAACAAAAAATAAATCTTCCTATTTTATGTAAAGATTTTTTTATAGATAAATTTCAAGTTAAACTTTCAAAAAGTTATGGAGCTGATGCAATTTTGATTATTCTTGCTGGTGTAAATGAAAAAATTGCTGATGAACTTTACCAGGAGGCTATTAATCAAAAAATGTCAGTTATTGTTGAAGTTCACACAGTAGATGAAGCAAAAAAATCTCTTAAGTACCATGATGCATTGATAGGAATAAATAATAGAAATTTAAAAACTCTCGAAACAAATATTAATACAACTTATGATATTCATGATGTTTTAGTAAATCACAATGGCCCTTTAATTTCTGAAAGTGGCATTAAAAGCAAAGAAGAAGTTTTAAAAATCAGAAACAACACAAAAATAAAAACTTTTTTAATTGGTGAATCAATTCTTAAAAATTTAGATAATAATAATATTTTTTCTGTTCTTTAGGCCAAAAACCTTTATTTTATTGATCTTTTTTCTGTTGTGATAATTGTGGAACTTTAATAGAACATCTTTGTACACAATTTGTTCTATGTTAACTAAAAAACAAAAAAATTTACTCTTATTTATAAACAAGAAGTTGAGATCTACAGGAGTATCCCCATCATATGAAGAAATGAAGGAATCTCTTAATCTTAAATCTAAATCAGGGATACATAGACTTATAAGTGCTTTAGAGGAAAGAGGTTTCATTAAAAGATTAGCTCACAAAGCAAGAGCTCTTGAAGTAGTCAAATTACCAGAGACTGCTTCTGCCAATGATATTTATAATAGTTTTTCACCAAGTGTAATTAGAGGTGGATTGGATGATAAAAATCTAGAAGATAAATCTGGTAGTGAAATACCAGTTTTGGGAAATATTGCAGCGGGCACCCCTGTAGAAGCTATTCAAAATGAAGTAATGAGAATTCCGATGCCAGACAACATTGAGAAAAATGGAGAGTTTTTTGGTCTAAAGGTTAAAGGAGACTCAATGATTGAAGCGGGTATTAATGATGGAGATACTGTAATAGTAAAAAAGGCTGATACTGCTGAAAATGGTAAAATTGTTGTGGCTTTGATTGATGATAATGAAGCTATGTTAAAAAGAATTCGTAGAAAAGGAAAAACTGTGGCACTAGAAAGTGCTAACAGAAATTATGAGACTAAAATTTTTGGTCCTGACAGAGTAAAAGTACAAGGCGTACTAGTATCTTTATATAGAAACTTCTAATAAAATAGTCTAAATATTTTTAGATGAAAAAAGTTGCAACTCGGTTTGCACCCTCACCTACAGGGCCATTGCACATAGGTGGAGTAAGAACTGCTTTATTTAATTGGCTATATTCAAAAAATTGTAATGGAAAATTTTTTTTAAGAATTGAAGATACTGATAAGGAAAGATCAAAAGAGGAATTTAAATTACAAATTTTAAATTCTCTTAAATGGATAGGGATAAATCATGATGGAGAGGAGTATATTCAATCAAAAAATATTGAAAGTCATATTAAAATTGTAAATATATTATTAGAAACTGGAAATGCTTACAAATGTTATTGCTCCTCAGATGAAATAGAAGAGCAAAAACTTAGAGCTAAACAAAAAAAGATACCTTACATTTATAATAGAAAATGGAGGGATAAAGGCGAAACAGAGGCTCCTCAAGATGTCAAACCAGTTATAAGGTTTAAAAGTAAAATTGAGGGCAGCACAAAAATTAATGATTTAGTTCAAGGAGATATAGAAATTGAAAATAATACAATTGAGGATTTTATAATTTTACGAAGAGATGGAACACCAACATACAATTTATCGGCTTCCGTAGATGACCATATTATGGATATGACTCATATAATTCGAGGTGATGATCATAAAATCAATACATTTAAACAAATTCAAATATATGAGGCGCTGCGATGGGAAAAACCTTTATTTGCACATATACCTTTAATTCACACATTGGAGGGTAAAAAATTATCAAAAAGAGATAATGCTTCAACAATTGATGATTACAAAAAAATTGGAATTATGCCAGATGCCTTAAGAAATTATCTTATGAGATTGGGATGGTCTTATAAAGATAAAGAAATATTTTCTTTGGAAGAAAGTATTAAATATTTTAATTTAGAAGGTATTGGAAAATCACCTTCAAAACTTGATATGTCACGAATTTTATCAATGAATGAGTATTATATTAAAAATAAAAGTAACGATGATCTTTTCCAAAGTTTCGAGGAATATTGCAAAAATTTAAAGGAAAATATTAACATTGAAAAACTAAATATTATAAAGAAATCACTAACTTTTTTAAAAAATAAAGCAAAAACAATGGAAGACATTTATAACAATTCAAAATTTATTATTAATGATGAGATAATTATTGAAAACGCTGAAATGAGTTTATTAACTGAAAATGCAAAAAATATAATTAAATCATTCATGAAAAAAGTAAATGAAATAGAAGTTTTTAATAAAGAAACATTAGAACCAATAATAAATAATTTAATATTAGAGAATCAAACAAACTTTAAAGGTGTGGGTCAGCCATTAAGAATTATTTTAACAGGCTCAAAATTTGGACCTGGAATATATGATATTTTAATTTCGTTAGGAAAAAAAAGAGTTTTAGATAGATTAAGTAAGGTAGGATAAAATTACTTTAGATGCCTGGTCACTTGCAGAGGTTGAAGACTTTAAGTTATCTATAGTATTTTTAACTACAGACATTTGTTCTTTAATTAAATTAGGTTTTTTCATAAAGTAATAAAAAGTTTTATAAATCTCATTTGGATTACATTCATTCTGTAAAAGTTCTGGGATAATTTCTTTATTATTGATTATATTAATCATATTTACATATTTAATTTTCAATAAAAATTTAGCTAAATGGTAATTAAAAGAATTCATTTTATAAATTATCATTGAAGGAATATTATTTTTACATACATCAAGAGATACAGTTCCAGACTTCACAATCGCAAAAATTGATTTTTTTAAAACCTGAGATTTTATTTTTTCATCACTAACTACTTCAACATTCGAAAATTTTTCTCCTAATAATTTACTTTTTATTTTTTCTTTAAATTTTTGAGTAGAATGAAAAATATAATGATACGAATTATCTTTAAAATTCATTTTCTTTATAAAATTAATTAATACTGGAAAAAGGATTTTAATTTCACTATCTCTGCTGCCTGGAAACAAAGATACAATATTTTTTTTTTCTACAAAATCATTGATCTCGACATTTCTATCCTTTTCCATGAAATCTAATAAAGGATGTCCAACAAAAGTATTTTTTAAATTCTCCTTATCAAAGAATTTTTTTTCAAAACCAAATAAAAGAAGAATATGATCAAGAAATTTTTTCATTTTTTTTACTCTTCCTTCTCGCCATGCCCAAACCTTTGGTGCAATAAAATGTATTGTTTTAATTTGCGGGTTGATTTGTTTTACTTTTTCAGAAACACGTAATGAAAAATCAGGGCTGTCAACTGTAAGAAGAATATTAGGATTGAACTTAATCACTTCATTTACAGTTAAATCAATTTTTTTTTTTATTTTTAGAAAATTAAATACGACATCAGTAAAGGCCATATAAGTGATATCTTTTTGATCATATATAGACTTAATTCCTAAAGATTTTAAATTATTGCCACAAACTCCAAGATATTCAATATCCTTTTTTTTATCATTGAGACTCTTAATTACATTTGAAGCCAATTTATCTCCTGAAGGCTCTCCTGTTAAAATAAATATCTTTTTCATATCACATATAAAATCATTTTATTTTTGTTAGAAAATTCAATAATTTTTTTTTTATCTAAGATTATATGTTGATTGTTTTTTAAAACTATACCTCTCAAACCAATTCTTTTACATTCTTTTATAGTGTCAAAACCTATTGTTGGTAAATCAGCCCTTAAGTCTTGTTTTTTTTTCGGAAACTTAATTAAAAAACCATTATTTTTTTTCACTTTACTTATTTTTGATAACATAAATTGGGTACCTTGTTTTTTTTCATACGAAATAAGTTTATCATTTCTAATAACAGCAGCTTGAACATGATTGTATGAATTAATTGAATACAAATATCTTATACCTTTATTAATCTCTCTTTTTTGATCCAAGTTAGGTGTTAACTTGGTATAAGTTCCTTTTTTTAAGGTTAATTCAGGATTGAATTTATTCAGTTTTAAAACTTTTATTTTATTTTCACTTAATATTTTTATTAATTCTTTTAATATGGCTGCATCTCCAAATTTTGCTGCCTTAATAATTCTTGGTAAATAATAAATTCCTTTTAAATCAAGCTTCAATGTTGAAATCTTTGGTTTTTCAATATTACCAGCAAATATCACTTTTTTACAATTTTTGCTTTTAATTAAATTTAATATTTTTCCAAATTTTCCTATACCAATATGGAAGCTATTATCAAATTTCTTAAAGATATTTTTTTTTGTTAAATCAATAATAAAAAAATTTATTTTTTTTCTTTTAATACTTTTAATAATTAATCTTGGTAAATTTCTATTGCCGAGGAATAAACAGATCATTTATCGTTACTAGGAAGAGAAATGGGTCTTTTTTTATCCGAATTAATAAATTTAACGATATTATTGACAAATTTATTTTCTTTTAATTCCCGACTTAAATTTTCAATATTTTTTCTAAATGAGTCATTATTAAAAATAATTTCATAAGCACTTTGAATTATTTTAATATCTTGATTTGAAACACCTGATCTTCTTAAACCAATCAAATTTAATCCTGTTAAAATATTTCTATTTCCAAGTGATAAACCATAAGGAATAACATCACTTAATACTCCAGTCATACCTCCTATCATTGCAAATTCTCCAATTCTTGAAAATTGATGTATGGCACAACTTCCGCCAACAATTGCATTTTTATTTATCGAAACATGTCCACCAACTTGTACGTTGTTAGCAAGTACTATGTTATCATCAATCATACAATCATGAGCTATATGACAATAAACCATAAATAAGTTATGATTTCCTATCCTGGTAATGCTACCACCCTGTTCTGTACCTGGATTAATATTTACGTACTCTCTAAATTTGTTATTATCTCCTATTATTAAAGAGTTTTTTTCACCTTTATATTTAAGATCCTGAGGAGGTGTACCAATCGAACAAAATGAATAAATCTCATTTTTTTTTCCTATTTTTGTATTACCAGTAATATTTACGTGAGAATGAATTGTTGTTTCATCACCAATTTGAACATCTGGTCCAACTATAGAATATGGACCAATTTTTACATTATTACCTATTAATGCTGCGCTATCAATTATTGCTGTTTTGTGGATCACATATAAATAAATAACAAAATTATTTATTTATACTTATCAACTATTACTACTGTTTATTTCTTTCTATCAACAATTGTTGCAGCCCATTGGGCATCTGCCATTTTTTTACCTTTGACAAAAGCTTCGCCTTGATATTTCCAAACTCTTCCGTGAGATCTTATTGCCTCTATATTTAATTCGAGTTTGCAATCTGGGATGACTGGACTTCTAAATCTAGCCTTGTCAACAGTCATTAAAAAAACCAGTTTATTTTCATATGTTGATTTATCTATACCAGCAGCTGTAAGGGCTGCTGCTGCTTGTCCAAATGCCTCTACAATTAGAACACCAGGCATGACTGGCTCTCCAGGAAAATGGCCTTGAACAAAAAAACTATCTTTTTTTACATTTACAATTGCTGTAGCAGATTTTAATTTTTTGATATTTATAAGTTGGTCAATTAGAAGCATAGGCTCTCTATGGGGTAATAAATTCTTAATATCCTCTTTATTTAATTTATCAGTCATTTTTATTTTCTTTTATAAATAATTTAATGTCTTTTGCTGGATAGCCCATAACTTTTTTATTGTCAGGTATATTTTTAATTACACCACTTCCACCAGCTATTTGTACATTATTTCCAACTTTTAAATGTCCAGAAATGCCAGCTTGTCCACCTATTAAAACATTATCTCCAATCTCACAGCTTCCAGCAAAACCAACTTGTCCTGCTATTATGCAGTTTTTTCCAATTTTTACATTATGAGCAACATGGACTTGGTTATCTAAAAATGTATTTTCTTCAATAATTGTATTTCCTAGTGAACCTCTATCGATAGTATTATTTGAACCAATTTCAACATAATCTTTTATTATAACCATTCCTATATGCGGATAACGAATATTTTTTCCATTTTTTGGAAAAAAGCCAAAACCTTTTTTTCCAATTACAGATCCATCTAAAATATTCACAGAATTTCCAATTACTGTTTTTTTTAAAATGACATTTGAACCTATAGAACAATTTTTACCGATTATAACATTGTCTTCTATTATTGAATTATGTCCTATATATGTATTAGCACCTATTTTAACATTTTTACCAATTAAAACATTTTCGCCTATAGTTACTGTTTTTGATTTAATTAATTTATGATTTGGTGATTTTTTGTAATTAAAATTATCATTTAATGAATCAGGATAAAAATATTCGGTTATATTTGCAACACTTAAAAGAACATTTTCAACTAAAAATAAATTTTTATTAGGTAAATATTTTTGAAATTTAGATGTTGTAATAATAAAATTTGATCTAATTTTAGGTATTAATCCCAAATATTTTGAAGAATGTAAAAAAGTCAAATCATTTTTTGATGC
>CACMJW010000013.1 GCA_902614125.1 uncultured Pelagibacteraceae bacterium | reverse complement strand
AGACTTTGCTCGTGTACGTGCTAAATTTTCACCCATTGGCCTATTTAATATTAAAGCCCATGTTCCTTTAGAATAATATTTATTTTTAAAAAATTTTTTAATCATTTTAATTTTTCAGAATTATTTTTAATCCATTCAAAGGTTTTTTTTATTCCTTCTTCAAAGGAATATTTTTGTTCCCAACCTAGCTTTTTTGCCTTGTTGCAATCTAAAAAAATATTAACATCAATATCAGGTTTAGATTTGTCAAACTTCATCACAACATTTTTTTTCGATACATCGATAATTGTTTTAACAACGTCTTTTACAGAAATACCTTTCTCTGCTCCTAAATTAAAAATATTATACTTGTCTTTTAGTTTTGCTTTGAGCAACAAATTTATGAATGAGCTTAAATCATCAATATAGAGTAAATCTCGTACAGTTTTGCCAGTACCCCATACATATATTGGTTTTTTTTCATCAGCTAGAAAAACTCTTTTTAAATTTGCAGCAACCATGTGTGATCTATCGTCATTAAAGTCATCGTTAGGTCCGTACATATTACTGTGTCTTATAACTATAAATTCGCTCTCACCCAACTTCGAATAAAATTCACATTGTTTTTCCAAGAAAACTTTAGTCCATCCACCTCCAAAATACCTTGGATTTATCTCATATGCATTTTGGTCTTCTTCTTTTAAAAGATTATCCGAAGATCTATAAATCGCAGAACAACTTATAAAAATTACTCTCTTGACTTTTTCTTCAAAAGACTTTCTAAAAATCATTGACCCCATTACGGCATTGTCAGTTACGTGCAAGTAAGGCCTATTGATAATATCATTTGCACCTGTACTAACTGCCGCACAATGTATCAGCATATCAAATTTAGTCTTAAATAACTTATCTATTTGACTTTTTAACGTTAAATCACAATGAACAAAATTTACTTTTGAATTATATTTCTCAAGTCTACCATTAGACGATAACTCATTAGAGTTGAGGGTGCCTGTGATTTTTAAATTCTCAGATTTGTCATGTAAAATAAGATATTCAATTATATTTCTTCCAACGAAACCACCAGCACCAGTTATTAATATATTCATATTTATTATTTTAAAATTTAAATATTTATATACATTAGATTTTTTAATAATGTATCATTAAAACATTTATGATAAATAAAAAAATTAATAAAGACAACAATGAGAATTACTTTATAAGCTTCACACCAGAGGCTCAGAAATTTTTTTATAACCATAAAATTTCAAAAATTTTAAATCAAAAGAAACACTTAGATTTTTTTTTCAATCAAAACGAATATGCATCAAGTGTCTTTGATTTAAAAAGTAGAGGATATTGTGTCATAAAGAATTTTTTTAATAAAAGTTTAATAAAAAAACTTTCACAAAGAACTAATAATTTTATTAAAAATGGAAAAAATCTTGACGGTGTTCGAGATAATTTACGAGAACTTAAAGAGAAAAAAAATTTTTATGAAAGAATTTGGTTATCAAATAAAGATATTAAAAAAATGTCAGATAAAAAACTTAAAAATATGACAA
The DNA here is from genome assembly GCA_902614125.1 of uncultured Pelagibacteraceae bacterium. Classification (GTDB taxonomy): domain Bacteria; phylum Pseudomonadota; class Alphaproteobacteria; order Pelagibacterales; family Pelagibacteraceae; genus Pelagibacter. Next base: position 23,814 of record CACMJW010000013.1, on the reverse strand, counting down.
ATGGAATTACGATTTCCGAGCCTCTAATTAATTTTCCAGAGTTAACAAAAATATTTTCTTCAGATAGGTTTATTAGACTACTATTTAATTTCTATGAATGTGTACCTGAATTAACATATATAAAAGTCAGAAAAGCATTTGCAAATAATTTGCCTGCTAATGATACTCAATTTTTTCATAGAGACAGTGGTTCATTTAATTTATTAAAGGCAATCGTTTATCTTAATGATGTAGACATAAACACTGGACCTTTCACATATACAGAAGGAACTCATAATAAATTTGATTTTCCTAAAAGAAAATTAAGATTTACAGATAAGGAAATTTCAAATTACTATGGAAAAAATAAAATAAAAAATTTAGTTGCAAAAGCTGGAGATTTAGTTTTAGCAAATACAACAGGTTTTCATAAAGGATTAAAGCCAAAAATTTTTGACAGAAATGTATGTATTGCAAATTTTTGTTTACATAAAGAGGTTGGATTTACTTATAATAAAATTGTTATGAAAAAAAATAATTTTGCTAAACTAAATCCTATTCAAAAATTAATTTTTAAAAGTGTAAAAAAAATATAACTTTTAAAATATTTATCTATTTTTTATGAAAAAAAAAAAAATTTTGATTGCCGGAGGTTCTGGCATGATAGGAGTCTCATTAACAAATAGATTAAAAAATAAAAAAAATTTTCAGTTAATTAGTTCATATTATCGAAATCAACCTCAAAACAAATCAAATTATAAAAAATTAAATTTTTCAAATTACAGCACTTGTTTAAAATCTACAAAAAATATAGAGACATTGTATTTATTAACAATGGTTAGCCAAGGCATAATGGGAATAAAATCAAAAGAAATAGATTTCGTTTTTAAAAGTTTGAGAGTAAACCTTAATTTAATCGAAGCCGCAGTTAAAAATAACGTCAAAAAAATAATTTTTTTGAGTAGTAGTACAATTTATCAACCTTCAAATAAACCGATATCCGAGTCAAAACTTGACATTAATAAAGATCCATATGAAATTTATTTAGGTCTCGGTTGGTATTTTAGGTATATCGAAAAAATCTTAGGATACCTAGATAAAAAAAAAATAATTAAAACTAACATAATAAGAACTGGTGCAGTTTATGGTAAATACGACTCATTAAATATTAAAAAAGCAAGAGTGGTTCCAAGTTTAATCATGCGAATGATAAAAGCTAAAAAGGCTGAAAAATTTGAAATCTGGGGTAATTCAAAAATAGTTAGAGATTTTGTGTTTGCAGAGGATGTGGCAAAAGTTTTAGAAATTTCTATGTATAAAAATTTTAATAAAGGACCTGTAAATTTTAGCTCTGGAAAGGGTGTTACAATATTATCCCTAGCTAAATTGATTGATAAAATTTTAAAAAAAAAACTGAATTTTCAATTTAATCCCAACTTGCCTACATCAGTAAAATATAGAGTTTTGTCAAATAAATTAATTGATAGTATGAAAATTATGAATATAAGTAGGACGTCTTTACAAAAAGGAATAAAAGAAACTATAAACTGGTATAAAAATTATGAAAATTAAATTAGCTGATTATGTAATTAACTATTTTGCTGACCTTGGGGTTGATAAAGCTTTTATTGTTTATGGGGCCGCAAATGGAGATATAGTTGATGCATTTACAAGAACAAACAAAATTCAATATGTAGCAGTAATGCATGAGCAAGCCGGAGGTTTCGCCGCTGAAGGATTTGCTAAAGTAAGGGAAAAAAAAATACCTGGCTTAGCTTTAGCAACAAGTGGTCCCGGAGGAATGAATTTTGTTACCCCTATAGGAAATTGCTATTATGATTCTGTGCCTGCTATTTTCATTACTGGACAGATAAAATCTCAGTTTTTAAAACCAGACCCGTCAATTCGACAAGTAGGTTTTCAAGAAACTGACATTTGTTCAATTGTAAAACCTATTACAAAGTATGCAAAAATGATTACAAACCCAGACTCAATAAAATATGAACTTGATTTAGCAGTTCATCTTGCAACTAGTGGTCGTCAGGGGCCGGTTCTAATAGATTTACCAATAGATACACAAAAAGCAGTTGTAGATACAGAAAAACTTTACGGATATGACAGTAGTGCTGAGCCAGATTTGTTTAATGAGAAGAGTGTAGACGAAAAAATTTCTAAATTTCTCAGCGATTTTGAAAAGTCTAAAAGACCAGTTTTAATGATTGGAGGTGGTGTGCGAGCTGCCGATGCAATTGATGATCTGCATGAACTAGGACAGGTTTTGAAATGTCCTATGTATCCTACATGGAATGCTATAGATATAGTAACCTCTGACTACGAGTATTATGGTGGCAGGATAGGAACTTATGGTGGAGCTGGAAGAAATTTTGGTATACAAAATTCTGATTTGTTATTAGCAATTGGTTCAAGAATTTCTGGAAGAGTAACTGGAGGAAATATAAAAACATTTGCCAGAGAGGCAAAAAAGTATGTAGTCGATATTGATCAGTCTTTACTACAAAAATTTCTTCAGCAAGTTCCATTTGAAGAAAATATTTATTGTGATGCAAAGGTTTTCATCCAGAAACTTTTGAAAGCAGCTAAGGCTAAAAAATCATTAAATACAGAATCTCATTTAGGTTGGAATAATCAATGTATGAAATGGAAGAAAGACTATGATCCTGTTAAAAAAGAATTTTATGAGAATAAAAAAAATATCCACCCATATTATTTCATCAGAGAATTATCAAAAAAAATGACCAAAAATGATGTTTTCGTAGCGGACTGTGGTGGTAATGTTGTTATATCAAACCATTCATTTGAGACAAAAAAAGGCCAAAGGTATTTTTCTAATAATGGAAATTCTCCAATGGGTTTTTCATTTTCTGGTGCGTTAGGTGCTTATTATGGGGATCAAAGTAGAAACGTAATTTGTGTTACTGGCGATGGTGGGATGAATATGAATATTCAAGAATTACAAACCATCAAAAATTATAACATTAAGACAAAAACTATTGTCTTAAATAATCATATTTATGGGATAACAAAAGCTTATCAAAAAACAAATTTTGGTGGAAGAATGGAAGCATGTGGTCCAGTTGGTTACCAACCACCTGATTTTATAAAAATTGCTAAAGCCTATGGAATAGAAACTATGACAATAGAAAATCATGGTGAGGTAGATGAAAAAATTGATGAGTTATTAAACTTTGATGGCCCACTTCTTATAGATGTTAATTGCCACGAATTTCATACTTATGAGCCGAGAATTTTTGGTTGGAAAACACCTATAGAGGATATGTTTCCTTACTTACCAAGAGATGAATTCAGAAAAAATATGCTTATAGAGCCAGTTGAAGATTGGGAGAATTGTGTTATGCCCGAAGAAAGCAATCCTAAAAACAATATGGAATAATTACTTTTTTAAGTAGAAAACTTTAAGACTATTTATAATATCCTTATCTAAAAAAGTGTATTTAAAATTACTTAACTTAATAACCCACATATTACCGACATAAACATCGCTTGGCATAAAAATTAATAATTTTCCATCAACCATTTGAGAAGTATTTGCAGCTGAATAGGTTATTGTTTTATCTGAAGGGTGTTTAATTTGAAACTCTATTGGGTCATTAATTTTATCTTTTTCTAAATCAATTAAAATTAATTTACAGACGTCCGCATTATTTTTACATTCAATTTTAATCTCTAAAATATTATCTTTAAAGTGGTTTTCAAAACTTTTTTTTTCTTTAACAATTATGTCTTTGTTTTCAATTACTTTTTCGTCAATTAGTTTATATTTTTCAGAATTAAAAATAATTTCTTTTTTTTTTAAAATATTTTCATACATTTTTTGATGTTCGTTTTGGTTATGTTGTTGTAATTGAGGTTCATTTAAATGCGTATTTAAGCCGTACTGAGCGTCTCTAGTATTATTTCTAAAATTTTCTAATTCATCTAAATTTTCATATTTACCCTCATAAAAGTAATAAAATTTATTCAATTTTTTTATTCTTCCATTTTGATTATTAAGATTAATCATATCATTTATTTGATTTACCCCACCTGAATCATCATTAATTATATTTCCATCGTATCTTATAATCTTATTAAACTTCCATGGACCACCATTTAATATATGAATATTTCCATAATGATCTTGAAAAACGTCTAGAGGAAAAACATCGTGAATCTCTGACATCTCATCATATTCATTTGGAAAACCAACTTTATGAAAATATTTTTCGTCAATAAAAATCAAATTGTTAAATAATTGAAGACACAATTTGTAATTTTTTTTATTTCCAAGTTCTAAAATTGATAAGGCACTTGATCCAACACCATTATTCGCACCCTCATCCTCAATCAATCTTATGTATTTCCGAGCAGTCATATTGCACTCTACTATGATCAATTTTGGTCTATAAATCTCAAGTTGTTTGAATAAATGGTAATCCTGACCATCTATGTCAATTGATAAAAGATCAATATCTTTCTTGAAGTTGTGCTTTTTTAAAACTTGATCAATTGTATTTGTTTTATCTATAAAGATATTCTCATGGTGAACTTTATCATTTTCAAAAATTTTCCGAGAAGTTACTAAATCTATTTCTCTTGCTTCAACCATCAGTGCTTCAAAATTATATTTTTTTATAAAATAATAAGAATTACTCAGAAAAAAGCCATCTCCACTTCCAATATCGCACAGCTGCAGATTATTTTGTGAGCTTAATTCATTGTCATAAATTTTATTTAACAAAAATTCAATTACACCCTCCTCTCCGTTTTGAGAGGTAACTTTTCTTATATAATTTCTTAAATAATTTGTTGTTTTTGACATTTTTTTTTTATAGGTAGTCATCTATCATGGGTTATTTTAAAAAAAAGTCAATATTAGTTACAGGTGGTACAGGATTAATTGGAAATGAATTAGTTAACCTACTTTTAAAAACTGAACCAAAAAAAATCAGAGTTGTATCACTAGATCAAAATATTTTTAGTGATGAAAGAATTGAATTTGTTAATAAAGATTTAAGGTATTTAAATAACTGTGAAGAAATATGTACAGATATTGATGTAGTTTTTAATTTAATGGGTGTAACAGGTTCACCAGCTATGACTTTCGAAAAACCTGCATCTTTTATGGTACCAAACCTATTAGTGTCAATTAACATGTTAGAGGCAGCGAGAAGAAAAAAAATAAAGAGATACTTATACACTAGTACCTATGGAGTTTACGGAAAAGTTGACGTTATGATAGAGGATGAAATGTGGAGCAAATATCCTTCTGATGCAGATAAATATGCAGGTTGGGCTAAAAGAATGGGGGAGTTACAAGTAGAAGCGTATATTAAGGAATATAATTGGAAAGAAATTTCCATTGTAAGACCTGCAAATGTGTATGGACCTCGAGCAAATTTTGATCCAAAAAATTCTATGGTAGTTGCTTCACTTATTAAAAGGGCTGTAGATGGTCAAAATCCTCTTGTAGTTTGGGGAGATGGGAGTGCAATAAGAGATTTTATACATTGTAGAGATGTTGCACAAGGAATGATGGATGCTATTGAAAATGAAGTTTACACACCAATAAATTTAGGAAGTGGAACAGGAACATCTATTAAACAATTAGTAGAAATTATTGTTAATAATTTAGATACAAAACCGGAGGTTATATTTGATACTACCAAACCATCAGGAGATAAATTAAGAATTTTAGACACTACAAGAGCAAAATCAAATAATATAATACCTAAAATTTCTTTGGAAAATGGAGTAATTGAAACAATTCAATGGTATAAAGAAAATAAAGATAAGACTTCTGAGAGAACTTATAATGCTTTTAAAGAGAATAATTAATTAAATAAAATGGAGTGAAAAAATGCAACTTAAAAAAGTAATACATAAAGAATTTAACAAGCAACAAATAAATTCAAGAATTTGTAGACTTCATGAATCAACTCTTTCACATCACGAAATATATGCTGCAACGAAAACTTTAATACAGGGCAAAATTACAATGGGATCAACTGTGAGAAAATTTGAGCAAGCCTATGCAAAAAAATATGGTTTTAAGTATGCTGTTATGGTTAACTCTGGTTCCTCTGCAAATCTATTAGCTATTTCTGCTTTATGTAGCCCTCACACAACTAAAAGATTAAAACCTGGAGACGAAGTTATAGTACCCTCCTTATCATGGTCAACTACAGTCTGGCCTTTAGTTCAAAATAAATTAGTACCTGTCGTTGTAGACATTGATCCAAAAACTTTGAATATTGATATTAACAATCTCAACAAAATGATTAGTAGAAAAACTAAAGCAATAATGATTGTTCCAGTATATGGAAACCCTTGTAACATGGATGAAATAGTTTCATTTGTCAAAAAAAATAAATTAACTTTAATAGAAGATACATGTGAATCTATGAACGCATATTATAAATCCAGAGCCCTTGGATCTTTTGGAAGAGTTGCAACTTTCAGCACTTATTTTTCCCACCATATTTCGACTCTAGAAGGTGGTTTTTGCGTAACTAATGATAAAAAATTATATGAAACTATGATCATACAACGTTCACATGGGTGGTTGAGAGATCTAAAAGATTTTTCAAATTGGAAAAAATTCATAAATTTTTATGACAAAAGATTTGTATTTGTAGATACTGGATACAATTTAAGACCAACTGAACTTCAAGCATCGATTGGACTTATACAGATAAAGAAACTAGATAAATTTGTTAAACAAAGAAGATTCAATGCTAACTGGCTTAGAAGAGAATTAGAACCAATTATAGGTCATAATGTGACCTTTCAGGAAACCCAAAAACATGGTGTGCACACTTGGTTTGGTTTTATAATAATTCTTAAAAAACATGTAAAAAAAAGTGTTGTTAAAATAAGAGAAGCATTATCAAAAAATAATATTGAAAGTAGACCGATAATTTGTGGAGATATATGTAATCAACCAGCATTTAAATTTATCAAACATAGAACAATGAAAAACAAAAATGCAAAATATGTAATGGATAGAGCCTTCTCAGTTGGAATTCATCAAAATCTAGAAATAAAAGATCTTGAAAAAATAAAAAGAAATCTTGTTAAAATTTTAAAATAATGATTATTTCTAGGACACCGTTTAGGGTCTCATTGTTTGGTGGGGGCACCGATCTACCTAGCTGGTTAAAAAAAAATTATGGTAAAATATTTAGTTTTGCAATTGATAAATATTGTTATATCTCAGTAAGAAATCTTAACAGTTTTTTTGATTATAAGTATGCAGTTAGCTATTATAAACGCGAACATTCAAACACATATAAAAATATTAAACATCCTGTAGTAAAAAACTTAGTAAAACTTTATGCAAAAAATTCTCGATTAGAAATTGAACATAAATCAGATCTTCCAGCAAGATCAGGCATTGGATCTTCATCTTCTTTTACTGTAGGGTTACTTAATTGTTTTAGCAAAGATAACCAAAAGAATAATTATAATTTATCTAAAAAATCTATACACTTTGAGCAAAATGTGTTGAAAGAATCGGTTGGTATGCAAGATCAGATAAGAGCAGCTTATGGTGGAATTGGCTTTATAAATATGCATGGAAGAAAATATAAAGTTAAACAATTAAAGCAGTCAGATGAAAAAGTGAAACTTATTCAAGATTCAATTGTACTTGTTTATACTAATTTATCGAGAAATGCCTCAGAAATTGAAAAAATAAAAACAAAAAATATTGAAAAGAAAAATATTGTGAGAAAAAATATGCAACACATCTATGATGTTTCTTGTGAAGCTGAAAAATTAATTACATCTAAAAATTTTAATATAAAACATATTGGAAATTTACTTTCTGAACAATGGGAATATAAAAAAAAATTGAGCAAGAATATTTCTAATAATAAAATCAATGATATTTATAATCTTGTAATGAGACAGGGTGCTTACGGTGGAAAATTAATGGGAGCAGGCTCTGGAGGGTTTCTAGTCTTTATTGGAAATAGGGATCTAGAAAAAAAAATTAATCAATCTAGTAAAAAACTTAAAACCTTGAAAATCAAAATAGATTTTTGGGGGTCAAAGAAATATAACTTTAAATTTTGATTATCTATCTAAAAGTTTTCTCCCTTTTTTAATCTCACCTCTCCAAAAGTTTAGTAAATCAAGCATGGTTTTTTCAAAGGGAATTTCTGGTTTCCAGCCTGTATGCTTTTTAAATTTATTCGTGTCTGGAATTTGTAAGTCTGCATCAATTTCTCTAATTCTTTCAGGATCTTCCAATATTTTCACATTTTTTTTTTCCAGCTCGGAGATTTCAATTAAATAATCAAGAATGTCAGAAATTTTGCATGTATAATCACCACCAATATTATATGTTTCCCCATACTGTGGATTTATTGTTAAAAGCATATAATATGCCCTTACAGCATCCCTGACATCAGCTACTGTTCTTAATGAATTTAAATTTCCAACTTTTATAATTGGTTCAATTTGTTTTGCTTCAATTAAAGCAATTTGTTTAGCAAATGTAGACTCTGCAAAAATATCACCTCTTCGTGGCCCAGTATGAGTGAACATTCTAGTGATTAGAATTTTCATATTATAAGCTTCTGCATAAAATGATGCAATTAAATCTGCTCCAGATTTTGAAATTGCATATGGTGAAGCAGGATGAAATCTACAATCTTCTTTTATTGGAATAAACTCTTTCGGAACTCTTCCAAATACTTCGGACGAAGAACAAACATGTATCTTAGCATCAGGACAGTATTGTTTTGCAATATCTAATAATTTACATGTACCTATTATATTTGTATTTAGTGTCTCAACTGGAGATGTAAAACTAGTTTTTGGAAAACTATGCGCTGCTAAGTGGTATATATATTCATATTTATTTTTACTGAATATGTTTCTTAAAGAAGTTTCGTCATTTAAGTCTCCATACTTTAAAAATATTCTTTTTTTTTTGTTAATTTCGTCAATAATATCCTCATTATTTCTTAAATCACTCCTCCATCTTAACAAACCATGTATTTCATGATCGGTATTGTGAAGCAAGTATTCACTCATAAATGATCCAACCATTCCAGTGAAACCGGTTATTAAAACTTTAGAAGTCATTTTTAATATCTCCATAGTAATCTATTTTTCCATTTTGCAATTGTAAAATTTTGTTGCAATTTGATTTAATCAATTCTTTTGAATGTGATGCTAAAATCAGTATTTTAGTAGTTTTTAATATGTCTTTAAGCTTGTTATTTACCTTCTCCAAAAAAGCGCTGTCTCCAGCACTCAACCATTCATCCATTAAAACAATATCTCCATTTATTTGAGAAATGATTGCAAAACCTAATCTAAACATCATTCCCGAGGAATAAGTCTTTATTGGTAAATCAAAATAATCATCTAATCCAGAAAAATCCTTTATCCTCTCTAAAATATCATTAATTTCTTTATCATCATATTCTGCCAAAATAAGTCTAAATTTTGCGTTTTCTCTTCCCGAAGCCTCTGAGTTAAAACCAAAACCAATATTTAGTAAATTATTTATTTTGCCAGTTACTAAAATCTCACCTCCTGTTGGTGGGTATACTCCAGCAATAGTTTTTAATAATGTTGATTTTCCACTTCCATTCGGCCCATAAATACCAACACGATCTCCTTCTTTTATTTTAAAATTTAGTTCACTTAAAGCTGTAACACTCAAATTTTTCTTCTCTAATTTACTGATTTTTCCACCTACCTTTAGAGACCTTGTAACATTTTGAATTAATGATTTTCTTAAAGAAAAGTTTTTAAAAGTATTAATTGGGAACTCTATATTTAGATTTTTTGCTTCAATCATTGTAGCCAGTATATTATTTTGTTTGAGAATTTCTTGTATGTAAAATAAGCTATAAAAAAGTTTACAAAAGTTAACATAATGATTGTTAAATAAGTATATAATTCAACTTCTCTGCCTAATAGTGGAGCTCTAGCCGCCTCAATGAAATGCCAGAATGGATTCAATTGCAGAATTATAACAGCTCTAGATTTAAAATTTATAGGATCCCATATAATTGGCGTAACAAAAAAACTTATTTGGAGAATGTTTGTAATAAGACTTGGTATATCTCTAAATCTTTCACATATAATTCCAATTGTAATTATAGCTAAAAAACCGTTGATACATATAAAAAATAAACCGATAAATGATAAAAAGAATCTACTCGTATACTCATAGTCAGTAAGATAAAATATGACAAATACTGCTAAAAAATTGTGTAAAAAAACAATTGTATTACTACAAACGTTTTTTAAACAAAATAACAACGGCGATATTTTAATTTCATTTAAATAGTTTCTATTTGATCCAAAAACTCTTGTTCCCTCATTTAATATTCCTGAAATTAAATTCCAATAAACAAACCCACAAGTTAAAAAAGGCATATACTCCTCTGGGGGAATACTAAATATTCCTCCATAAATGTATCCTATACTAATAACTAAAATAATCTGAGTAATTGTTATCCAAAATGGACCCAAATATGATCCAACATATCTAGTTTTTATTTCTTGAAATGATAGATACGTCCATATCTTATACTTTTTAATTGCATTAATTAATTCATTTAACATATAGGTTAATCAAAAAAAATATTTACAATCAAAATTCTATATATTAATTAGTCGAAATGTCTACAAGTTATCCCAAAAAAAAAATCGATGATTATTTTTTATCAAACTTAAATGAAAGTATTGAAGTTAAAAAAAACTTATATAAACAAAAAGGAAATTTTTACAAATTATTTAAAATTGTTGAAAAGTGCGTTGAGAGAGGAAATAAGATTTTCTTTTTTGGTAATGGTGGAAGTGCCTCTGATGCTCAACACTTGGCAACTGAACTTACTGTAAGGTATAAATTTAATCGCAAAGCCATAAGCGCCATATCATTAGCCACTGACACCTCTGCTATTACTGCAATATCAAATGATTTTGGATACAAATATTTATTTTCAAGACAAATATATGCATTAGGAAAAAAAGGAGATGTAGCAATTGGCATTACTACTTCAGGTAAAAGTTCCAACGTTATAAATGCCTTCAAAGTTTCTAGAAAACTAAAAATTAAAACTATTGGTTTCTTAGGTGGAAAAAAATCGAAATGTGAAAATTTTTGTGATGCGTACATAAATGTTCCATCTAACACCACAGCTAGAATTCAAGAATGTCATATAACTATTGGTCAAATTTTATGTGGTTTAATTGAGGAAAAATATAAAAATACAGAAAATAGAATTTAAATTTTAATTTTATGACAAAAAAAAAATTAAAAATATTTGTAGCTGGCCATAAAGGGATGGTTGGAAGCTCAATAGTAAGAAATTTAAAAAAAAAAAATATTAACAAAGTTTTTACAGTCGACAAAATCAGAGTTGATTTAACCAATCAAAAAAAAGTCTTTAACTACCTTAACAAACATAAGTTTGATCAAATATATATTGCTGCAGCAAAAGTTGGTGGCATATATGCAAATAATACTTATCCAGCCGAATTTATATTTAATAATTTGATGATTGCATCAAACATAATACATGGAGGTTTTTTAGCTGGAACAAAAAAAATTTTATTTTTAGGATCAAGTTGCATATATCCAAAATATTCAAAACAACCTATGCATGAAAGTGAATTACTTAATGGATATCTTGAGCCTACAAACGAGCCTTATGCGATCGCAAAAATATCTGGGATAAAAATGTGTGAGAGTTATAACAGACAATATAAAAATAAAAAATTAGATTTTAGGTCTTTAATGCCATGTAACTTATTTGGATTAGGAGATAACTATCACAAAAGCAACTCACACGTTATACCCGCTCTGATTAGGAAGATACATGAGGCTAAAATTAAAAATAAAAAATATGTTGAAATTTGGGGATCTGGAAAAGTTAGAAGAGAATTTCTTTTCGTTGATGACCTTGCAGAAATTTGCGTAAAGTATATGAACATTAGTAGCAAAAAAGTTAAAAAATTTTCTGATGCAATGTGTTCTCACATTAATGTTGGTGCTGGATGGGATTTAACTATAGAAGAGTTAGCTTACAGGATATCAAAAATAATTAATTATAATGGCAAACTTTACTTCAACAAAAATTATCCAGACGGTCATCCACAAAAATTATTAAATGTTAAAAAAATTAAAAAACTTCTTAAAGTTAAATACACAAATTTTGATGATGCTCTCTTTATATCTTACAGGGATTATTTACATAAAAAATTGGTTTAAAAATTGAGTAGAATTGATTTAGACGTAATCTTGCCTACATACAATTCTTCAAAATATATAAAACAATGTTTAAGATCAATAAAAAATCAAACCTATAAAAATTTTAGACTGTTAATAATTGATGGAGGCTCTAAGGATAATACCTTAGATGTTATCAAAAATTACGGGATTACACATAAAATAATTTCTAAAAAAGACAAATCATTTAACGATGGTGTAAATAAAAACATAAATAAAATAAAGTCAGATTATTTCACAATTTTAAGTTCCGACGATATAATTAAAAATAAAAATTATTTTAAAGACCTTCTATGTGAAATTAAAAAGAAAAAACTTGATATAGTTTTTCCAGATTATGGGGAAATAATAAATGATAAATTCATTTATAAAAAACAACCTAAAAATTTTTCTAAAATTGCTTTTAATGTAATTGTGCCAGGTTTAGGATGGATAGCTAAAAGAAAATTATCTAAAAAATTTTATCTTCCAACTAAATTAATAGCCAGCTCTGATTATTATATTTTATTAAAATTTTTTGTTCAAAATGAAAAATTTGGGAGGTTGAATGGCCCTTGTTATTACATGAGGATTGGAGCTAATTCATATATCAATGCTTTTGATAGTTTTAATGAGCGAAGGAAAATAGCACTAAAATTTGGAGGGAATATTTTTAAAGTATATTCTCACTTTTTTTTTGTATGTTTAAAATTTATAATTAAGTTTAAAATATTATCTGCATTTAATCAAAATTACAAAATCGAAGAATACTTTAATGAAAAGTAATTCAAATTTAGACTTAGTGATTTTATGTGGTGGTAGAGGCTCAAGGTTAGGAGGTTTGACTAAAAAAATTCCTAAACCAATGATTAAAATTTTAGGAAAGCCATTTTTACAGCATTTAATTAACTTTTATAAAAAAAATAATTTTCAAAATATTTACCTATTAGCTGGGTACAAAGGATATCAAATTAAAAAAAAATTTCATAACTCTCAGCAGAATTTAACACCAATTAAATGTATTATAGAAAAAAAAGCTCTTGGTACTGGTGGCGCACTAAGTTTATTGAAAGACAAAATTAAAAATAATTTTATATTAGTAAATGGAGACAGTTTTTTTAATACAAATATACAAAGATTAATCAATTTCAAGGTGTCTAACAAATGTATTATAAAAATGATATTGCTTGAAAACAAAAATTATAAAACAAATAAAACATTGAAAGGACTTTCAATCAGAAAAAAAGATATTTTTTTTTCAAGGAATTCTAGCTTAATGAATTCTGGAATTTATTTTGTAAAAAAAGAAATTTTAAAAAAAATAAAAAAAAATAAACAAACTTCTTTTGAAAATGATATCTTAGAAGATCTAATTAAAAAAGGTCTAGTGTCAGGTTATAAAGACAACAATTTTTTTATAGATATAGGTATCAAAAAACAGCTCAATTATGCCAAAAATAATCTTGATAGAATAGTTAAAAAACCTGCAATCTTTTTAGACAGAGATGGTGTTATTAATAAGGACAATGGTTATGTTTATAAATACAGCAAGTTTGTCTGGCTGAGTGGTACATTTAAAGCGTTAAGACATTTACAGAAAAATTTTTATTTATTTGTTGTAACAAACCAATCTGGAATTGGGCGTGGATATTATTCATTTAAAGACTTTTTAAAACTTCATAAACAGATAAACAGTAAATTACAAAAAGAAAAAATTTTTATTAACGATATTGAATTTTGCCCTCACCATCCAACTAATGCGAAAGGGAAATATAAAATAAATTGCAAATGCAGAAAACCAAATAATGGAATGATAAAAAATTTGATCAAAAAATTTAATATTGATTTGGAAAAATCTTTTTTTATTGGAGATAAGATTAGTGACATGTTGTCATCAAAAAGGTCAAATATAAGGTTTTTTTACAGAGAAAAAAACTTACACAGACAAATATTAAAAATAGAAAGAGATTTCAATTAAGACCAAAATTGCTTTAATTTGCTTAAATTTTTCTTTAGTAAAGTGAAAAATCCATTAAGTTTATTTTTATTAATTATTAAATAATCTTCTTTCATTTTATGAAATATATTTAGTAAACTTTTATTGCTCTTTCCACCAATTTTCATTTCAACAATAGTTTGTTTAAGATAAAACGCTTTAGTTTTGATATTAGAAAAAAGCCTAATTACAAAATCATAGTCAGATGATATAATATATTTAGTATCATATAGTCCTACCTCATTTTGTAATGATTTTTTTAAGAATATTGTGGGATGCGGTGCCATCCAACCATTCTTAATTTTTTCTCTAAAATAATTAGAATCCAATATTTTATTTTTAAATAAAAGTTCTTCTGCAATCCAATTTCTAATTTTTTTCCTTTTTTCATTCACATAAATTAAATCTCCAAAAACTACATTCACATTATTTTTTTCAAAAGTTTTTGAAACATTAATTAAGACTTCATTTGAAAAAAATCTATCATCTGAGTGTAATATACAAATAATATTGCCAGTGCTCAAATTTATGCCTTTATTTATGGCATCAAATATTCCATCATCCTTTTCTGAAATTAAAATTGTATTTTCATCTTGATGTTGTTTTAAATATTCAAATGTTCCATCAGTAGAAAGACCATCAATCCAAACTTTTTCAATATTCCCATAAGTTTGAGAATTAATTGAGTTAAGAGAGCTTTCTATATTCTTAATAGAATTATAAGTTACTGTAATGACACTGATCTTTGGGTTAATCATTTATTAATTAATTTTTTATGAAAATTAAATCGAAGTGTGAGATAAACAAAAAATAAAGTTATAAATAACAAAATTGAAAAATCCGGTTTTATAAAATAATGTAAATATATTCCGATAATTGAAAAAAAAATATTTATTGCTATAATTATAATTAAAGAAATATTTTGAGACTTTAAAGCAAAAAATTCTTTTATCTCATAATGTAAATGATCATTGCCAGCTTTAAAGATTTCTCTATTATAAAAAATTCTAATAATATTTACTGATAAAAATTCATAAACCACATAACAAAGAGGCCAAATTATAAGTGAAGGATGTATATTTTTCACCTCATAAAGATAAATTGCATTAAAACCACAAATAAAACCCAGAAGATTACTACCGGAATCTCCCAAAAAAATTTTAAATTTTTTAAAGACACCAAAATTAAAAAAAAGAAATAAAACCAAAGGAAATGATGTACAAATAAAGTAATTGAAATTTTCTCCTAAGAGATACAAATAAAGACTAAATGATAGCAGAATTGTAATATGAACCGATGAGAGTAAGCCGTCTATGCCATCACAATAATTAAAAGCATTAATTAAAAGCAATATACACAAAATAGTAAATATTTTAGCAAAAAAACCAAGATCTATTTGACCTAAGAAAAAATAATTTCCTAGATCTCTAAGATATAAATCTTGTTCAACTAAAAAAATTATTGGGATAATTTGTAAAATTATTTTTGTTCCAGGATTTACCTTAAATCTATCATCAATCAAACCACACAAACAAATTAAAAAAGAGTAACTCAAAATTTGGTGTAAAAATTTACTCTCAAAATCAATTAAATAAATTATAAAAATATGAACTATTGAGATTATAATCCCTCCACTATAAGGAACAGGTTCTGCATGTATTTTTCGCTCAGATGGAACATCTAAAAAACCAATTTTAATTGAAATACTAACAATAACAAAACTTAAGATAATTTGAAAAACCGCAATTTTAGTAAAAAGTTCAATTGACATCAAAAATATAAAATTAATTATTAATAGTTTAAATTTTGTCTAAAGACTAATATTTTTTAAAAAAATACTATTTCAGAATATTTATTTTTGACAATTTTAACATATAATATATTTATTAATTTAACACTACCAACAATCAAAATTAAAACATTTTCATAAAGTATGTTTTTGAAAAAAATATATATAAAAATTTGATAAAACTTAAAAATGAAAAATATTATAGTAGTTACAGGCGGAGCGGGGTTTGTTGGTTCTAATTTAATACATGAACTAATAAAACGCACTAACTATGAAATTGTAAGTATTGATAATTACTCAACAGGAAGGGTAACAAATCATATTATATCAAAAAGATTAAAATATATTAAAGGTAATACATCTGACATATCAAAAATTTTGTTTAAAATGAAAAAAAAGATAAATACGATTTTTCACTTTGGCGAATTCTCAAGAATTTTCCAAAGTTTCACAAGATTTGAAGAATGTTTTCAGTCAAATTTAATTGGTACAAACCAAGTATTTAATTTTTGTTTAAATAATAAAATAAAATTAATTTATTCCGCGACCTCTGCAAGTTTGGGAAATAAAGGAAAAGATAAAAATTTGTCTCCTTACGCATTTACAAAAGCTAAAAATTTAGAAACTTTGGAAAATTTAAAACAATGGTTTAAGTTTAGATTTGAAATTATATATTTTTATAATGTTTATGGTCATAATCAAATCTCAAAGGGGTATATGGCCACAGTTATTGGTATATTTGAAGAACAATTTAAAAAAGGTGTGCCATTAACCGTAGTCAAGCCTGGAACTCAAACTAGACGTTTCACCCATATTTCAGATACTGTTAATGTTTGCATTGAGGCCTGGAGGAAAAATCTATGTAAACATTATGCAATTTCATCAATTAACAACTATTCAATTCTACAAATTGCAAAATTATTTGGAGGAAAAATAAAATTTTTACCTAAAAGAAAAGGTGAGAGATTTTCCTCAGTGTTAACAAAGATGAATTTATCAAATAAAGTATTACATCGAAGAGGTAGGATTAAAATCAAAGATTACATTAGTAAATTAAAAAAATAAAAACTTACAATTGTGAAATATCAAAATTTTCAATCAGATTTAATAAAAAATTTTATTTCTTATCTAATTATTTTGTTACCAGTTTCATTAGTTTCTGGTCCATTGATAACAGACCTATCAATTATTTTAATTTCAATCTCATCGTTTTTTTTTTTAAGAAATAAAAAATTTTTTTATAATTATTTTTTCCTTTTTTTCATTTGTTTTTGGTTGATAATTTTAATTAGTTCATCACTTTCAGAGCACAAATATTTAGCTTTCAAAAATAGTTTATTTTATTTTAGATTTGGATTTTTTAGTTTATTTTTTTGGTTTTTGATAGAGTATGATAAAAAATTATTAAAGAAAATTTACCTCGTTTTATTTTTAACATTTATTGTTTTAATTTTTGATTCTTTTTATCAATTTTTGAATGGAGCAAATATTATTAATATGGAGGTGATACAAAAAAATAGAATAAGCAGTTTTTTCGGTGATGAGTTAAAACTAGGAGGATTTTTAATGAGATTATTTCCTATTTTAATGTCATTAACATTTTTGTTTTATGACGAAAAAAAACATAAGAAGTATCATTTGTTGTTTTTTTTGTTTATCATTTTAATTTACATCAATATTTATCTTACAGGCGAAAGAAACAGTTTTTTTTTATTCAATATCATGATTTTATTTTATTTAGTGTTTATTTATAAATTTGAAGTAACAAGGTTATTATTTTTTCTATTTTTTTTATTTTTGACAATAATATTGGTAATATCCGATAATCCCTTTAAAAAAAGAATTATAGATCGCACGTTGAGTCAAGTGTTTTCAGAGACGAATAGCAAGATGTATATATTTTCTGAGCAGCACAATGAGCATTATATTTCTGCGTGGAGAATTTTTAAAGATAATAAGGTAATAGGAATTGGTCCAAAAAATTTTAGAGAAATTTGCAAAAAACCTAAATATAACTTGTCCGAACTAACTTGCTCTACTCATCCTCATAATTACTCTTTGCAACTATTATCTGAAGCAGGATTATTTTCATTTCTAATTTACGCTGCTTTGAATTTTATTATTTGGTATAATTTATTTAAATCCGTAATACTAAAATTTTTCTCTAAAAAAAACTATTTGTCAAATTTTCAGATATCAATATTAATCTCTGTCGCAATCTCTGTATTTCCATTTGCACCATCTGGGAGTTTCTTTAATAATTGGAATTCAACTATTTACTATCTTCCTTTTGGAATACTATTGTGGTCATTTAGAAATAGTAAAAAAATGTATATTAATACAACAAAATTTTAGTAATTTTTAACAGAAATTATTTTACAAAATAAAAAAAATTTGTATAAGTACCTGCCTGGTAATTTTTGCGAAGGTGTAACACCCGATACCATTCCGAACTCGGAAGTTAAGCCCTTCAGCGCCGATGGTACTTTGTCTTAAGACATGGAAGAGTAGGACATTGCCAGGCTTTATAATTATGAAAATTGCAAGTTCTTTAAAATCACTTAAAAAGAGAGATCTCAATTCTAAATTGGTTAGAAGAAGAGGCAGAGTTTACATAATAAATAAAAAAAACCCAAAATTTAAAGCAAGACAAAAATAATCTTATGGATAACGATAGCCATAAATCTACTTGGCAGAATTTTACTAAATTTGTTTTATGGGGGTCTATAGCGGTTGTTGTAATATTAACTTTAATGGCTATTTTTCTTTTATAATGAAAATAGGTTCTATTAAGGAAAAATTAGAGTTAGAACAGCGTATTGCTGTTACTCCAGAGATAATTAAAAAATATAAATCATTAGATCTAAATATAATCCTACCCAAAGGATATGGAGAACACCTGGGTATTTCCGATAAGGAATTTATTAATGAAGGAACAGAAATATTGGATAATGATGAAAAAGTATTATCAGAGGCTGACGTAGTTTTACAAATGAATTTATTGGGTGAGGAGAGTTTTGAAAAATTAAAAAATGAGCAAATTTTGATTGGTGTCCTAAATCCTTACTCAAATAAAGAAAAACTAAATAAACTTTTAGAAAAAAAAATAAATTGCTTTTCACTTGAACTCTTACCAAGAATTACAAGAGCACAATCAATGGACATACTTTCGTCTCAAGCAAATTTGGCAGGTTATAAAGCAGTAGTGGATTCATTCGCATATTATCAAAAAGCAATTCCAATGATGATGACCGCAGCAGGAACAATACCAGCGGCTAAAGTTTTAGTAGTAGGAGCTGGTGTTGCAGGTTTACAAGCTATAGCTACAGCAAAAAGAATGGGAGCAATAGTATTTGCAACAGATGTTAGAATGGCGTCTAAAGAACAAGTTGAGAGTTTAGGAGGCAAATTTCTAACTGTTGAAGGCGCAGAAAATTTAGAGACAGAGGGTGGGTATGCAAAAGAAGCATCAGATGAATTTAAACAAAAGCAAGAAAATTTATTAAAAGAAACATTAAAAAAAATTGATATCGTCATATGTACTGCCTTAATTCCAGGAAAAAAAGCACCTATAATTATTAAAAAAGATATGATTGAAGTGATGCAAAGTGGATCTGTAATTTATGATCTTGCAGCATCTCAAGGGGGTAATTCTGAAATAACGAAAGTAAACGAAATTGTTGATCATAATGGAGTGAAAATAATGGGTGATAGTAATATTTTAAATAAACTTCCAAATTCAGCTTCAAATTTATATGCGAAAAATGTGTTCAATTTTGTGAGTAATTTATATGATAAAGAAAATAAAAAATTTAATATAAATCTTGAAGATGAAATTATAGAAAAAACTCAAATAAAATAAACATGGAAATAGATCCTTTTATATTTAGGTTTAGTATATTTATATTATCGATATTTGTTGGGTACTACGTCGTTTGGAGTGTAACACCATCTCTCCATACTCCCTTAATGTCAGTTACGAATGCAATTTCCTCAGTAATTATTGTAGGTGCAATTATTGCAGCTTTAGCAAGCAACTCAGACGAAATTTTTGAAACTTCAAGCATGTTTGGATTTCTTGCGATAATTCTAGCAGCAGTGAATATTTTTGGAGGTTTTTTGGTAACTCAAAGAATGCTTCAAATGTATAAAAAAAAGAAAAAATAAAATTAATTTATGTCAGCAAATCTTTCCGCAACCTTTTACCTAATTTCTGGTATTTTGTTTATTTTAGCGCTTAGAGGCCTTTCTTCTCCAGAGACTTCAAGACAAGGAAATTATTTTGGAATTGCAGGTATGGTTATAGCAATTGTTGTAACTTTCTTGACAGTGGGAAATTTCGGGTCTGGCTTTATTTATGTTTTGGTATTTTTAGTAATTGGTGGATCTATAGGCGCATTTATAGCTTTTAAGATTCCAATGACCGCAATGCCAGAACTTGTTGCCGGATTTCATAGTCTAGTTGGTTTAGCTGCAGTATTTGTTGCAATTTCAGCATTTTTAAATCCAGAAGCCTTCAATCTTGGCAGTATAGGAAATATAAAACTTGCAAGTTTAATCGAGATGTCTTTGGGAGCTGCTATTGGAGCAATAACATTCTCTGGCTCAATAATAGCTTTTTTAAAACTTAGAGGAATAATGTCGGGCGCTCCTATAACTTTTAAAGGTCAACATTTTATTAATTTATTTATAGGTTTAACAATTATTTTTTTAATTTATTATTTATGTAGAACGCAATCATCAAATATTTTTTGGACAATTGTTGTCATTTCCTTCTTGGTTGGAGTTTTACTTATTATTCCAATTGGAGGAGCAGATATGCCAGTAGTAATCTCTATGTTAAATTCTTACTCTGGCTGGGCCGCAGCTGGTATTGGATTTACATTGGAAAATACTGCTTTAATTATTACTGGAGCATTAGTTGGATCATCTGGAGCTATTCTTTCATATATTATGTGTAAGGGAATGAACAGATCTTTTTTTAATGTAATTCTCGGTGGATGGGGTGCAACTGATCAAGCATCATCTGCTCAAAGCAAGGAACAGAAACCAACGAAAAGTGGAAATGCAGATGATGCAGCTTTTTTGATGAAGAACGCATCTTCTGTAATTATAGTGCCTGGCTATGGGATGGCTGTAGCTCAAGCACAACACGCATTAAGAGAGATGGTAGATGCTTTAAAAAAAAATGGTGTAAAAGTATCTTATGCAATTCACCCAGTTGCTGGTAGAATGCCTGGTCACATGAATGTATTGTTAGCGGAGGCTAATGTGCCGTATGATGAGGTATTCGAATTAGAAGAAATAAATAATGATTTTGCAAATTGTGATGTTGCCTATGTGATTGGGGCAAACGATGTTACAAACCCTGTTGCCAAATCTGATCCTCAAAGCCCAATATACGGTATGCCAGTCTTGGATGTTGAAAAAAGTAAATCAGTTTTATTTGTGAAGAGAAGTTTATCGCCAGGTTATGCTGGAATAGATAATGACCTCTTTTATAGAGATAATACGTTAATGCTTTTTGCAGATGCAAAAAAAATGACTGAGGAAATAGTAAAAAGTTTATAAGTTGACCAAAATCTATTGCGATATTGCAGATATAAAACAAATAAAAAAATTTAATAGAAAAAAAATAGTTAAAGGTTTTACAACAAATCCTAGCCTAATGAGAAAAGCTGGAGCTAAAGACTATGAAAAATATTCTAGGGATATTATTGCCATCACAAATAAACCTGTCTCGTGTGAAGTATTTGCTGATAATTCAAAAGAAATGGTTTTACAGGGTAATAAAATTAATAAATGGGGAAGAAATGTTTATGTTAAAGTTCCTGTAACTAATTCTAAAGGAAAATTTATGGGAAGCGCTATAAATTCTTTAAATAAAAATAGAGTAAAATTAAATATAACAGCAGTCTATACGTCTAAACAAACCAAACAAATATTAAGCAGGATAGATAAAAAAACAAAAGTAATAATTTCAATTTTTGGTGGAAGAATGGCAGATGTAGGAAAAGATCCAGTGCCAGAATTTAAAAAAAGTATAAAAATTTCGAAAAACTATAAAAATGTAGAAATTCTTTGGGCAAGCACAAGAGAGCCGTATAATTATATTCAAGCTAAACAATTAGGTTGCCATATAATAACTGTACCACCTTCCATAATTGAGAAAATTGAAAAATTTGGTAAAAGTTTCCAAAAACTTACAATAGATACAGTTAAAGGTTTTTTACTAGACACTAAGAAATCTAAATTCAAAATTTAAAATTGGTTGCGGGGGACGGATTTGAACCGCCGACCTCAAGGTTATGAGCCTTGCGAGCTACCAGGCTGCTCCACCCCGCGATATTTAAATCCTATTCTTGAGTTTGTTAAGTTTTTTTACTCTTTTAATGTTTTCTTGAAGAATTCTCTTTTTCTTTTCTGATGGTTTCTCGTAAGTATTTTTTAGCTTTATAATTTTAAAAAAACCATCACGCTGGAGTTTTCTTTTTAAAACCCTCAGTGCTTGTTCAACATTATTATCTTTGACTTCTATTTTAATAACAACCTCCAAAAACGGCTTTTGGTATCACTTTATAAATTATTTGTCTATCGTTATTCATTCTTATCGCGAGTTTTGAGTTTTTCCCCTTCTTTTCTCTCTCTGTTAATTCTTCGTTCTGCTTTTTCTATAGCTTCAATTAGATCTTTTTGAGAAAATAAACCCATAGCCACAGGGTCTTTTGCATTAAGATTATTAAAGTTCCAATAACTTTTATTTCTGATAGCTGTGACTGAGTTTTTTGTCACCCCAACAAGCTTTGCTATTTGTGAATCTTTTAGAATATTATGTTGTTTTATTAGCCAAAGTGCAGAATCTGGCTTATCCTGACGTTTAGATAAAGGAATGTATTTTTTTATTTTTTTTTCTGTATTTTCAATTTTTACCTCATTAGTTTTTAACTCTAATGGTCTGTTAATATCCTCAGATGATAAGTTAATCTCCTCCCTAGTGAGTTGACCAGACATTATTGGGTTATAACCAACTATACCTTTAGCGACTTCTCCATCAGCTATACCCTGTATTTCAACTTCATGCAGTTTACAAAAGTCGGCTATTTGTTTAAACGTAAGTGTAGTATTTTCGACTAACCAAACAGCGGTTGCCATTGGCATTAAAGGTGCATTAGACATTAACTATTTTTCTCTGATCTAAAATTTTGAAATTTTTTATTAAATTTACTTATTCTACCTTTGTCTAGTATTTTTTGCTTTCCACCCGTCCAAGCTGCATGCGATTTAGGATCAATTTCTAACTTTAGAACTTCTCCCTCAGATCCCCAAGTAGATTTGGTTTCAAATAATGATCCATCAGTCATTTCAACTTTTATTCTATGGTAGTTAGGGTGTATATTTTTTTTCATAGTGGACGGTTTATAACAAAAGTAATCTTTAAAACAATTAAAAGTTTTTTATTTTTTCAAGCATTTTGAAGTAAATATTACTGTTTGAAGCCCTTATATTTATATCTTCATCTTTAAACTTGGTAATTTCACTTACTTTACCTCCTGCCTCCTTAACAATCAAAATGCCTGCTGCAATATCCCAAATATTTATTCTGTTGTAAAAAAAACCATCTAATCTTCCACTTCCAACATATGCTAAGTCAAGAGCTGCACATCCAGTATTTCTCATATTTAAATTTGGAGTTGCATATTTTACACCATTGCTATTCGAGGAAAATAAACATTCTTCTAAATTTATTTTATTCGAAACTCTTACCCTATGATTGTTGAAATAGGCCCCAGTATC
>CACMJW010000012.1 GCA_902614125.1 uncultured Pelagibacteraceae bacterium | reverse complement strand
ATCTGCAAGATCTGATACGTGAATATAATCTCTGATACACGTACCATCTTTTGTCTTATAGTTTTTGCCAAAAATTTTGACTTTAGGATTTTTTTTTAAAGATTCTATGGCTAGATTTTTTATTAAATGTCCATGAGATTTTTCTATTTCTCCTATTTTTCCTGATGGACTAGCGCCAGCAACATTAAAATATCTTAATATACCAAAATTATATTTATACTTTTCATTAAACTTTTTTATTAATTTTTCACATTGTAGCTTTGTATAACCATAGTATCCTTTGGGTTTAGGTTTTGTATTTTCACTAACAGCACCTTTAACATTTCCATAAACTGCACATGAGGAGGAGAATATTATATTTTTGACTAATGAGTTTTCGCATGCTTCCAACAAGTTTTTTGTACCAATAATATTATTTTTAAAGTATTTTGTTTTATTTTTTTCTGCTTCACTTACATTTAAATAAGCAGCAAGATGAATAATTGAGTTAATTTTGTTTTTATTTATTACTTTTTTAATTTGATTTTTATTCTTAATATCCGCTCTAATAAATTTGGCTTTTTTGTTAATTAGCTTCTTATGCCCTGTAACTAAATTATCAATTATTATGACTTTATTTTTTGTATTTACGAGGCTCTCTACAATGTGGCTACCAATATAGCCGGCACCTCCTGTTACTAAAATATTGTTGCTTGATCGTCTCATAATTAATTATAATTAAAATAAAATGTTAAAAAATATTCCACAAAGTTGCAAGGTTGTTGTTATAGGTGGTGGAGTAATTGGCACCTCTTGCCTATATCATCTTGCTAAGTTTGGCTGGAAGGATGTAATACTACTTGAAAGAGACCAATTAACCTCTGGCACAACTTGGCATGCAGCAGGATTAGTTAGTCAATTGGGTCCTTCTGCCACAATAACAAAAATTAGAAAATATACCTTAGATTTATATAAAGAACTTGAAAAAAAAATTAATCATTCCGCAGGATTAAGACTAAACGGTGCACTTTCAATTGCAGAGAATAAGGGTAGATGGCAAGAATTAAAAAGACAAGCAACTACAGCCCAACTTTATAATGTTGACGTAAAAATTTTAAGTAAGGATCAAATTAAAAATGATTATCCAATAATAAATACCGAAGATGTTTTAGGTGGAATTTTAATGCCAGGTGATGGTGCAGCTGATCCATCGGGAGTAACACATATGTTAGCTAAAGCTGCAAAAATGGAAGGAGCAAAAATTTTTGAAAAATCCCCCGTTGAAGAAATTCTTACAAAAAATGGAAGAATTTTTGGAGTTAAAGTGAATAGTCAAATTATTAATTGCGAATATATTGTCTTAGCCTCTGGTATGTGGTCAAGACAAATTGGAGAAACTGCTGGAGTAAGCGTACCTCTTTATCCAGCAGAGCATTTTTATATTATCACAGAACCTATTAAGAATTTATCAAACACTTTACCTGTTATTAGAGATTTTGATAATCGTACTTATATAAAAGAAGATGCAGGCAAAATATTAGTTGGCATTTTTGAAGGAAATTCAATTCCTGCTTGGAATAAAACAAATAAGGTTCCAGAAGACTTTTCTTTCGGGGAATTTCAAGAAAACTTCGAGCATTTTGAGCCTTATCTTAAATCAGCAATTAAAAGATTTCCTATTTTGGAAACAGCAGGAATAAGAAAATTTTTTTCTGGTCCAGAGTCTTTTACTCCAGATACAAATACTCTTTTAGGTGAAGTTCCAGAAATTAAAAATTTTTTTGTATGCTGTGGTTTAAATAGTATAGGTATTGGTAGTGGAGGTGGAGTAGGAAAGGTAACTGCAGAATGGCTTATTAATGGTCATGTTAATGAAGATATATTTTCTTATGATATAAAAAGATTTCAGAAATTTCATTCCGAATTAGGATTTATAAAAACTAGAATTACTGAGACACTAGGAGATTTGTATGGAATGCATTGGCCATATAAACAACATAAAACATCAAGAGATCAAAAATTAACTCCATATCATCAAGAAATGAAAAAAGCTGGAGCATGCTTTGGAGTTTCAGGAGGATATGAAAGACCAATGTGGTTTGCAACTAATGGCGAAAAACCAGAGTACGAATATTCTTATAATTATCAAAACTGGTATCCAGCTGTTGAGCAAGAGACCAAAAATACAAGAGAAAACGTTGGTTTGTTTGATCTTACAGCATTCTCAAAATATGACTTAAAAGGAAAAAATGTTCACTTTGAACTTCAAAAACTTTGTACAGCAAATATTAAAAATGAACCTGGCAAAACTACTTATACACAAATGTTGAACGAAGATGGTGGCATTGAAACTGATCTTACTGTTGTTTGTTTAAGTAAAGAATATTTTAGAATTATTACTTCAGCTGCTAATAGAGAAAGAGATAAATTTCATATTTTAAAACATTTGTCTAAAGATATAGATTTTAATGATGTAACAGATGAAATTGCTTGTTTTGGTTTATTTGGTCCAAAAAGTGGAGATCTTCTTAAAAAAATCTCCAAAGATGATATTTCAAATGAGAGTATAAATTTCGCAACATTCAAAGAAATAAGAATTCACAATATTAAGGTAATAGCACAAAGATTATCTTATGTTGGCGAGTATGGTTTTGAGCTTTATCTAGATATTAATAACTCTAAAGAAATTTTTAATTTAATTAAAGAAAGTGGAAAAGAATTTAATTTATCTTTGTGTGGTATGCACGCTTTGGATACAATGCGAATGGAAACAGGATTTTTGCATTGGGGTCATGATATATCACCTGAAGAAAATCAATATCAAGCAGGATTGAATTTTGCCATAAGTTATAAGAAAAATGTAGATTTTATAGGAAAAGACTCGTTATCTAAAATAAAAAGTAAACCTTTAGATAAACGTATGATTATGTTTACTTTAAAGGATAATCAACCTGGAAAACCTTTATTACTTCATGATGAACCAATTTATTTAGATGATAAAATTATTGGAAGAACAACTTCAGGCAACTATTCATTTTGTTATAATAAAAATTTATCATTTGGTTATGTCAACTCTGGAAATACAAAAGAAACACTTAAAGATAAAAATATTTATATAGAGGTAGAAAAGAAGAAATATCCAGTTGATATCTTGCAAAAACCTCTAAACCAAAAAAACTTTAGAAATTAATTATTTAACAAAAGTATCGTTAAATTGTTTTGTTACTCTTACAAATGTTGTGCATTTACTAAGTTGTTTTAGGGAAGGAGCACCAACATAAGTGCAACTACTCCTAACACCGCCTAATATATCTTTTATTGTATCATTAATTTTTCCTCGATATTTGACTCTCACAGTTCTACCTTCACTGCTCCTATAATCAGATAAACCACCGTAGTGTTTTTTATTTGCTGTCTCAGAGCTTGATCCATAAAACTCTATATATCTTGATCCATTGGATTTAACCAATTTACCTTTACCTTCATAATGACCTGCAAGCATACCACCAAGCATTACAAAGTCAGCTCCTCCACCAAATCCTTTTGCTACATCTCCTGGACAAGTGCATCCACCGTCAGCAATTATATGTGCACCTAAACCGTGCGCAGCATCAGCACATTCAATTACTGCACTAAGTTGTGGGTATCCAACTCCAGTTTGTAATCTTGTTGTACAAACTGAACCAGGTCCAATTCCAACTTTAACTATATCAGCGCCTGATAAGATTAATTCTTGTGTCATGTCAGCTGTTACAACATTTCCAGCTATAATTGTTTTTGTTGGATATTTATCTCTAACTGATTTTAAAAATTTTGAGAAATGTTCTGAATATCCATTAGCAACATCAATGCAGATAAATTTTATAAAACTATATTCTTTTAAAATTTTGTCTAAATTATCAAAATCATCTTTTTTAATTCCAATTGAAAGTGCAATATTTGGATGTATTGATTTAATTTTTTTAAAAGCTTTGATCTTTTTAATATCGTGCTGTTTTGTAAGGCAAGTTATCATTTGAAACTCTGATAATTTTTCAGCAATTCCTAATTCACCAACACCATCCATGTTAGCAGCCATAATAGGAATTCCTGACCATTCATTATTTGAATACTTAAATTTATAAGTCCTTTTAAGATTTACGTCTTTTCTGCTCTGAAGTGTACTTCTTTTTGGTCTAAATAGTACGTCTGAGTAATCTAACTTTAGTTCTTCCTCTATTCTCACAAGGGCAAAGATATACATTCATTTTTAAGGAATTCAATTTAATATTAGTCCAATTTATGAGAACTTTTTTGATTATTTTATTATTTATTATTCCTTTCAAAGGACAAACTAAAGATTTTTTCTTGGATATTACTGATCAAATTCAAGACAATGAATTTAGACTTAGTTATGGTGTATCAGTTACAGATGTAAATAAAGATAACAAATTTGATTTTGTTGTTACAGGTTTTGGATTTAAAAATTTAGCACTTTCTTATAAAGATGGAAAACTATTTAATATCATTAATGAGGATATATTTAATGATCCTAACAGAAGAACAATTGGTGTTGCAGCATGTGATATAGATAAAGATGGTTATGAAGAAATATATTTTTTAAATACTGATACCTATAGTGGTGATAAAATCTATTCTGATAGACTTTTAGATTTGAATAAGAACAAATTTATAGATTTATTTGAAATAGATAAAAATAAAACTGATCTTAATCTGACAGCTGGAAGATCTGTTGTATGTGTTGATAGAAAAGGGGATGGCCAGTACGGTATATATGTTGCAAATTATGGAGGTCCCACAAGATTTTATGAATTAAAAAATAATAAAATAAATGATCAAGCAGTAAAGCTAGGAATTAATAAAATTACTGGTGGAAGAGCAATAGTGTCGGGACATATATTATCAAATCAATCTGATATTTTCGCTGCAAATGAGAGGGGTGATAATTTTTTATATTATAATCTTAATGGGTCATTTACAGACGTAGCTGAAGATTATCAGGTAGAAGATAGATATGAAAATGGAAGAGGAACAGCCTTGAGTGATATTCTTTACAGGGGAAGATTGGATATTTTAACATCAAATTGGGATGGAAATCATAGAGCCTATGTTCTTGATAATGATAAGTTTAAAGATATATCAAAACCTCCTTATAATGATCCAACAAAAATAAGAACAGTTATTTCAGCAGACTTTGATAATGATGGTTTTGATGAAATATTCATGAATAATATTGGAGAGCCAAATAAATTATTTAAGATTTTAGATGATGGAAAATTTGAAGAAATAAAAATTAAAAATGGTTTAGAAACTTTTGGATTAGGAACTGGTGGAGCTGTAGCGGATATTGATGGAGATGGAATTTTAGAATTATTAGTATCTCATGGTGAAACTGGACTACAACCACTTACATTGTATAAAGCTGATATTAATGATTTTAATTATTTAAGAATTAAACCTTTGAACAATTATGGAGCACCCGCAAGGGGAGCAACTGTAACATTAAGAAGTAATATGAGAAATCATTCTAAAACAATTGATGCTGGATCTGGATATCTTTGTCAGATGGAACCAGTTGCTCATTATGGAATTAGAGAGAATGAAAATGACATTAAAGTTGAGATTAAATGGACTAATGGATCAATAACAAGTTTAAATATTAAAGATTTAAATAAAACCTACGAAGTTAAACAAAATTAGTAGGACAATAGTGCTCATCTATAATTATTGAATAATAATTATACGCTTTTATATGAGTTCCATGACTATGTGCTCACTTACATTAATTTTTGGTTTGTTAGCAGGATTGTTGATTTTTGCTTTTAGAAAACCTTCTAAAGAGGAAATATCAAAATTTCAAAGCAAAAAACAGGATCAAATAAATTGGTCTAACATGGGATTCTAAGACCAAATTGATATGAAAATAAAAAATAGTTTTAAATTTTATATAGGTTTTATTTTAATATTATTTTCAATTAATTATTTAAATGCAGCAGAAAAAAACTACTACCAAGATATAGTAAATGATTGGAATAAAATATTTCCTGATAAAAATAGAAATGCAGCAGGTCCAAAGTTTTTTAAATACATTTTAGATAAAGAGATTACCTACAAGGATTTTGTAGAATATAACAAATTATATTGTGCTGTGTCAGGCTCATTAATAAGCCCTAATTCAGCACCTGAGTTTGTATATTTAAAAGAAAATGTGACAGAAAAGAAAATATGTGGAGCATATTATAGATGCTGTATTCCATGTAGCTGTGATTTGATGAAATATTCAAAAACTCAGAAAATGAAATATAAATTCACTGATATTGAAAAAGAATTTTATGTATTAACAATTGATAATCCGTGTGGAAAGAAAGATTTTCCAATTCAAGTAAATAAGAATTATTTTTGCAATGGTGATAAGCTTGATAAGTCACAAGTAAGTGTGGTGGACGATAAATTAGTAATTGGTTACTTACATGAGAGCAGGGAGTGCTTATCTACTGATTTAGATTATATTAACACCCACCAAGTAACGGGTAAGTTTTGTGAGTTTAGAAACAATACTCCTTTGGATCAATTAAAATCAGGAATGGGTGATATCTTCATAAAACTTGCAAGATAATTTTTTAATTTGTATAAGAATATTCATTTTATGGCGGGGTAGCTCAGTTGGTTAGAGCGCGGGACTCATAAGCCCGAGGTCAGTGGTTCGATCCCACTTCCCGCTACCATTTAGTGACCAGGAAATTCAATTAAATTTTCAACTTTATAATTATTTTGAATTAATTTTTCGCATCCTCCAAGGTCAAATAAATTAATTACAAAAATGAATGCAGCAACCTTTCCATTTGAGATCTCAACTAATTTTGCAGCAGCTTCTGCTGTACCTCCTGTAGCAATTAAATCATCAATTATTAAGACATTGTCTTTTTCATTAATCGAATCTTTGTGTACTTCTATTGTGGCTGTTCCATATTCAAGCTCAAAATCAACAGAATGAACATCGGCAGGTAATTTATTTTTCTTACGTAACATGATGAACGGTTTTTTTAGTAAATATGAAACTGCTGATGCAAAAACAAAACCTCTCGACTCAATTGCTGCAATTTTATCAACTTTATATTTTTTTGATCTTTCAATAATTTGGTTAACTGTCTCCTCAAAAGCTTTTTCATTTTTAATGAGAGTTGTTATGTCTCTAAATAAAATGCCCCTTTTTGGATAGTCAGGTATCGACCGAATATATTCTTTTAAATCCATATTACTTAATTATAACTATTAAATAATTAATTTTTAAATATGGCAAATAATAAATTAGCTATAATTGGCGGAAGTGGTCTTTATGATGTTGAGGAATTTAAAGATAGAGAAATGTTAAGTATTGACACATCTTGGGGAAAGCCATCTGACAAAATTTTAAAAACAAAATATAATAATAGTGAAGTATATTTTTTACCTCGTCACGGAAGAGGTCATTTTATACCTCCATCAAAAATAAATTTTAGAGCCAATATAGATGCATTAAAACAACTTGGTGTAACAGATATTGTATCTATTTCTGCAGTAGGGTCTTTAAAAGAAGATCATTCTCCTGGAAAGTTTGTAATAGTTGATCAATTTATAGACAGAACATTTGCAAGAAATAAAACTTTTTTTGATGATGAAATAGTAGCTCATGTATCAATGGCCCATCCAACTTCAAATGGGTTAATGAATGCATGTGAGGAAGCAATTAAATCAGAAAATATTAATTATCAAAGAGGTGGAACTTATGTAGTAATGGAGGGGCCACAATTTTCCACATTAGCAGAGTCTAACTTGTATAGATCATGGAAAGCTGATGTGATTGGAATGACAAACATGCCCGAAGCAAAACTCGCGAGAGAAGCTGAAATAAGATACGCCTCCGTTTCAATGGTAACAGATTATGATTGTTGGCATCCAGATCATGAAAATGTTGATGTCCAACAGGTCATTAAAGTTCTTTTAGATAATGCTGCAAAAGCCAAAAATATGATTAAAAATTTGATAAAAAATTTTGAAAATCACATTGATCCAAATGATCCAACTAATAATTGCTTAGATGTTGCAATTATTACTGCTCCTGAAAAGAGATCCCAAAAAACAATTGAAAAACTAAAGTATATCGCTGGAAGAGTATTAAATAATGAGAATTGAAGGAAAGAATTATAAAACTATCTGGTTTGATCAAAATTCAAAAAATGTCAAAATAATTGATCAGACAAAATTACCTCATGAATTTATTATTAAAGATTTAGAAACTGTTGATGATGCGATTAATGCAATAAAAGTTATGGAGGTAAGAGGGGCTCCATTAATTGGAGCTACAGCAGCATTTGGTATTGTTTTAGCTATTAAAGAAAATAATGATTTAAATTTTATAAAAAAAAGTGCTGAAGATTTAGTTAAAGCTAGACCTACTGCAATTAATCTTCAATGGGCTATTCATAGAATGAACAACAAAATCTCCATGATTAAATCTGAAAATCTATTTGATGTTGCTTTAAATGAAGCTGGGTTAATTTGTAATGAAGATGAAACATTTTGTGAGGAGATAGGAAAAAATGGTCTCAAGTTAATAGAGGAAATTTATAAAGAGAAAAAAAGCACTATAAATATACTAACACATTGCAATGCCGGGTGGTTAGCAACAATTAATTGGGGTACGGCTACATCTCCAATATATCATGCACATAACAAAGGTATTCCAATTCATATTTGGGTAGATGAGACGAGACCCAGAAATCAAGGTGCAAATTTAACCTCATACGAACTAAATGAGGAAGAAATACCAAACACAATTATTGCAGATAATACTGGAGGAATTTTAATGCAAAGAGGACAGGTCGATATGTGTATTGTTGGCACTGATAGAACATTATCTAATGGAGATGTTTGTAATAAAATTGGAACTTATCTTAAAGCACTAGCAGCAAATGATAATAATGTTCCTTTCTATGTTGCGTTACCTAGCTCAACAATTGATTGGAATTTAAAAAATTCAAAAGATATTCCAATTGAAGAGAGAGATCCTAAAGAGCTTTCTCATGTAGATGGAATAATAGGAGACAAAATAATTGATGGAATTCAAATTTATCCTAAAAAAAGTAAAGCATTAAATTTAGCTTTTGATGTTACACCAGCAAAATATGTTACAGCTTTAATTACAGAGCGAGGAATATGTGAAGCATCTGAGGATGGCCTTAAAAGGTTATTTAAATGAACAAGTTAAAGTCAGAAATAATTAAATTTTCAAAGTTGTTAAATAGCAGAAAATTATCAGCTCTTAGATCTGGCAATATCTCAGTAAGATTTAAAAAAGGTTTTTTTATTACACCTTCTGGAAAAAAATATTCATCTCTTAAAAACAAAGATATTGTGTATGTAAGTTTAAATGGAAAATTTGATAAAAAATTAGGAATACCATCCTCAGAGTGGAAATTTCATCAAGATATTTATTTAAAAAAGGAAGAAGCTAATGCAATAGTGCATTCACATTCAACTAATGCCACTGCATTATCAGTTCATAAAAAATCAATTCCAGCTTTTCATTATATGGTAGCTTTAGCAGGTGGAAATGACATCAAATGTGCAAACTATGCAACCTATGGTACAAGAAAGCTTTCAGTAAATATTTTAAAAGCTTTAAAACATAGAAAAGCATGTTTGATTTCAAATCACGGTCAAATAGCATATGATGATAATTTATCCAAAGCTTTTGAATTAGCTGAAGAGGTTGAAAATCTCTCTTTGCAGTATATAACGGCACTCAAGATTGGTAAGCCAAAGATTCTTTCAAATGTCGAAATGAGAAAAGTGTTGGCAAAGGCTAAAAATTATAAGAGAGGATAATTAATGACTAAAGTAGGAGAACACATTACTTTAGATATAATTGGTACAAATAAAGAGTACGAACCTGCTTTCTTTGAAAAATTAGTTTATAAAATAGCAAAGGTTGCAAAAGTAACAGTTTTAGAAATTTCAAAATATAAATTTGAACCTCAAGGCTTTACACTTGTAGCACTTCTCGCCGAAAGCCATATAAGTTTTCACACTTTTCCAGAAAAAGGTATAATTAGTTTTGATTTCTTTACGTGTGGAAAAGTTTCACCTTCAGTTGCATTGAAAATTATTAAAGAGGAAATTCAACATACAAATATAATTAAAAAAGAATTCAATAGAGATACAATTGATCTTTACCATGATAATTATAGCTCACCCGGATTAAACAAAGCATATGTGGTTAATAAAGTTTTAGAAAATTTTAAATCTAAAGTTGGTCAATATATTGAAATTCTTGATTTGGAGCAATTTGGAAAAGCATTATTTATTGATAACGAAATACAAGTAGCTGAAAGTGATGAGCATCTTTACAGCTCAACATTTGTTAACTCTGGCCTTAAATTGAACTCTAAAAAAGAAAAAGCTGCAATTATTGGTGGAGGAGATGGTGGAGTTGCAAGAGAATGTATTTCACAAAACTTTGGTTTCATAGATTGGTTTGAATTGGATCACGAGGTAGTTGATGTATGCGATAAACATTTGAGCAAAATAGGTGAAAAGGCTACTGAAAAAAACTCAGTAAAGTGTGTATGGGGAGATGCTTTTGAAAGTATAAAATCTGTTAAAGATGATACTTACGATCAAATATTTGTTGATTTAAATGATGATCAATTTTGTATAGATCTTTCAGCAAAAAATATGGACTCTTTAGTAAGAATATTAAAACCTAAAGGAGTTATTACAGCGCAGGTTGGAAGCCAAGATAAAAAACCAAAACAGGTTGATAGTTGGTTAAATGTTTTTAATAAGAATTTTGGAAATACACAACTTTCAAGAGTTTATATCCCAAGTTTTGATTGTGCTTGGAACTTTTCGTCATCAATAAATCATTAATTTTTCTTTTTAAATATCAATAATTGTGAAATAATAAATCTTATTATTTTGGAGGAAAAATGAATAAATTTAAAATATTAGGATTAGGAATTTTAATTTCCTTTTTCTTAACTATCTCTTCAAATGCAGACTCTATTAAAATTGGAACAGAAGGCGCTTACCCTCCTTGGAATTCTAAAGATGCTTCCGGAAACCTAATTGGTTTTGAAGTTGAGCTTGCAAATGAACTATGCAAAATCATGAAAGCCGAATGTACTATCGTTGAACAGGATTGGGATGGAATGATTCCAGCTCTATTAATGAGAAAATTTGATGCGATCATGGCTGGTATGTCGATTACTGCAGAAAGACAAAAAACAATTACTTTTTCTCAAGGTTATGCTGATGAAGTTGCTTCTTTAGCAGTAATGAAAGGATCTGATCTTGAAGGAATGGATACCCCAGAAGGTATAAATTTATCTTTAGGTGGATCTGATGTTAAAAAAGCTCTTAAAACACTTACAGGTGCATTGGCTGGTAAAACAGTTTGTGTACAAACAGCTACAATTCACCAAAACTTTTTAGATTCAGGTGATGTAGGAAGTGTAAATGTAAGAACTTACAAAACACAAGACGAAGTCAATCTAGATCTAGCATCAGGAAGATGTGATGCTGCATTAGCAGCTGCTGTTGCTTTTACTGATTACGCTGATAAATCTGGCAAACCTGTTGTTCTAGTTGGACCTACTTTTTCAGGCGGTGCATTTGGAAATGGAGTAGGTGTTGGAATTAGACAAGGCGGAGATGATGCTATCGGAAAAAGAGATGCTAAACTTCTAAAAGATTTCAACAAAGCGATTGATAAAGCAAGAAAACAAGGAATTATTAGCAAACTTGCTATTAAACACTTTGGTTTCGACGCTTCTATGTAAATATTTCAGATTTGGCGACTATATAATATAGTCGCCAAAATCTATGGAACTTCTCGCATTTGGCAAAACTGGTTGGGGTGATGAGTTATTTTATGCAACCCTAATGACTTTGGCTGTTTCAATAACAGCTATGTTAATTGGATTTTTCTTTGCACTTATTTTTACTCCTTTTAAATTATCAAAACACAAATCACTAAATTTAATTGGTAATTTTTACACCACAGTCATTAGAGGTGTTCCAGAATTATTGGTAATTTATCTTTTCTTTTTTGGCGGAAGTGGAGCAATAATGTTTGTTGCTTCTATGTTTGGTTATTATGAATATATTGAAATTAATGCATTTATTACTGGTTCATTTGCAATAGGTATTATTTCAGGTGCATATTCAACAGAGGTATTCAGAGGAGCCATACAATCAATAGATAAAGGTCAGTTTGAGGCTTCAAAAGTTTTGGGGATAAAAAAACATATTCAGTTTTATAAAATTATCCTTCCCCAGATGCTAAGACTTGCAATTCCAAATCTAAGCAATGTTTGGCAAATTACTTTAAAAGATACTTCTTTAATCTCAGTTACAGGTTTAGTTGAAATTATGAGACAATCATATATCGCTGCTGGATCAACTAGAGATCCTTTGTTTTTTTACTCATTTGCTGCAGTTCTATATTTATTATTAACGTACTTGAGTATGAAACTAATAAACAAACTAGAAGTTAAATATAGTAGGGGATTTTAAATGGATTTTGAATTGATGATTGGTAGCTTTCCTAAGTTATTAAGTGCAACTGTAATTACTCTGAAACTTTTGTCATTATCCTTATTTTTTGGATTGTTTATTGGTTTACTTTTTGCAATTTTAAGAATGAATAAAAATCCAATTGTAAATAAATTTGCATATGGATACTCCTACGTTTTTAGAGGCACACCATTATTGGTGCAAATATTTATTATTTATTTTGGACTTGGACAAATCGAATACTTAAGATCTACTTTTTTATGGGTAATGCTCAAAGAACCATATTGGTGTGCAATAATTGCCTTTGCATTAAATACAGGTGCTTACACATCAGAAATATTAAGATCAGCTTTTCAAACCATTAAACCTGGATTAATAGAAGCTGGAAAAAGTCTTGGTATTCCTAACAAAGTAATTTTTTATAAAATCCAAATCCCTATAGCGATTAAACAATCATTGCCAGCTTATGGAAATGAAATTATATTAATGCTTAAAGGAACATCGCTTGCAAGTACAGTAACATTGATGGATCTTACAGGTGTTGCAAAATATATTATTTCAACAACTTTTAAACCAATCGAGGTATTTATTGTTGCTGGAGGTATATATTTATTTATGACCTTTTGCGTTCATAATTTAATAAAGTTTCTTGAAAAAAAATATGGTTTTCAAACTTAGAATTTAAAATATATACGCTTGAAATAAAATCCTAAAGTAAGAGCTCTTAAAAACAAAAACATTGTAAAAGAAATCCATAAACCAAGATTTCCAAAATTTTGGACTAAAAAATAAGAGGATATTAAATACAATATCACAGAAATAAACATTGCGTCTCTAAGCTCTCTAGTTTGTGAAGCACCGATAAAGATTCCATCAAATTGATAACAAAACGAGGATATAAAGGGTAATAAAATTAGCCAAATTGAAAACTGATAACTTATATTTTTAACACTTTCTATATCAGTCATAAAATTAATGAATGCGTTATTTACAAAATAATAAATAAAAGAAATTACTGCTCCAGTAAATGAGCTCAATATAAATGAGTTTTTGACTGTATTTGAAAATAACTTTTTATTTTTTTTACCAATTGAAAATCCAATTATACCTTCTGTTGAAAAGGCATATGAGTCTAAAATAAATGCGGAAAGAAATATTAGGTTAATTAAAATTGTGTTAGCAGCTATATACTCTTCTCCAATTTTACTACTTAGGTATGTAAACCAAAAGAAAGAAAAAGTTAATAAAATTGTTCTTAGAAATATATTTAAGTTTATTTCAATTAAACTTTTAATTTTAGAAATATTTAAAATTTCTTTAATATTTAAATTAATTTTTGTGTATTTTTTTAAGAAATGAAAACTGTAAGTTAAAAATATAAGAGAGGTTGCAAAAGTAGCTAATAGAGTTCCATACGCAACACCTTTAATATTAAGATCATATTTTAATACCAATATTGTACTTATTAAAATATTTAAAATTGATAAACTTCCAATTGTTAAACTTGATATTTTGGTTTTTTGTAATCCTATAAATAAACCAATTATAATATAAATAGTTAGTTCAAATACTGATGAATAAATTCTAATATCAAAATAAACTTTAAAGTTTCTTTCAGTTTCTTTTGATAAATCAAAAAAAAATAAACATAAACTAAAAATCTGTTCTTTAAAAATTATTAAGAAGAATGATATCAAAATTACAAAAAATAAATTTCTAAAAACTAAATTTAAAATACTTTTATAATCTTCTTTTCCATGCGATTGACTTACAATCCCAACTGTTCCCATTCTTAAAAAACCAAAACTCCAAAAAATTAATGAAAAAAAACTCGTAGCTACACTTGTTGCAGCTAAGAAACTTTTGTTACCTGAATTCCCCATTAATGCTGTATCAACAATACCAACAAGTGGAATTGCAAGATTTGCAAAAAAAATAGGAATAGATAAGGTTATTATATATTTGATTGATGACTTATCGCTCACTAAAAGATTAGTAACTTGTATATTCTTTAATTTCTTTAATTTTTGAGCCTGTATGATTGTTCATTTCTAATTTTATCTTTGCCCTTTCATCATTTAAAAAATGAACATCTCTTGATAATTTAATAAATTCTTCACTAAAATCTGAATTTTTTTCACATAATCTCTTATCATCCTCTATTACCCAAAGTTTACTATTAATTTCTTTTAGAGATTTAAACAATTTGTCAATCTTTTCATCAGATTTAACATTTTTGTTAAATTGATCTTTAAGCACATTATATTCATCATTTATAAACTTAAGCTTTTCAGAATCTTTAATTTTTTCTTTTTTAATTTCTAAAATCGAAATTTTATCTAAAAGTTCTCCAACAGAGACTTCAACTAGTATTTTATTCATAATTTTTTATACTGTGTTAAGTTGTTACAAATATGTCCAATATATTAATTATTAAACATGGCTCTTTAGGCGATATAGCTCAAGCAAGCGGTGTAATTCAAGATATTTCTGAAAACCATAAAGATGATGATGTATTTATTTTGACAACAAAACCTTATTTAGACCTATTTAAAAAAAATCCATATATTAAAGAGCCTATTTTAGATAAGCGATTATCAAGATTTAATCCTTTTTACCTATATTCATTAATGAGAGATTTAAAAAAGTATAATTTTTTAAAAATATATGATTTGCAAAACTCAAACAGGACATCCTTTTATAAAAATATCCTTTTTAAAAATTCTAATAAAGATATTTGGTCATCGTCTTT
This sequence comes from uncultured Pelagibacteraceae bacterium, assembly GCA_902614125.1. Classification (GTDB taxonomy): domain Bacteria; phylum Pseudomonadota; class Alphaproteobacteria; order Pelagibacterales; family Pelagibacteraceae; genus Pelagibacter. The sequence continues at coordinate 10,200 of CACMJW010000012.1, read as the reverse complement.
AACAACTTTGCCAGAGGGTAAAACAAAAGAAGAATTTGATAAGCTTTCAGTTTTAGATCGTTTTGATCATCAAATTAGAACCTGTAATTTAATTTCAAAACATACTCTTTACCCTGATTTTTCATGGGCCTGTTCTGATATTACAAATCTTAAAAATAAATACAATTTGAATAAATATATTTTGCTTTTCCCATTTTGTTCACCACACTTAACCATAAAAAGATGGCCATATTATAATGAACTCTCAAATAAAATTAAGAATGAATTTAAAGACGAATACAAGATAATTGTTGCACCTGGACCAGAAGAAATAAAAGAAGCTTCGAATACAAACGCTGAATGTATCTTGGATAATGGAAAATCTCTAAATATTTCTCAATTAGCATCACTGATAAAAGATAGTACATTTGTAGTTGCAAATGATACTGGCCCTGCTCATATAACTGCCCACTTAGGTGTTAGAGGACTTGCATTATTTGGTCCACATAAATCTGCAAAACTTGTAAGTATAGAAAGAGAAAAATTTAGAGCAATTCAAGTTGAAGATTTAAATAAATTATCCGCAGATAAGGTATTTGAAAGAATGTTGGAGTTGTTAGCCTAAAAAATTAAGTGTAAATCTTATCTGCTAAACCATAACAGAGAATAGCACTTAAAATAGTTAATACTCCAGGTACAATTATACCCTCAATTGAAGTTTTATCTGTGTGACCTAATTTACTGATCTTAATTGCATAAATACCAATTAAGAACGCCATTAAATTTTGTACAAATATCAAATTAAAAAATCCCCAGGTATTTTCAACACCTCCAGATCTTATAAACATAATATAAATAGCCATTAAAACTGATCCAAGAAAGAATGATCCAAAAAATCTAGTCATGATAGCTCCAGTTTTGTCCATTGCGTATTGATCTAAGAAAGATTGAGTAGCAAAGATGCATCTATATGCGTAAAAAGCGTAACCTAGAAAATGAACAATGAATACAACTAGGTAAAATATTCCATTAAATTTATCTATCATACTTTAAACTTATAAGATTCTTTTATAGCTTTCAATAATCTTATCCCAATGAAAATTTTTAGAATTTTCATAAGCTGCTTTTCCATATTCAAAATATTTATTTTCTTTAAATATTTGATCTATACTTGAATAAATATCATCCAAATTATTACCATCACATATTAAACCAGTTTTTTCATGTATAATTGCATCTGAAGCACCACCATCTTTTCCTCCAATTGAGGGAATTCCATACTGAGCTGCTTCTACATAGGCTATACCAAATCCCTCAACTGATTTTTTGTAAATAATAGATGGCATTATAAATACATTAGATTTTGAAATTAATGCATTTTTAAAATTACTAGGAATATCTTTTAAAAATTTTACTTGATCCTCCAATTTTAGCTCAATTACAAGTTTTTTTAAATTTTCTTCTTCATCACCATAACCTATACATATGTAGACAATATCTGGATAAACTTCTTTTAGATTTCTTATAGCCATTATTACTTTTTCGTGATTTTTTCGTTTATCATATCTTGAAACAGTAATAAGTCTTTGTTTTTTACCTTTAAATATTTCATCAGCTTTTTTTAAATCTTTGCTTGGTATTTCCTTTACAGGATCAACACCTGGACTAATTACTAAAATTCTATGTTCTTCAACACCAAGACTGATAGCGAGATCTTTTGTGAAATTAGAATTTGCTATCACATGATCTACATTATTTAATACATTTAATACTTTTGTATTTAATCTTGAGCCTTTTGGATGATTAATTTCTTTAGAATGTATTAAACATATCTTTTTTTTATTGGTTTGAATTAGTTCCAAACTCTTCCAGTGATCTGCAATTAGACATTGAACATTATTATTTTGTTTCAAATATTCATTTATTAAATACGATTTCCTATATTTTCTAAATAACTTAACACCACTCACTCTTTCAATTGAAAATGAAACTGAATTGTCAAATTTTTCAAAACCATCTGTATGATCTGCAAAAACTTTTATCAGGAAAAATTTAGATAAAGATCTAGCTAAACCCCACATTAAATTTTGCATTCCACCAACATCAGGTGGAAAAGTTCTCGTTATTATTAAATGCATTAATTATTCAACCACTTAATATTACAACCCATGCTAGGTATTTGATCTTTGGGACCTTTTCCTGTTTCAGATATTTGTTTCATTGCCATATACAAATCACTTTCCCCAGATCTTACAGGTTTGAGATCTTTTAACTCTCTTATTCTTCCTCTGTATTGAAGTTCTAAATTTTCGTTATAACCAAAAAAATCAGGAGTGCACACAGCTTCATATTTTTTTGCAACATTTTGCGTATCATCGATTAAATATGGAAAACTAAAATTATGCTTTTTTCCAAATATGATCATATTTTCAAATGAATCCTCTGGATAATTGATTTGATCATTGGAACATATTGCAACAGATTTAATTCCAAAATTTTCAAGTTTTTTGCAATCTTCAGCAATATCTTTGATTATTGCCTTTACATACGGACAATGATTACAAATAAACATAATGAGAGTTCCTTTTTCACCTTTTATTTCATTTAAAGAAACAATTTTGTTTTCAGTTGATTTTAGACGAAAGTCGTCAGCCTTTTTCCCAAAATCACATATTGGAGTTTTTGTAAGAGACATATAATATTATATAAATTATGTTTTACGATTTGGAAGATAAAAAACCAAAAAACTCTGGCGAAAATTGGGTTGCACCTAATGCAGTGGTCATTGGAGATGTTACTTTAGAAAAAAATAGCAGTGTATGGTTCAATGCAACTTTAAGAGGAGATATAGAAAATATCTTGATAGGAGAGGGATCTAATGTTCAAGACGGAAGTGTTTTACATACTGACCCAGGTTATCCACTTAAAATTGGAAAAAATGTAACTATTGGACATTTGGTTATGCTTCATGGATGTACGATAGATGATAATAGTTTAATTGGAATCGGCGCTGTTGTTCTTAACAATGCAAAAATTGGAAAAAACTGCATCATAGGATCCAAAGCTCTGATAACTGAAAATAAAGAAATTCCAGACAACTCTTTAGTAATGGGATCACCTGGAAAAGTCGTAAGACAAGTATCACCAGAGGAAGCAAAATTAATTACAAAAAACGCAGAAAGATATCAGGATAATTGGAAGAGATATTCTAAATCGATTTTTTAAGGAACTAACCAAGAATTTTTATTTGTTTTGAAATCAAATTTAGCTCTTCGATGACCTTTTGCTGCAAGATATAGCCACTCTATTGATTTAATATAGCATTTAATAACCGTAAAATTTTTATAACCTTCCTCACTTTGTTCCATTGTATAATCAAAATCTTCTAACTTAGAAATCATACCTGAAGTAGGGTTTTCAGATACAGTTCCAGGAGGACTATCAGTTAAATAACATCTTCTACTTATGTGTTGAGTTTTCTTCCACGAAATCTCTGTCACAGAATTTTGATTATTTATTTCACATTCAACTTTTACTCTTAATTGTATTTTTTCTTCTTTATCATAGAAAAGTAACGAAGCTTTATTATTGTTTTTAAGTATATCTACTTTTGGTGACCTTAAATCAGTATGAAATTGCAATAAATTATTTTCTCTGTCAGACTTCCTTAAAACAACTATTCTTCCCTCAATATCGTCTTTGTGTGAGCACATAAAAACTGGAATTCTAAAAGGCGAACCTCTATTGGTTACTGCATCTTCAAGCATAGACCAGTATTTATTTTGTATTTCTGCTAAGTCTTCATAGTATGCTGGTTGCATACTTTATTTTCTAAATCTTTTTATTAAACTAGAGGTATCCCAACGATTTCCACCCATTTCTTGAACATCGCCATAATATTTATCTACTAGTTCTGTAACAGGTAATAAAGAACCATTATTCTTAGCCTCTTCCATTGCAATTTTTAAATCTTTTCTCATCCAATCAACAGCAAAACCAAAGTCAAATTTATCATCAATCATAGTTTTATATCTATTCTCCATTTGCCACGATTGAGCTGCTCCTTTTGAGATAACTTCAATTACATCTTCCATATTTAAACCAGCTTTCATTCCAAAATTTATACCCTCAGACAATCCTTGAACTAAACCTGCTATACAAATTTGATTAACCATCTTAGCAAGTTGACCAGATCCAGCTTTTCCAAGTAACTTCATTTTTTTACTGTAACAATCAATTTTGTCTTCAGCTTTTTCAAAATCAGATTGATCACCTCCAATCATAACAGTGAGGGCACCATTTTCTGCACCAGCCTGACCTCCTGAAACAGGCGCATCTAATGCACCAAAATTATTTTTTTTGGCATAATCATAAATTTCTCTTGCAATTGTTGCAGAGGCAGTTGTGTTATCAATATAAACAGATCCTTCTTTTATAGTTTTAAAAGCACCGTTGTCACCAAAGGTCACTTCTCTTAAATCATTGTCATTTCCAACACAGGTAAAAATAAATTCTGCATCCTTTGCAGCTTCAGCTGGCGTTTCAGCCATTTTACCTTTGTAATCTTTAATCCATTTTTCTGCTTTTGATTTTGTTCTATTAAAAACAGTTACATTATGACCACCTTTTGATATATAACCTGCCATCGGATAACCCATGACACCCAGACCAATAAAAGCAACATTACACGTCATAATTTTCTATGTTTAAAAGCTTAAGTTTAAAAGTAATTATATTTGGATTTATTTTTACATTTTTTTCAAGTTTTGGACAGAGTTTTTTTATTGGTTTATTTAATCCGAGTGTAAGAGATGCTCTAAATATTTCCCACGGACAATTTGGATCAATTTATGCAACCGCAACATTATTAAGTAGTTTTTTATTCATTTGGGTAGGAAAAAAAATTGACGATATTAATGTATTAAGATTTGCACTTTATGTAACAGTTCTTCTATCGTTTTCATGTTTTTTCTTTTCAAAAATTTCATCAATTGTATTTTTATTCATTGCTATTTTTTTAATGCGATTTTCAGGTCAAGGGATGATGTCACATACGGCATCAACAACAATCTCAAGATATTTTACTAAATCTAGAGGTAAAGCTTTAAGTATAGGATGGTTTGGTTTATCAGTTGCTGAATTTATTTTACCTGTAACAATAATCTATCTTTTAACCATATATAACTGGCAAAATATTTGGATATTTATTTCATTATTGGTTTTAGTTTTTCTTCCAATTGCAGCTTACTTTTTAATTAAAGAACTTAATTTAGACTCAAGAGAAAATGCTGAAAATAATGAAGTTAAAAATAAAGACATTAAACAATGGGCAAGAATTGAAGTTATTAAGGATTATAGATTTTATATTATAAGTGCAAATTTACTTGCTATGCCATGGATTGCCACTGGTGTTTTTGTTTATCAATCATTTATTACATCTTCCAAGGAATGGGGAGAATACGTCATTGCACAATCATTTATGGTTTATTCATTACTGTCAGTAATTACATTATTAATATCAGGCATCCTAATTGATAAGTTTACTAGCAGAAAATTATTAATTTTTATGAATATACCTCTGCTACTTTCAACATTTGTTATTATTTTTTTTGATGTTCCATTTACTGCATTTGTATTTTTAGGTTTAATTGGTATTTCAAATGGATTAGCTAACGTTTTAGGTTCATCCACATGGGCTGAATTATATGGTGTAAAACACATTGGCTCTATAAAGGCCTTAACCACAGCATTGATGGTTTTTTCAACAGCATTTGGAACAGCATTATTTGGTGTATTAATTGATTTAGGTTTTACGATTGAGAAAATTGCAATTGTTTCCTCAATCTATATATTTTCATCAATAGTTTTGCTTTTTTTTGTAAGAAAAAAACTCAATCCAGAATATATCTAAAAATAGCTTGATTTTTTATAGACCCAGGTATAAATAACCGGCCATGGCAAGAGTAACAGTAGAAGATTGTATTGATAAAGTAGAAAGTCCGTATGAGTTAGTGTTAGTAGCAAAAGAGAGAGCTACTCAACTAAATTCTGGTATAGAACCTACTTTAGAAAGAGACAATGACAAGAATACTGTTATCGCCTTAAGAGAAATTGCCGAAGAAACAATCAAAGTTCCAGATTTAACCGAAGCTGCAGTTTATAAATTAAGAAAACATGTAGAACAAATTGATGATACTGGAGAAGAAGATGAAGATATAGGTGATGATTTTGAAAATTTATATAAAGGCGAAATATCTAAAAGTGGTGTTCCAATATTGCCTTCTAAGAGAGCTAGAAAAATTCCAGAAAAAATTCAAGTATCTAAAGATGATTTAGAAGAATTACAAAATTCAACTGAAACACCAATTTCAGATCCTATCGATACGAATGAAGAAAGTGGTGATGCTTCTTTAGAAGAAATGCAAGAAGAAGAAACTCTAGCAAACGAGCAAGACCCAAATAATCAAGAATAAAAAAAAAGGGCCTTGAAATTAATCAAAGCCCTTTAATTTAAATAATTAATAAATAACTATTTTGGTAACCAACTTTTCCATTTATCAGGATTGTTGTCTAACCACTCGTTAACAACTTCTTTAACATCTCTTTTTTTGATATCAACTTCAACTAACATTTTAGCTTGGTCAATATTTTCTAATCTCATTCTTTCAAAAAAAGCTTTTGCATCAGCATGTTCTGCCTTAGCAAAAGTAGCAGGATTTCCATAGTTCATGGTATAGTCTTTGTCCCATCCAGTTGCAGGCCATCCTTTTGTACCACAAGTTTTCCAGTTGTTTGCTTCGGTAAATGTATCACCTTCACAAGTTGCGTACTCAGGAAGTTGAACACCTACCATGTCAAACTCTCCAAAAAACCAATGTGGTGACCATAGGTATAATAAGAATGGTTCTTTTCTCATGTAAGCAGCCTTAGCTTCTGCAATTGCAGCAGCTTCTGTACCTAGCTCATCTGCTTGGAAATCAATTCCTAAAAGATCTAGTCTTTTTTGATCATGACAGTTCCAACCAGCTACTGGACAACCAATAAGTCTTCCTTTACCACCTGTTTCAATAGTTGCAAATTTAGCTTTATGTTTGTTTAGGTCTCTCCAAGTTTTGATACCTAATTCATCCGCAGCATATTTTGGAATCCAGTAATCTGACATACCTATAATTCCAGTAGTTCCTAAAAGGTCAACTGTTCCATCGCCTTTGTAAGATTTTACTACTTTACCATCATAAATTAAATCTTCATTAAACATTACATCATCTGCTTCGGCATAACTTGGCCAGCTCTCACAAGCAAAATCTAGCTCACCAGCTGCAATAGCTTCCCATAAACCAGTTCCTGAAGGAAATACTGTTTGTTTAATTTTATAACCCATTTCTCTTTCAAGAATTGCTACAGCCACTTCACAAGTAATTATTCCACCTGTCCAGTCAGCAATAGCAGCATGTAGTCTTTTAGCAGCATTAGCTGTTCCAAAACTACCTACGATAAGCACTAAAGATAAAAATAGTGCTGATATTGTTTTTGATAACTTCATATGTTTTATCCTCTTTTTTAAATTTAAAAGATTATTCTAGCTCAAAAATTAAGTGAATGTAAACTGTATATAAATTCAAAACCCGATACATTTTTAGATTAAAAATGCGGTCTATTGACCACTTTATGGTTTATTTGGGATTGTACGGTCTATTCCTTTAACAATTTTTTTTTCATGATCAAAAAATGGTAATTTAACAACATTACAGTCATGGATTGTGCCATTAGGTAATTCTAACTTTAACTTTTTTCCAGGCCATTCTTTCGGTTCATAAAATCTCACATATCCAATTCCAAGTTTTAATGTAGGTGAAGGTACACCCGCAGTTATATGTCCAACAACATTATCACCTTCTATAACTTTACTTCCAGAAGTTGGTGTATCAGTTTCACAAGTAACACCAAACAAACATGTTCCTTTATTTTTTTTTGATAACGCTTCCCTTCCAATAAAATCACCTTTATCCATATTTACAAAAAATTCTAAACCAGCCTCAAAGGGTGTCATAGTTGTATCAATATCAGTTAAATTCCCAAATATTCCTCCTTCAATTCTTCTTATAGTCATTGCACGAGAGGATGATAATTCCATCCCAAAAGGCTTTCCACATTCCATAAGGTGATCCCAAAGAGCTAAGTGATCTGTCTTATACCCATCAGAATAAATTTCAAAACCAAGCTCGTTTGTGAAACCAGTTCTTGAAACATATAAATCCTGTCCACCAAGTTTAAAAAAACCTGATCTAAAATATGGCATGCTTTCATCTATATTTCCTTTTGATGCAGCTTTCATAATATCAATTGAAGCAGGACCTTGAATTTGTAGAACCCTTGACTTCGGATCTGATATTTTTACATCAAAATTTTCACTATGGGCTAATAACCAATCTTCAAACGGACCGTCAGCTTGTACATACCAAAATTTATTATCATTAAATTTAAAAATTACTCCATCCATAAAAATCCCACCTTGAGGAGTGCACGCTAACGAATAATAACCTCTACCTTCTTTTATTGATGAAATTTTTCTTGTTAATATTTTTTCTAAAAAGGGAATTGCATCCTTACCTGAAATTTCCACTGGCTTTTCTGGAACATCAAAAATTAATGCTTTCTGTCTTAATAGCCAATATTTTTCGATTGGATCTTCACCTATTGATATTGGAAAATATCTTCCTGCATAAACGCCACGGACCATTTTAGGACTATTGGTTCTTTCAATGTAAGGAGACTCTTCAAATCTTCTTGCACTAATTTTAATGGTTTTGTTAAGATCAGATTCTTCTTGTAGATTTCCCAATTTAATCTCTCTAATTTGTTTTTGCGTTAGATCTTAAAATTGATGGTGGATCAAATGCAGTTAATTCTGGAAGTGTATCATTATATTTTTCTATCTCAATAAGACAAGAATGTGCAATTGGACCTTGTCCAAGTTTAGATGTGCCTTTGTCGGGTGTTAATACATTTGGATTACCATGTTTACACATACTTCCATCTTGAGTAGGGTTTTCTGGATCATACCAAGCACCAGTACTCATTTGTACTACTCCCTGCATTACATCATCTGTAATTTTTATACCTGCCAAACAAGATCCTCTATCATTAAACATTTTAACTACATCTCCATTTTTTAAATTACGTTTTTTTGCATCAATAGGATTAATTTCAAGCGGCTCTCTCTCATTTATTTTAAATGACTTACTATACTTTCCATGATCCATTTGGCTATGTAGTTTATTTTTCGGTTGATTTGATATTAAGTGAAGCGGATATTTTTTATTTACTTTGCCCAACCATTCACAAGGTTCGAACCATACTGGGTGTCCTGGACAATCATCATAATTAAAGTCAGCCACGGTCTTCGAGAAAATTTCTATTTTACCACTTGGTGTATTAAGTGGATTTTTTTCAGGATCTTCTCTAAAATCTTTCAACATTATTGTTGGTTCTGTTGGATCGCTAATTTTAAACCATTTTTGCTCTCTGAACTTTTCATATTTAGGTATCTCAATATTTGCAGCCGCTGCTCTATCAAATGTTTGTTTATAAATCCATTCTTGCCACTCATCTTGACTTTTTCCCTCAGTAAATTTTTCCTCAATACCCATTTTTTTTGCAATATTTGCAAAAATTTCAAAATCATTTTTAGATTGTCCGTAAGGTTCTATTATTTTATCCATAGATACTACAAATGGATCCCTGGGCGTCATCATTATGTCTGTTCTTTCAAGAGGAGTAGTGCAAGGCAAAACGATATCAGATCTTTTTGCAAGCGTATTCCAGCACCATTCATTTGAAATTATTGTATCTGGTTTTTCCCAAGCTTTTATTAGTCTATTTAAGTCCTGGTGATGGTGAAAAGGATTTCCACCAGCCCAATAAACTATTTTAGTATCTGGATAGACATATGAATTTCCATTAAAGTCAAATTTTTTTCCTGGGTTCAGTAAAAGATCACTAATTCGTGCAACTGGTATAAAATTCTCTATTTTATTTTCAGTTTGTGGAAATGCTGCTCCAGGTAAAACTTTAAATTGACCACCTATAAAATTGGTAGCACTATAAAAATTGTAAAAAAAAGAAGTATGATATCTATTAGTTGGTCCTTAACAAGACAAGATCATGGTGAACAACCGTTTTGGATGGCAATTATGCTTGCTTCTATGATTGGTCAAATTG
>CACMJW010000011.1 GCA_902614125.1 uncultured Pelagibacteraceae bacterium | reverse complement strand
AACATCCATACTCAAGTGGCTTTGGTGAGATGGTTTTAGGAGAAAGTCTAATTAAATCAGGTAATCAGAAAAAAGGAATTCAATTAATAAAAAAAGGATTTATAAGAGCTGATTTAACAAAAAGTGATCTGATTAATTTTAGAAAAAAATTTAAAAAATATTTGACATCCGAAGATTATGTAAAAAGGGCTGATCATCTTGCTTGGGAAAACAAACATTGGGACCTAAAAAGAATGTTAAGATATTTGCCAAAAGATTATCAACTTTTATACACAGCAAGACAAATACTTATGAGTAATTCATATGGTGTTGATACTGCTATATCTAAAGTACCAGCAAAATTAAAAAATGATGCAGGTTTAAATTATAACAGATTAAAATGGAGAGTAAAAAGAGGAAGACTCGATAGCTCATTAGATATTTTATTTAATATAAAAAATACTCAAGAATATATGGTTAGACCCGATAAATGGTGGGGTGAAAGATCTAAAATCGCAAGAAAATTAATCTATAAAAAAAGATATGAAGAGGCGTATAAAGTAACTAGCAAGAATGCATTGTCTAAAGGACCAGAACTTGCTGAAGCTGAATGGTTAAGTGGATGGATAGCTTTAAGTTTTTTAAACGATCCAATTTTAGCAAAAGATCATTTTATTAAATTTTATGAAAATGTCAGCTACCCAATTAGTCTATCCAGAGGTGCTTATTGGTTAGGAAGAACTTATGAAAAATTAAAAGACAAAGAAAATTCAAAGAAATGGTATGTAATTGGATCTAAATATCTAACAACATATTATGGTCAATTATCTCACATGAAAGCAAAGCCTAGAGAGAAATTTGAATTATCAGAATTAATGCAAATTGATAAAAATTATGCTGAAAGTTTTTATAGAAATAAAATTGTTGCTACTGTCCATTTATTAGATGAACTTAATAAAGATAAGTACACTAAGCATATTTTAAGGTATTTAGCTAATGATAATATAGATAATGGTAGCGAAGTGCTTGCTGCAAAGTTAGCAACAGATATTGGTAGATTTGATTTTGCAATCCAAGTTGCAAAGATTGCTTCGTATCAAAAAAGATTTCACAATAAATATAATTATCCTATTATAAGCACTCCAACTAATGTTGGTGGAAGAAAAATACCAGAATCAGCTTTAATACTTTCCATCATTAGACAAGAAAGTGAGTTTGATACAAGCGCAAATAGTAGAGTTGGAGCTCAAGGTTTAATGCAGTTAATGCCATACACTGCGAAAACAGTTGCTAAGCAGGCAAAACTTTCATATTCAAAATCAAGATTAACTAAAAGCCCTGAGTACAATATAAATCTTGGTTCATTTTATATAGCTGGATTAATTCTTGAATACGATGGATCCTACCCTTTCTCCATGGCTGCTTACAATGCAGGACCCAAGAGAGTAAAATATTGGAAAAGATTAAATAAGAACCCACAAAAAAAACAAACTGATTATATAGATTGGATTGAATTAATACCTTTTAAAGAGACCAGAAATTATGTCCAAAGAGTATTAGAGAATTATAATGTCTATAGATATGTATTGTCGCAAAAACCAATATATTTAAAAGATTTTTTCAAAAACAACCCATTATATTGATGGCGGAAGGAGAGGGATTCGAACCCTCGGTACACCTTTTCAAGCGTACGGCGGTTTAGCAAACCGCTGGTTTCAACCAGCTCACCCATCCTTCCAATTAATATATCAATTAGCAGAAATTTTAAAATTTATAAAGAAAAAACAATTAATTTAATTAGTAATATAAAGAATTAAGATTTACTGGAAACTGTAAACGTAACTTTATTATCATTAAAATCTAAACCTTTTCCAGTTACAGATCCATCTTTAATCCATTTCAGTGTACCGGAAGCACCCATATCATTTGTGCAGGAGAGCTGCCAAGTGCCTTTACCACCTTTTTGAAGCATGTAATTACCTTCGCAAGAACCATCATTATTAGGTAAATCTAAATTGATGTTACCTTTATAATTTTTTTCATCAAAATCTATAATTCCAGCGATTAAATCAGAGTAACCTTTCCAACTTAATGCAATAGCTCTTTCACCTTTTAATGAATAAGAATTACTTGTAGACGAGTTGTCAGTATTATTATTTGACGATGTAATATTTATATCATTTTTATAAAATCCCAACTTGTTTAATTTATCTCGAAATTCCTGATCTGACATTTTCTTACTAAATTTTGAGGCTTTACCTTTTCCTGGATTAATTCCATTTTTCCATTTAACAGTCCGTTGTCTTGCAAATTTTTTACATTTTTTACCTGTTAAACTTTGACATTCTTTAATATCAGTTTTTGCGCTTCCTGGAGCACAATTTGCACCTTGTGAACAAGTCCAGTAAGTTCCATCAGTTCCATCAATTGTTACATAAAAATCAGAAGGATATTTTCTACCACCTGGATTACTTATATATTTAATAAAATAATCAACCATTCCTTCAGTTAATTGAAGATTACCTTCACCATACGGTGAGTCGGATTTTGAAATATTTGGATTTATAATTGATACAGTTATTAGTGACAAAAATACTATTATTTTTTTCATATATTGTAATCTAACATATTTTAACGTGACTGTATGTAGTATTTGAAAAGATTGAATATTCAATATTAATCAAGTATTTTCTGGCAAAATGAAAAACAAATATTCAATTTTTTCTTTGATCAAAAATGCATTCTCAGACCATGAGAATTGGCAACAAGCTTGGGGTGATCCTGAGCCAAAGAAAGAATATGATGCTGTTATAGTTGGAGGCGGCGGGCATGGACTTGCTACTGCTTATTATTTAGCAAAGAAACATAACTTAACAAATATTGCTGTCGTAGAAAAAGGTTGGATTGGTGGTGGCAACACTGGAAGAAATACTACAATTATAAGATCAAACTATTTATGGGATGCAAGTGCAGGTCTTTATGATCATGCATTGAAAATTTGGGAGAATTTATCTCAAGAATTAAATTATAATGTGATGTTCAGTCAAAGAGGTGTAATGAACCTTGCTCACAATTTACAAGATGTTAGAGATTTAAAAAGAAGAACACATGCAAATAGATTAAATGGTATTGATGCTGTTTGGCTTGAAACTGATGAAGTAAAAAAATTCTGTCCAATTATAAATACATCACAAGATATAAGATATCCTGTTTTAGGTGGAACATTACAAAGAAGAGCAGGAACAGCACGGCACGATGCTGTAGCTTGGGGATACGCACGTGGTGCGAATGAAATGGGTGTTGATATAATTCAAAATTGTGAGGTTAAAGGAATAAAAAGAAATGGTGATAAGGTTGAAGGTTTAGAAACTACAAAAGGTTTTATTAAAACCAAAAAAATTGGAGTAGTTGCAGCAGGTCATTCTAGTGTTATTGCAAATATGGCAGGTATTAAACTTCCATTAGAAAGTAAACCTCTACAAGCTTTGGTATCTGAACCAGTAAAACCAATTATTGATACGGTTGTTATGTCTAATGCAGTTCACGCTTATGTAAGTCAATCAGACAAAGGTGAGCTAGTTATTGGTGCTGGGACTGACTCATATGTTTCATACACACAAAGAGGAAGTCACAATATTGTAGAAGATACATTAAAGGCCATTTTAGAGCTCTACCCTATTTTTAGTCGAATGAAGATGTTAAGACAATGGGGAGGAATTGTTGATATATGTCCAGATGCAAGTCCAATAATAAGCAAAACCAATATAAAAGGTTTATATTTTAATTGTGGATGGGGTACTGGAGGATTTAAAGCAACACCAGGTTCAGGGGATTTATTCGCTCACACTATTGCAAATGATGAACCACATAAATTAAATGCAGCGTTTAATTTAAATAGATTTGTAAGTGGTGATCTTGTAGACGAACATGGCGCTGCTGCAGTCGCACACTAATAATGTTTTTAATTAATTGTCCTTTTTGTGGTGAAAGAGATCAAAGTGAGTTTTCATCTGGTGGTGAGGCACATATTGTTCGTCCAAAGCAGCCAACAGAACTAAGTGATGATCAATGGGCTGAATTTCTTTTTATGAGAAAAAATATTAAAGGAGTTCAATTTGAAAGATGGAACCACTCACATGGATGTAGAAAATGGTTTAATGTTGTAAGAGATACCTCAAATGACAAAATACATTCTGTATATAAAATGGGTGAAAAACCACCTGTAAAATAAATATTTATGTCAGATTTAAGAGTACATAAAACTAAATATATAAATGAGACTAAAAGAGTATCATTTAAATATGATGGTAAAAATTATTTTGGATACGAAGGTGACACACTTGCCTCTGCTTTATTGGCAAACGGTGTTCATTTAATAGGAAGAAGTTTTAAATATCATAGACCTAGAGGTATAATGACGTGTGGTTCTGAAGAACCTAATGCAATTTGTCAGATTAGTGACAAAAATGATTTAACAGAACCAAATGTTAGAGCTACAGAATTAGAGATATATGATGGTTTAGAGGCATTTTCACAGAATTGTTGGCCAAATGTGAAGTTTGATATTGGAGGTATAAACAATTTAATATCCCCTCTTATACCGGCAGGTTTTTATTATAAAACTTTTATGTGGCCAAAAAGTTTTTGGAAAAAAATTTATGAACCTTTAATCAGAATGTCTGCTGGACTTGGAAAATCACCAACCGAACCTGATCCAGATATATATGATCACAAATACGTTCACTATGATGTACTTGTAATTGGTGGTGGATTATCTGGAATAATATCAGCAAAAATAGCTGCAAAAAGTAATTTAAAAACCTTATTAGTGGATGATAAAAAAACACTTGGTGGTTCAACTATTTATCAAAGTAACGACAGTTTTAAAATCGATGATCAACACTCTAGTAAATGGTTAGAAAAAGAAATTAATGAAATTTCAGAAATTGAGAATTTAACTGTTAAGACAAGAACAAGTATTGCTGCTTATCATGGATATAATTATCTTTTAGCAAGAGAAAATTTAACAGATCATTTATCAATTAAAGATAAGAAAGATAAAATCAGACAAAGATTGTGGAAAATTAGAGCAAAAAAAGTAATCGTAGCAACAGGCTCAATTGAGAGACCGCTTGTTTTTAATAATAACGACAGACCTGGAATATTATTATCAAACTCTATAAATAAATATTTAGATTATTATGGTGTTGCTTGTGGTACAAATATTATTCTCTTTACAAACAATGACAGTGCATACGAAACAGCAATTTCACTTCATAAAAAGGGAATAAAAAATCTAATAGTGGATTTAAGAAAAAACTCTCAATCTGAAATAGCAAAACAAGCACAAAACCTAGGAATTAAGATTTACTTTAATCATGTTGTTACGAATACTTTTGGCTATAGAAAAATAAATTCGGTAGAACTGATGGAGTTATCAGATGATGGCAACACAACCATAGGAAATAAAATTAAATTAAATTGTGATTGCTTGGGTATAAGCGGAGGTTGGACACCAATGGTTCATATGCATACTCAATCAGGTGGTAAGCTTGATTTTAAAAATGATGATCAAGTTTTTATTCCAAAAGAAATTGATAATGATCAAATAAGTGTTGGTGCATGTAATGGTGATTTTGATTTAGAGACCATTATAGATAAAACAGTTAATAAAATAAATATTTTTTTAGAAATAAATAATCAGGATTATAAAAATACTAAAGTTGGTTGTTCTATTGAAAAAGAAAAGAGAAATATTTGGTTACTGCCAAATAAAATACCATTAGGTAAAACTAAATGCTTCATAGATTTTCAAAATGACTCCACTGCCAAAGATATAAAATTAGCCCTTAAAGAAGGTTTTAGATCTATTGAACATGTTAAAAGATATACCACAACCGGTATGGCCACTGATCAAGGAAAGCTTTCAAATATGCATGCATTAGGAATTATCGCTGATACAGCTGGAGTTAAAATGGGTACATTAGGAACTACAACCTTTAGACCTCCTTTCACACCTTTGACCTTTGGAACAATAGTAGGCAGAAATGTAGGAAAATTTTTTGAGGTAGTAAGAAAAACTTCAATTCACGATTGGCATGTTGATAATAAAGCTAAATTTGAAAATGTTGGTCAATGGAAAAGGCCTTGGTACTATCCAAAAAATGGCGAGACTATGCATGATGCTGTTCAAAGAGAAAGTAAAGCAGCTAGAGATAGTGCTGGTATTTTGGATGCTTCAACATTAGGAAAAATTGATATTCAGGGTACAGATGCATCAGAGTTTTTGAATAGAATATATACAAATGCATGGTCAAAATTATCAATTGGAAAATGTAGATATGGATTGATGTTAAATGAAGATGGGATGGTTTATGATGATGGAGTTACAACTAGATTAGCTGAAAATCACTATTTAATGACAACTACTACTGGTGGCGCAGCTAATGTTCTTGGAAAACTTGAAGATTATTTGCAAACAGAATGGCCTGAACTAGACGTTTACCTGACATCAGTAACTGATCATTATTCAACAGCAAGTGTATGTGGACCTAATTCAAAAAAAATAATTAACAAAATATTTCCAGAACTAGATTTAAATGATGAAGACTTTCCACATATGTCTTTTAAAAATACAAAACTTGATAACATAAATTGTAGAGTGATGAGAATAAGTTTTACCGGTGAACTTAGCTATGAGATCAATATAGAGTCAAAATATGGCAAATCTTTATGGGAAAAATGTATAAATGCTGGTCAAGAATTTAATATAACTCCTTATGGTACTGAAACTATGCACCTTTTAAGAGCTGAAAAAGGTTTTATAATTGTAGGACAAGATACAGACGGAACGATGACTCCGTCTGATCTACAAATGGATTGGATTGTAAGCAAAAAAAAATATGATTTTATAGGTAAAAGATCTTTATACAGAAGCGATACTATTAGAGAGGATAGAAAACAATTAGTTGGATTATTAACTGATGATCCTAAAGAGATTTTAGAGGAAGGTGCTCAAATAGTTTCAGATACAAATACAAAACCAATCGATATGTTAGGGCATGTCACATCAAGTTACTTTAGTCCAAATCTTAACAAATCTATAGCCTTAGCAGTAGTAAGAAGTGGTAAAAATATGAAAGGTCAAAAACTGATTATTCCAATGAAAAATAAAAATATCAACGTAACAGTTTCTGACACAATATTTTTAGATAAGGAGAATAAAAGATTAAATGCTTGATACACACTATCCACAAATTACTGATAACAAATTAAATGATGTGGAAATATCATTGCAAGAACCAATTAGCAAAATTAATTTAAGAGGAAAATCTAAAGAGTTTTTTGCAAAAGCTGGAAAAGTATTATCTTTAATTTTACCAAATGAAGCTAATACAAGTTCATTTAGTGAAAATTTTAATGCAATATGGCTCAGTCCTGATGAATGGATGGTTTATTTTAAAAATGACGATGAAAAAGTAATATTTAACAAGTTATACTCTGAAATATCTAAAGTTAATTATGGATCTGTAACTGATATCTCAGATCAATGGATATGTATAAATTTAAAAGGTAGTAAGATTTATGATATTCTCTCAACTGGATGTTCGTTTAATTTTGATCAATTTTCAAAAACGGATGGTTTAACAACACAAACAATAGTTAATCATATTGATGTAATATTACATAACAAAAATACTTATAATATTAATTTATTTGTAAGAAGATCTTTCTCAGAACATTTATGTCTATGGCTTAACGACAGTGCTAAATTTGTCTAACCTAAAGTTCAAATAAAAAAAAGTGTATCCTAAATAACTAAGTGAAAAAATCCAATTATATATAACCCATAACCAAAAGAAATTTTCAAAGTTAGAGTTATAAAATAGAGCTGTGTAAAAAACCAGAAATGGAAATATTAAATTTCTAAAAACATTTGCAATCAGAGCTTTTTCTGATTTTTTTAGTGCCATAAAAAAACCATTTGATAAGAAAAAAACTGGATAAGCTGGCAATACAAATGCTGATATTTGTAAATATAATTTTCCAAATTCGATAACATTTAAATCAGCGGAAAAAAGACCTGTTAACAATTCAGCCAAGAAATAAACAAATAAAGAAGATAAAATCATTATTACAAAAGCATATTTTATTGCGGTTAAATATGTTTGTTTAATTCTCGATAAATTTTTAGCACCAAAATTTTGTGATATAATTGTTATAATTGCAGTGTTAATGCCAAGTATAGGCAAAAGTACAACTTGCTCAATTCTCGTACCTGCGCCGTATCCAGCAGCCGCATACTCTCCTGAAAAGCCAGCATATTTAAAAACAATAGCAGATGCAACAGAGTAACCACATATAGAGATAATGATTGGCATAGATTGAAAAAAAATATTTTTTAAAAAATAAATTTTAGGAAAAAAATTATTAATAATTATTTTTTTTGTAAGTTCGCTTTTAATTACTTTATTGAAAATTATTATAAACGAAATTGATTGTGCAATTATTGTGGCAATACCAATACCCTTCATGCCAAAAGCCGGAATAAATAAAAAACCAAAGATTAAAATTGGATTTAAAAATATATTTAAAAAAAAAGATATAATTAGAGCATTTCTGTATGTTTTGGTATCACCTTCTGCATGTAACAAAGAATTCATAGCAACGACTATTATAAAAAGGAAAGATCCATAGAAAATTATATTAGTATAGTCTAAACCCAAATTCATAACTTCATCTGTTGAGCCCATAATCTTAAAAACATCATCAGAAAAATTTAGACCTATTAGTGTTATAAAAAATATTAAAATAATTGAAAAAAAAATTAACTGGCAAAAATAAGTTGAAGCTTTATTAGATTTTTTTTCGCCTATGCTATTTCCAATTAATGAAGTACCAGCAACAGTCACACCAATAGAAGATGCGATTAATATAAAATATATAGGAAATGATTTGGTAAGTGCAGATAATGCCTCAGGTGAGATTTTTCCTGCAAAAAAAGTATCAACTATATTATATAAAGTCTGGAATAAAGTTCCAACACTTGCAGGTATTGCAAGCTTCCTAATTAATATTTTAACATCATCAGACAAAATATTCATACGAATTTATTTTCTTTTATAAATGAGGGGAATTTTTTTATTTAATAATTGTTTATGTCTTACAGTAAATCTAGTTATTTGACTTGATGTCAACTTGTCATAACACTTAGGACAAGATAAACCAATTTTGTAATATTTGGACTTTTTGTCTTTTTTACTAATAGGCAATCTACAAGCGTTACAAATACCATAATTTCCAACTTTAGTATTTTTTTTAATTGTAACTCTATTGTCAAATACGAAACATTCTCCTTTCCAATTACTTTTTTTTGGATCAGTTTTATTAAAATAATTTATAATTCCACCTTTAAGCATATAAACATTTTTAAAACCATTATTATGTAAATAATTTGATGCTTTTTCACATCTAATACCACCTGTACAAAACATTCCAATTTTTTGTTTTTTATCTAAATTAGATAAATATGTTTTAAACTCTCTAAAATTATATGTATTTGGATTTACTGCTCCTTTAAAGGTACCAACCTCATATTCAAATGGTTTTCTAGCATCTACAATTTTTACATTTTTTTGAGATAATAAATTATCCCATTTCTTTGGAGATAGATAATTTTTTGTAATTTTATTTTTAAATGAGAAGTTATAATCCATTGGCACAACCTCATTTTTAATTTTTACTTTAGTTTTAAGAAATGGAATGAATGAAGAGTATGTAATATTTTCAATATCAAATTTTTTAATATTCAAAATTAATTTTATGTATTTAACAATATTTGAAATATCTTTACTATTTCCAGCTATCGTGGCATTAATACCTTCTTTAGACAAAATTACTAATCCTTTAATGTTATTTTTTTGTATTTCTTTAATTATTTTTATTTTTAAAAATTTGAGTTTTTTTATTCGTTCGATTTTATAGAAAGAAAATATTTTCATTATTTTTTCCAGCAAATTAAAAAACCATCTCCAATTGGAACAATATATTTATTAATTTTTAATTTTTTTATGTAGTTATTAAAATTTTTAATTAATTTTGTAAGCTTATCATTGGCTAGTGGATTAACTACTTCACCTTTCCATAAAATATTATCAACTAATATTAACCCACCTTTGTTTAATAAAGATAATGATAAATCGAAGTAATTTATGTAATTTTCTTTATCTGCATCAATCAGTATAAAATCAAATTTTTTCGCATTTTTTTTTAATTTTATCAAACTTTCTTCAGCATTTGATATATCAGTAAATATTTTTTTATTTACCCTTGCTTGCTTAAAAAATTTTTTAGCAATATTAAGTTTTTCTTCATTTTTATCTATGCAATACAACCTTCCATTCTTTGGTAAAGATAAGGCTATTGATAAAGCACTGTAACCAGTAAAAGTTCCTATCTCTAAACAAGATTTAAACTTTTTAAATTTAATTAAAAATTCAATAAAGTTAGCTTGTAATACTGAAATTTGTAATTTTTTACTGTAACCCAGTTTTTCATTAAATTTGATTATTTTCTTTTGTACTGGATGAAGTTCAGAGGTGTGTGAAAATATATAGTCGATCATTTTTTGATCGATATCCATATATTTATCCATTTAGTTTTTCTTTTAATATTTTGTTAATTAATTGAGGATTCCCTTTGCCCTTGCTTTCTTTCATAACCTGACCAACAAAAAAACCAAACAATTTTTCTTTACCTGACTTATATTCTTCAACTTTAGAAGTATTATGTTTAATTACTTTATTAATAAGTTCTTCAAGTGCTTTGGGATCACTTTCCTGTTTTAATCCTTTTTGATCAACAATTATCTGTGGATCTTTATCACCATCAATCATTTCTTCAAAAATAGTTTTTGCTATTTTGCCTGATATTGTACCGTCTTTAATCAAATTTATCAGTTTTGATAAATTATTAGAACTTACAGGACTTTCTGATATTTCTAAATTTTTCTCATTTAATACCGCAAAAAGTTCACCAGTAATCCAATTAGTCGCAAGTTTAACATCTGAATTTTTAATTACTTCTTCAAAATATTTAGATGTGTCAATATCTGATACCAAAATATTAGCTTCATATGATGATAAATTAAATTTATCTATAAACCTTTTTTTCTTCTCATCTGGTAATTCAGGTATTTCATCTTTAATTTGAGTTATAAACTCATCACTTATTTCTAATGGCAGCAAATCTGGATCAGGAAAATATCTATAGTCATGAGCGTCTTCTTTAGATCTCATAGATCTTGTTTCATTTTTTTTTGTGTCGAATAATCTTGTTTCTTGATCAATGCTCTTCCCTTCTTCTATAAGATCAACTTGTCTGTTAGCTTCATAAATTATAGCCATCTGCATAAATTTTATTGAATTCACATTTTTAATCTCACATCGTGTGCCAAAATTATCATCACCTTGTCTTCTTACTGAAACATTGACATCTGCCCTGAGTGATCCTTCTTGCATATTGCCATCACAAGTTCCGAGATATCTCATAATAGATCGTAATTTTTTTATATATGCATTTACCTCGTCTGGAGATCTTAAATCAGGTTTGCTAACTATTTCCATTAAAGCTACACCAGATCTATTCAAATCTACAAATGTATTTGTTGGATCTATATCATGAATACTTTTGCCAGCATCTTGTTCTAAATGAAGTCTTTCGATGCCAATTTCTTTTTGACCATCTGCCATATCTAAAATAACTTTACCTTCACCAATTATTGGATATTTATATTGAGAAATCTGATAACCCTGTGGAAGATCGGCATAAAAATAGTTTTTTCTATCAAATATAGACTTTTTATTTATTTTTGCTTTTAAACCAATTCCAGTTTTAATTGCTTGTTTTACACAAAACTCATTTATAACTGGAAGCATTCCAGGAAAAGCTGCATCTACTAAACTAACTTGAGTATTTGGTTCAGCTCCAAATTTTGTTGGTGAAGATGAAAATAATTTTGAATCTGAAGTTACCTGGGCATGAACTTCAAGGCCAATAACAACTTCATATTTGTTTTGTTCTCTTTCAATAAAAAATTGGTTATTTTTAGCCATTACATCCACCAATCAGTTATATTATTCTTAAAATTAATCTTTTCTTCCATTGAATAGGCAATATTTAATATTGTTTGTTCATCAAAAGGTTTACCTATTATTTGAAGTCCCAATGGGAACCCTTTATTGTCTATTCCTGCGGGTATAGAAATACCAGGTAATCCAGCTAGATTTACAGGGACAGTAAAAATATCATTCAAATACATTGATACCGGATCATTAGTTTTTTCCCCAATTTTAAATGCAGAACTTGGTGTTGAAGGTGTTAGTATAGCATCAACATTATTATAAACATAATCGAAATCTTTTTTAATAAGTTGTCTTACTTTTTGTGCCTTTAGGTAATATGCATCGTAATAACCTGATGATAATACATAAGTGCCAATTAAAATTCTTCTTTTAACTTCTTCTCCGAATCCTTCAGATCTTGTTTTTTCATACATATCAATCAAGTTTTCACCTTCAGATCTAAAACCATATTTTACTCCATCATACCTTGCCAAATTTGAGGAGGCCTCAGCTGGAGCAACTATATAATAAGTTGGCAATGCATACTTTGTAGTAGGTAGAGAAATATCAACAGTTTTTGCACCACAATCTTTTATAATTTCAATTCCTTTTTTCCAAAGACCTTCAATTTCTTTAGGCATACCTTCAACTCTATATTCATTGGGAATACCTATTTTTAGTCCTTTAATATTATTTGTAAGCTCAGATGAATATTTATTTCTTTTAAAATCTATGGATGTTGAGTCTTTGTTATCAAATTTTGAGATAACTTCTAATAATAATGCAGTATCTTTGACATTCTGACTCATTGGACCAGCTTGATCTAAAGAAGATGCAAATGCTACAATACCATATCTAGAGCAACTTCCGTAAGTTGGTTTTAGACCAACTGTACCAGTAAAAGATGCAGGTTGTCGAATTGATCCTCCTGTATCAGTTCCAATAGTAACTGGGGTAAGATTTGCAGCAAGAGCTGCTGATGAACCGCCTGATGAACCACCTGGTACAAGATTTTCACTAATTGGATTTTGTACATTTCCAAAAAAACTAGTTTCGTTAGAAGAACCCATAGCAAACTCATCACAATTTAATTTGCCAAGCAAAATTGCACCTTCATCCCACATGCTTTGCGTTACAGTAGATTCGTAAGGTGGAATAAAATTGTTTAAAATGTTACTTCCTGCCGTCGTTCTTACTCCATTAGTACAAAATAAATCTTTTACTGCTATTGGTATACCAGGAAGTTTTAAATCCATATTAGGTTTTTCATCAAATATTTTTGCAGCTTCTAAAGCGCTTGAAAAATTATCTGTGACATAAGTATTTAATTTTTTTGATTTTTCCGATCTTTCAATAAATGAATTTGTTATTTCTGTTGAGGATAATTTTTTATTTCTAATATTTTTTATAAGTTCATTTAAAGATAGTTTTGTAATATCAGACATTACTCAACAACCTTTGGTACTACAAAATAATCTTTATTTTCATCAGGAGAGTTTTTCAGGATCTTATCTCTTATATTATTAGCTTCAAACTTGTCTTCTCTGAGCCTTAATTTTGTGTCTGCAACCGATGTCAAAGGTTCAACTTTTTCAGTATCAAGCTCATTTAATGCTTCAATGAATTTGAAAATAGAATTTAAATCATTAGCTAGTTTATTGGCTTTTTTCTCATCTGTAGAAATTCTGGCTAACTTAGATATATGTTTTACAGTTTTAAGATCTATTGTCATATGGTAATTAAAATTTGCTGCAAAGTATCATTTAAGTAAAAATTATACAATATGATCACTATTGAAGAACTAAAAAACAAACAAAGTGTTAAAACAAGATTGATTGGCTTAGATTTAGGATCAAAAAGAATAGGTGTTTCTATATGTGATGAATATCAAAAAATAGCAACCCCTTTTACAACCATAGAAAATAGGGGAATTAATTATTTGATATCGAATTTAGAAGTAATAATTAAAGAAAACAACATTAAAGGTATTATTATTGGAAATCCTTTAAACATGGATGGATCTTATGGAAAAGCGTCTCAATCAGTGAATGATATTTCAAAAAATATTTCAAAATCTATCAATGTTGATATTTGCTTATGGGATGAAAGATTATCCACTGTAGGAGCTTTTAATATTACTAGTCAATTGGATGTTAATGTGAGCAAAAGAGAAAAAAATATCGATCAAAATGCAGCAACGTTTATCCTACAGGGTGCTATTGATTTCTTGAATAATTAGTACTTGCATTGTTTATAATATATAGCTATAGAGTTGGTTTTAATGGCAATTAAATCAAAAGCTGTTAAAATTTCCCAAAAACATTTGTTAGGAATTCAGGATTTATCTATTTCTGATATCAATCTTATATTAGAAGAAGCTAGCAGCTTCATTAATTTAAACAAAAGTAAAAATAAAAAGTTAAATATTTTAAAGGGTAAAACACAAATTAATCTTTTTTTTGAACCTTCGACTAGAACGCAAAGCTCTTTTGAACTAGCAGGTAAAAGATTAGGTGCTGACGTAATGTCAATGAATATTACAAATTCAGCAATTAAAAAAGGTGAAACATTAATAGATACTGCCATGACCCTAAACGCTATGCATCCTGATATTATAGTTATAAGACATCAAGACTCAGGCGCATGTAACCTACTTTCTCAAAAGGTAAATTGTGCAGTTTTAAATGCAGGAGATGGACGAAGAGAACATCCAACACAAGCATTATTAGATGCACTAACAATAATTAATAGAAAAAAGAAAATTCAAGGTTTAAAAATTGCAATTTGTGGTGACATTCAACACTCAAGAGTAGCTAGATCAAATATTTATCTTTTAAATATGTTGGGTGCCGAAGTTAACATTGTTGCACCCTCAAATCTTATGCCAAAAGAAATTGAAAAATTTGGAGTAAATATGTTTTCAGATATGAAAAAAGGAGTAAAGGATTGTGACATTGTAATGATGTTGAGATTGCAAAATGAAAGAATGACAAGTTCCTTTCTTTCCTCCAACAGAGAATATTATGAATACTATGGTTTAACACCTGACAAACTTAGATATGCCAAAGAAGATTGTATCATTATGCATCCAGGACCAATGAATAGAGGAATTGAAATTGACACAAAGTTAGCTGATGACACAAATATGAGTGTTGTCAAAGAGCAAGTTGAATTAGGTGTAGCTATTAGAATGGCATGTTTGAAAATTTTTTGTGAATAATGAAAAAACAGTACTTTATTAATGGGAATATTATAGATCCACACAATTCAATTAATGAAATTGGAGGATTAATTATTGGTGATAAAGGTCAATTAGAGGCAGTAGGTAAAAAAGTTAATAAAAATAATATACCATCCCGTGAAAAAGTAATTGACCTAAAAGGAAAATATATATTTCCAGGGTTAGTTGATATGAGGGTTTTTGTTGGTGAACCTGGTTTTGAGTACAAGGAGAATTTTAGAACTTTAAGTAATGCCGCATTATCAGGAGGTGTAACTTCTGTTGTAACAATGCCAAATACTGATCCAATTATTGATAATGTATCTATAGTTGATTTTTTAAAAAGACGTGGAAGAGACAAATCGAAAATTAACATATATCCAACAGCGTCATTAACGAAAGGTACGGAAGGCACTAATATGACAGAATTTGGATTGCTACAAAGTAAAGGAATAATTGGTTTTACGGATGGCACAAAAACAATACAAAATACCAGAGTAATGAGTAGAATAATGAA
The DNA here is from genome assembly GCA_902614125.1 of uncultured Pelagibacteraceae bacterium. Classification (GTDB taxonomy): domain Bacteria; phylum Pseudomonadota; class Alphaproteobacteria; order Pelagibacterales; family Pelagibacteraceae; genus Pelagibacter. The sequence continues at coordinate 17,927 of CACMJW010000011.1, read as the reverse complement.
TTCTGCTAGTGATTTAGATACTTTAATTATGCAACATGCTGAGGACTATGAACTAGCAAAAGATGGAATGATCAACGAAGGTATTATTGCAACTAAATTAGGCCTTCAAGGAATTCCTGAAATGGCAGAATTAATAATAATTGATAGAGATCTAACATTATTAAATTATATAAATTGTAGGTATCATATTTCACAAATCTCATCTGGTAAATCTGTAGAACTTATAAAAAATAAAAAAAATAATTTAAAATTTACATGTGGAGTATCGATTAATAATTTATCATTAAACGAAAATGATATTGGGGACTTTAGAACTTTTTTAAAATTATCTCCTCCATTACGTACTGAAGAGGATAGAATTAGTTTGGTACAAGGATTGAAAGATGAAACTATTGATGTGATTGTTTCAGACCATAAACCTGAAGATGAAGAGCAAAAAAGACTTACATTTGCTCAAGCAGCAACAGGAGCATCAGGTATTGAAACACTTTTATCTTTAAGTTTAGAATTATATCATAATGGATCGTTAAAACTTGAAACAATTATTAAGGCGCTAACGTCAAATCCTGCAAAAATTTTAAAAATCAATAAAGGAAATTTAAGTGTAGGAAATGATGCAGATTTTTGTATTGTTGATATTAATAAACCATGGATAGTAAAACAGGAAAACTTAATTTCAAAATCAAAAAATACATCTATTGAAAATAAAAAACTTCAAGGAAAAGTTACAAACACATTTGTTAAAGGTGAAGAATTATTTAAATTAAACTAATGGATTACTATTTAGTTGCATTACTTTCATATTTATTGGGGTCAATTCCTTTTGGTTTTTTATTAACTAAAATTTTTTTAAAAAAAGATATTAGAGATATAGGGTCAGGTAATATTGGAGCAACAAATGTATTAAGAGGCGGAAATAAGGTAATAGGATTTGCAACACTTATATTGGATATCTCAAAAGCTATATTACCAATCATTTATGTAAAATTTAATTATCCAAATTTAATATATATAGCTTCCTTATGTGTATTTTTAGGACATCTATTTCCAATTTGGTTGAAATTTAAGGGTGGCAAAGGAGTTGCAACATATGTTGGAATACTTTTTTCAATAAATTTTTTATTTGGAATTATTTTTAGTTTAGTTTGGATTATTACATATTTTATATCTAAATATTCGTCACTTTCATCAATATTAGGATCCTTGTCTGTACCGATTTATATTTTTTATGTTAGTGGGAATAATGTTATTTTTTTTATAATTATGTTTGTTCTAATTTTTTATACCCATAGAGAAAATATTAAACGCCTTATAAATAAACAAGAAACTAAGACAAAAATTTATTAATTTGACACGACTATTACTATGAGTAGTTTGTGGAATAATGAATCTTGTGATTGTCGAAAGTCCTGCAAAAGCAAAAACTATTAACAAATATTTAGGTTCTGATTATACTGTTTTAGCTAGTTATGGTCATATAAGAGACCTTCCTTCAAAAAATGGATCTGTAGATCCTGAAAATGATTTTAAAATGATTTGGGAAATTGATAGTTTCTCCAAAAAATATCTTAAAGAAATAACAGACTCAGCAAAAAATTCTTCAAAAATTATTCTTGCAACTGACCCCGATCGAGAAGGAGAAGCAATAGCATGGCATGTAAGAGAATTTTTAGAGGAAAAAAAACTTTTAAAAGATAAAAAAGTAGAAAGAGTTGTTTTTAATGAAATTACTAAAAAAGCTGTCACATCTGGTATAGACAATCCACGACAAATTGAGTCACAACTTGTAGATGCCTACATGGCAAGAAGAGCTTTAGATTATCTTGTTGGTTTCAATATATCTCCAATATTGTGGACCAAATTACCTGGTTCGAAGTCTGCGGGTAGAGTCCAATCTGTAGCATTAAGATTACTGACTGAAAGAGAACATGAAATTGAAATATTTAAGCCAGATGAGTTTTGGACTTTAAATGTTATTTTTGAAGACAAAAATAAATCTAAAATAACAGCATATGTAAATCAGTTGAATGGTAAGAAAACAGAGAAATTTACATTCAAATCAAAAGACGATGTTAATAAGGCCGTAAATGAAATAAAAAAAAAAGAGTATCAAATCTCAGATATTAGTTCAAAAATTTATACAAGAAACCCATCTGGTCCATTTACAACATCTACATTACAACAAACTGCATCAAGTAAACTTGGTTTTGGTGCTTCACGTACCATGCAAATTGCACAAAGATTGTATCAAGGAATTGACATTGAAGGGGATACTATAGGTTTGATTACTTATATGAGAACTGATGGAACTAATATTTCAAAAGATGCTATTGAAACATTTAGAAGCTATATAAATGATAATTTTGGAAAGAATTATCTACCTCAATCATCATTAAATTATTCTGGAAAAAAAGCAAAAAACGCTCAGGAAGCTCATGAGGCAATTAGACCAACAGAAATATCAAGAAATCCAGAGAGTTTAAAAAAGTATTTAAGTTCAGATCAATATAAACTTTATAATTTAATTTGGTCAAGAGCACTATCCTCTCAAATGGAGTCTGCTAAGTTTGATAGAAAAACAATTACAATTACTTCAAAAGATAAAGAAAATATTTTTAAAGCAAGTGGATCCGTTTTAAAATTTGATGGATATTTAAAATTAACAAATATTGAGGATGAAAATGAAAATGAGAAAATTCTACCTGATGTAGAAAAAGGAAGTGTAAATATAAACGAATTTATTGATGAACAACATTTTACACAGCCGCCACCAAGATATTCAGAGGCAAGCCTGGTAAAAAAACTTGAAGAATTAGGAATAGGAAGACCTTCTACATATGCAAGCATAATTTCTGTAATAGCAAATAGAGGCTATGCCGATATTGAAAATAAAAGATTTTTTCCTACTGATAGAGGTAAATTATTATCAGCTTTTTTAGAGAAACTTTTTACAAAATATGTTGATTACGATTTTACAGCAAAATTAGAAGATCAACTCGATGATATAACTTCGGGTAAAGAAAATTGGATCAAAGTTTTAGAACAATTTTGGAAAGACTTTAATTTAAATGTTTCAAGTGTGAAGGAAAAAAGAACGAGAGAGGTTTTAGATCTTTTAAATGAAAGTCTCGGAAGTTTAATTTTTGAAGTCGACAAAGAAGGTAAAATAGACAGAAAATGTCAGCTTTGTAACCAAGGTCAACTAAGTCTTAAAAACAGTTTTAGGGGTGGAGCATTTATAGGATGTTCAAATTATCCTGAATGTAAGTTTACAAGACCATTATCTAAATCAAAAGCAGCACAACAATTAACTTTAGCTGAGCCAAAATTAATAGGTCAAAATGATTTTGGTAAAGACATTTTTTTAAAAAATGGAAGATTTGGACCTTATTTGCAATTTGAAAAAGAAATAATTGAAGAAGAAAACAAAATTAAAAAAAGAAAAAAAGTTAAAAAGAAAGATGATAATATAAAAAATGTCTCAATACCAAAAGGAATTGACTATAAAGTTATTGACTTAGATAAAGCTAAATTTCTTTGCTCATTACCTATTTCTCTGGGTAAAAATCCTGAAAACGATAAAGATATTACACTTAATGTTGGAAGATTTGGTCCATATTTAAAGTGTGAAAATAAGTCAGCAAGATTAGAAAATGTAGATGAATTATTTTCAATTGGTTTAAATAGAGCAATAACATTAATAGCTGAAGCAAAACCAGGAAGAATATCCTCTGCATTAATCAAAAATTTAGGAGAACATCCTGAAGACAAGAAGCCTGTAAGAATAATGAAAGGTCAGTATGGACCTTATATAAAATACAAGTCCTTAAATGCAACGATACCTGAAGAAAAAGATCCAACAGAATTAACTATGGAAGAAGCTTTGATTTTAATTGAGAAAAGAAAAGAATACGATAAAAATAAAAAGAGAAAAAAATAAATGTCTATAGATAATAAAATTAAAGAGCTAGGTTTTGAACTTCCAAATGCAGCTGATCCAGTTGGGTCATATGTTGCAGTAAAGATAGTTGGTAAATTGCTTTATATATCTGGTCAAATTTCCATAGATAAAGATGGTAAACTTATTAAAGGTAAAATTGGAAAAGATTTAACAGTAGAAGATGGATACAAAGCTGCTGAAAGATGTGCCCTAAGTATTGTTTCGCAGGTAAAAAAAGCTTGTGAAAATGATTTATCTAAAATTAAAGAATGTGTAAAATTAACTGGATTTGTTAATTCAACAGATGATTTTACAGATCAACCAAAAGTTATTAATGGTGCCTCTGATATGATAGCAAAAATTTTTTCAGAAAAAGGAATGCATACAAGAGCAGCCATAAGTACTAATAGTTTGCCTCTAGGTGTAGCTGTAGAGGTTGATGCAATATTTGAATTAAATTAATTTATCTCCCAACACCAAAATAATCGATTTTTAATTTTTTCATTATCGTAGGTGAATACATATTTCGCATATCATATATTTTGAATTTCTTTTTTTTCATTAATTTCTTAAAATTCAATAATTTAAAATCATTCCACTCAGTGTGTACAATAATCAAATCAGCGTTAAAGCAAGCAGAAGAAATCGTACTGCAATAATTAACATTTTTTAGCCCTTTAAATTCAACTTTTTCACCTGAAGGATCATAATATTTGATTTTACTATTTTTTTTATTTAGATATTTGATCATTGGTATACTTGATGCCTCACGCATATCATCAGTGTTTGGTTTAAATGTTACTCCCAAAAAAGTTATAATTTTATTGCTTAAATTACCTTTAAGAATTTTTTCAACTCTTTTTACTACGAATTTTTTTCGTTTATCATTTGACTTTACTACAGTTTTAACAATGGATAAATCGGTTTTAAATTTATTTCCAGTATCAATCAATGCACGAGTATCTTTTGGAAAACATGATCCACCATAAGCTGGTCCTGCCCTTAGAAACCTACTTCCAATTCGATCATCTGAACCCATGCCTAAGGATATATCTTTAATATCAACATTGGCTTTTTCACATAAATTAGCTATTTCGTTTATAAACGAAATTTTTGTAGCTAAGAAAGCGTTTGAAGCATATTTGATAAGTTCAGCACCTCTCCTTGATGTATTAAAGTATCTGTTTGTTTTTTTAATAATTGGTAAATAAAGTGATTTTAATATTTTGTTGGCTTTTTTACTATCTGTACCAATAATAATTCTATCAGGATAAACAAAATCTCTTATTGCCTCGCCCTCTCTTAGAAATTCAGGATTTGATACGATATCAACTAATTTTTTTTTCTTTAAGTTAATTAAGACCTTCTCAATCTCATCTCCGGTCGATACAGGAACTGTAGATTTTGTAATAATTATTTTATATTTTTTTATTATTTTTTTTAAATCGTTTACAGCACTAAATACATGTTTTAAATTAGCTGAATTTGTATTTTTATTACTAGGTGTACCTACACATATAAAAATTATATCTGAATTTGTTACTGCTTTTTTTAAATCTGATGTAAAAATCAATCTCTTTTGTTTAAAATTTTTTTTTAGAATTTCCTCAAGACCTGGTTCAAATATTGGTACAATACCTTTATTTAATAAATCAATTTTTTTCTTATCTTTATCTACACAGTAGACTGTATTTCCAACATCAGAAAAGCATACTCCACTTACAAGGCCAACATAGCCAGTACCTATCATGCAAAGTTTCATAATTTACCAATTTCAATGTTAGATTTTATAAACCCACTCATTGTACCACAGTCTAAATACTTTCCTGCAAAGTTATGTGCAATAAATTTTTCATTTCCATTAATCAAAGATTGTATTGCATCTGTTATGTGAATTTCACCACCTTTACCAGGCTTTTGGTTTAGTAATTTATTAAAAATCGTTTTTGGTAAAATATATCTGCCGATTACGGCTTTGTTTGATGGAGCATTTTTGATAGATGGTTTTTCCACTACTTCTTTAATAAGAAAGTTATTTTTAGATACTTTTTTACTTAAATTATAAATACCCCACCTAGATACAGTTTTTTTGTTAACTTTCATGCTCGCCATTACAGATGATTTATGTTTCTTGTGTGCAGAAATCATTGATTTTGAACAATTGTTTTTCAATATTAAGTCATCAGGTAACAACATTAAAAAATATTTGTCTTTAATATACTTTTTGGTTTTAAGAACAGCGTCACCTGTTCCCTTTGGTTTATTTTGATAAACAAATTTTATCATTTTTTTATATTTAAGAATTTTTTTATACTCATGAATAATTTTTGGATCCTTTTTTTTTTTAATTATATTCTTGTAAAAAGTATCATTGTAAAAATATTTTTTAATCATTAGTTTTTTTTGTGAAATAATAAAAATAATTTCTTTAATTCCTGCTTCAATACATTCATCGAGAATATACTCCACACCTGGTCTACCATTAATTGGTAATAATTCTTTTGCAAATACACTTGTTAGAGGTAGTAATCTTGTACCTTGACCAGCTAATGGTATTATTGCTTGTTTAATCATGTATATGTTTTACTTATAACTCGTTTTATTAAAAATGAAAATTTTAAAGACAAAAGATGATCTAAAAGAGGCAATTCTTAATTGTAAAAATTTAGGTTTTGTTCCAACTATGGGCAGTTTGCACAAAGGTCATATTTCATTAATTAAAAATTCTCAAAAAAAATCTAACAAAACAATTGTAAGTATATTTGTAAATCCAACACAATTTAATGATAAAAACGATTATAAGACATACCCAAAAAATATTAATCAGGATATTCAAATATTAAAAAAGTTAGGAGTTAATTTTGTTTTTATACCCACAATTAAAGATATCTATAAAAATAAAATACATTCAAAATTTAAGCTTAAAATTAATGAAAATATTTTGTGTGCAAATAAAAGAAAGGGTCATTTTGAGGGAGTCTTAGAGGTAATGGATCGACTTTTAAATTTAATAAAACCTAAATTTTTATATTTAGGAGAAAAGGATTTTCAACAACAATATTTAATTAACAAATATTTACATAAAAAACATAAATTTAAACTCATAATTTGTAAGACAATAAGACATAACAAAATGGCACTATCCTCAAGAAATCTTAATCTCAAAAAAAAATCATTGAGGACAGCACAACTAATTGCTGGGGAGTTATCTCGAATTAAAAATAAATATAAAAATTATAATTTTAGAATAAAAAATAATAAATTTTCTTTAATTAAATATTTAGAAAATAAATATTTAATTAAAATAGAATATTTAGATTTTAGAAATATAAATAATTTAAATATATCAAATTTTAAAACTAAATTTAAATTATTTATCGCTTATTATATTGATAATGTAAGGTTAATAGATAATTTTTAGATTACAAAAAATATGCTCCAACACCTAAAAATGAAACAAAACCAATTACATCAGTAATTGTTGTTACAAATACACTTGATGCAATTGCAGGATCAATATTCATTTTCTTTAGCGTAAATGGAACTAAAATACCAAATAAACCTGCAATAATCATTGTCAGCACCATTGAAATTGAAATAATTATTGAAAGCATACTATCTTGAAACCAAATTTGTACAACAAATGCACTAATCACCGCAAATATAACTCCATTTAAAATGCCAATTGAAAATTCTTTGAAAACATTTGATGAGAAATTATTTTGTGTTAAGTCGTTGGTTGCAATTGTCCTTACTGTAACTGCTAAAGTCTGCATACCAGCATTGCCACCCATAGAAGCAACTATTGGCATTAAAAAAGCTAAAACAACCATTTGTTCTATAGTAGCACCAAATAGACTGATACACCAAGTTGCTAAGAAAGCAGTAAACAGATTTAATAACAACCAATTAAATCTTCTTTTGGTTTTTTTAACAATACCATCAGTGATTTCTTCATCCCCTACTCCAGCAAGTCTTAACGCATCTTCTTCAGCCTCTTCTTTTAAAACTGTTAGAACATCATCATTCATAATCATTCCAACTAACTTATTATTTTTATCTACAACTGCCGCAGAGTTAAGATTGTAATTTTCAAATAAATTTGCCACCTCTTCTTTGTCCATTTCAACAGGAATTAATAATTGGGACTCGGACATAATAGTTTCCATTTTTGTATCTCTTGGTGTTGTTAAAACTCTTGATGATGGAACCGTACCTATTGGTTTAAAATCTTCATTAACAATAAAAATTTCCAAGAATTCTTCTGGTAAATCTTTATTTTCTCTTAAATAATCGATTGTCTGTCCAACTGACCAATTACTTGGAATAGCGGTAAACTCACGTTGCATTAATCTTGCTGCTGTGTCTTCTGGATAACTTAAACTTTCAAGAAGAGCAAAACGGTCTTTAGGTGGTAAAGAACTTAAAATTGAATTTTTGTCCTCCTCAGGAACATTTTCTAAAATAGAAATTGCATCATCTGATTCTAGACCTTTAAGTATACTAACTATAGATTCTGAGGATAAATAAGTTATAATTTCACTTTGTATCGCCTCATTTAACTCAACAAAAACTTCAGGGTCTATGTTAAAATTATTTAATTTTATTAAACTTTCTCTGTCATTTTGGTTTAAATGTTCAATTATATCTGCTGCATCGGCAGGATGCATATCATTAAAAGAATTGTTTATAAATTGAGTATCATTATTTGCAATTTTTGATGTTACAACTCTTAAATATTCTTTATTAAATTCAAAATTAACTTTTTTATCTTTAGTTTTTTTGTTTAAAGACATAAACCTACCTTTAATTATGATTTGCACTATTAATACATAATAAAGATAATACAAATTATAAATGAACTTAGAGATCAAAAAGTCAGCAAAACCAGTAAAATATACTGAGGCCATTAATCTATTAGAAAGCAGGCTAAAAGATTTATATGACAATAATGGTAAAGAATTGATTTGGACTTTAGAGCACAATGAAATCTTCACAGCAGGAACGTCTTATAGTGAAAATGAAATAATTGATAAATCAATAGAAATATTACAGACAAATAGAGGTGGTAAAATAACCTATCATGGTCCAGGACAATTAATTTGTTATTTCGTTTTAGATTTAAGAAAAAAGAAAGATATTAGAAAATTTATTAATGTGATTGAAAAAACTATTGTTCAAACTTTAAAGTTATACAATATTGAAACTTTTCCAGATAAAAAAAACATCGGAGTCTGGTATAAAGCAAATAATGAAGTAAATAAAGTTGCAGCTATAGGAATTAGAGTAAGAAAATGGATTGCATATCATGGCTTTTCAATAAATATAAATAATGATTTAGAAAGTTATAAAAAAATTATACCATGTGGTATTTCAGATAAAGGAATTACGAATTTAAAAAAAATTATAAATCAGGATTACTCAAAACTCAGTGATAAATTAATAGAAAATTTTATTTCTAATTTGAAAATCTAAGACGTTTTGATTTCAATAATCTTTTAAAATAATCTGGTAATAATGCTGAATACGTATGCTTAATATCATTAATCTTAAATTTTATTTGATATGAATGTAACATTAAATTTTTATTAATTCCCTTGTTAGAGTTAGATAATTTATATTTTGTGTCTCCAAATATAGGATTACCTATTGCATACAATTGTTTACGTAATTGATGCTTTCTTCCAGTAATTGGTTTTAATTCTAATAAACTAGCTTCAGAATTTTTATCTAATACTTTAAAAATTGTTTTTGCATTTTCGATAAGTTTTTTATCTCCATCATATCTAATTAAATCGTCTTCCCATGTACCTGAATTTTTAGTTATTTCGCCTTGACAGATAGCCAAATAAGTTTTGTGAACTTTTCGTAACCTAAATAAAGAAGTCAATAATTGTGCACTTTCTCTATTCTTTGCCATTATAAATACACCAGAGGTGTCTTTGTCCAGTCTATGAACAGAGTACGGTTTAGACCCCTCAAAAATTTCACTTTTAGTAAAAATGTCGACTAAATTTTTTTTTGATTTTGTTCCACCTTGAACAGAAATCCCTGAAGCTTTATTTAATACTATAAAATTGTTATTGTTTTCAATAATCAAATCTTCATTCTGTTTAATAATTTCTTTATTAGGATTAAATTTTTTTTTTGATTGTTCAATATTTTCCTTAAAATTAAAATTAAAAAAACTTATTTTATCATCTGTTTTAACTTTTTGAGAACTTCTAACTTTTTTTTGATTCAACTTGATTTTTCCATTTCTTAAATTTTTTTCGATTAACCCTTGTGGTATTTTTCCCAAATAATTTCTCAAAAATCTATCTATACGCATATTATTACAAGATGAATTAACGAATATTATTTTTTTCATACAGGATAAGAAAAGTATCAATTTTTGATTTTAAAAACCAAATAAATACTTTTGTATATTTTTATTAAGTAGTAGCTTGATTTTTATCTTCTGATTTAGTTGATGCTGTTACCGCATCTTTTTTCTTTTTGTCCACTCTTTTAGCCTCAACATCTCTGTCTACAAACTCAATAACAGCCATTGGTGCATTATCACCATATCTAAATCCAGCTTTAATTATTCTAGTATAGCCACCTTTTCTACTTTCATATCGTTTTGAAAGTGTTTTTTTTACTTTATTTGCAGATTTTGTATCTTGAAGTTTTGAAATTAAAGTTTTCGTATTTTGTAGGTTATCTTTTTTTCCTAGCGTAATTATTTTATCAACTTGAGGTTTCAGTACTTTGGCTTTTGGTAATGTTGTAGTAATTTGTTCATATTTAATTAACGAATTCAACATATTTTTAATCAATGCTTTTCTATGTTCTGAAGTTCTGTTTAATTTCTTATAACCAAACTTATGTCTCATTAAATAGCTTCCTCAAGTTTTTTAGATAATTCAGCAATGTTATCTGGAGGCCAATTAGGTATTTCCATACCTAAATAAAGTGACATTCCAGTCAAAACCTCTTTAATCTCATTTAGTGATTTTCTTCCAAAATTAGGTGTTCTCAACATTTCACCCTCAGATTTTTGAACTAAATCACCAATATAAATTATATTATCATTTTTAAGACAGTTCATTGACCTTACGGACAATTCTAATTCATCTACTTTTCTTAATAAGTTTTTGTTGAATTCTGGTTCGGATGGTTGTTCTCTTACTATTACTTCTTGTGGTTCATCAAAATTAACAAACATTCCAAGTTGATCTTGGAAAATTCTAGCTGAGTAAGCAACTGCATCTTCAGCAGATATAGAACCATTCGTTTCAACTTCCATTGTTAATTTATCATAATCTAAAGCTTTGCCTTCTCTAGCAGTACTTACGGAGTATGATACTTTTTTAACAGGACTAAATAATGAGTCTATAGGTATTAAACCCAAAGGTGGCTCCTCAGGTTTGTTCATTTCTGCTGATATGTATCCTTTTCCAGTACCTACGGTCATTTCCATGTGAAAATTAGTGTTTTCGTCTAAATTACAAATAACTAGATCTGGGTTTAAAATTTCAATGTCAGTCACAGGTGTTATATCTGAAGCTTTAATTTCACCTGGCCCTTTGACATCTAATATAAGTTTTTTTGATGTTTCAGAATTACTTTTAAGCGCTAAAGATTTTATATTTAATACTATATCTGTTACGTCTTCTCTCACGCCTTTTATAGATGTAAACTCATGAAGAACACCGTCAATTTGTATTGCTGTAACTGCAGTTCCTCTTATAGATGATAGTAAAATTCTTCTAAGTGAATTACCCAAAGTTAGGCCATAACCTTTCTCTAAAGGTTCAGCGATAATTTTTGCATGTGATTTATCATCACTAAGCTGAACATCTAATTTCGCAGGTTTTATTAAAGATTTCCAATTTTTTGAATTTACTTCAGTTTGTTCCATTTATACTCTCCTTTTCTTTGGTGGACGCGTACCATTATGAGGCATTGGTGTTGTATCTTTGATTGAAATAATTTTAAATCCTCTAGCTTGTAATGCTCTAAGAGCAGTTTCTCTTCCAGATCCAGGTCCTTTTACCTCTACAGACAAAACTTTCATACCTACTTCTAGCGCTTTTGCTGCAGCTGCATCAGCAGCAACTTGCGCAGCATAAGGTGTAGATTTTCTTGATCCTTTAAAACCTTTTTGGCCTGCAGATGCCCAAGAAATTACATTCCCATTTGTATCTGCAATAGATACAATAGTATTGTTAAATGTAGATTGAACATAAGCAATTCCGTTTAAAATATTCTTTTTTCCTTTTTTCTTTTTTGAATATGAGCTTTTCTTTCCTTTTGAAGAGGACTCTTTTGTTACAGATTTATTTTCTGTTGTATCTTTAGTCATTTATTACTTTTTAAGTGGTGTTAATTTTTTACCTGCAATAGCAATAGCTTTACCTTTTCTAGTTCTAGCATTACATCTTGTTCTTTGTCCTCTTACAGGTAATTTCTTTCTATGTCTTGATCCCCTGTAAGTAGCTAAATCTATAAGTCTTTTTATGCTGAGTGAATTTTCTCTTCTTAAGTCACCTTCAACAGTAAATTTCTGATCAATGTATTCCCTTATCTTCAAAATTTGATCATCTGTTAACTCATTTACTCTTTTTGATTTAGGAATTTCTAAAGATTTGCATATTTCGTTAGAAAATTTGTTACCTATCCCATAAATATAAGTTAATCCAATATGAACTAATTTATTTTGTGGTATATTTACACCTGCAATACGAGCCATAGTTTTTGTGATAAAATTGTGCCTTTTATATAAGAGAATTAGTCAAAGTCAACGCATTAAACATTGACAAAAGCCTCTATTTTCCTTGTTATTTCAGTAATATTTTCAGATCCATCAATCTCATGAAAATTATTTTTTTTTGAGTAAAAATCTAAAACTGGTTTTGTGGTCTCCATGTATGTGTCGTATCTTTTAAGGATGGTATCTAAGTCATCATCAGTTCTTTTTTCTATAAACTTTCTTTTTTCAAGTCTTTTAACAATGGTCTCTTTATTAACGTTTAAATAAAACACAAAACTAATTTTTTGTTCAGAATCATTTAATAAACTATCTAAATTTTTTGCTTGATCTAGAGATCTAGGATATCCATCAAATATCAATTTATTTTTCTTTTGAGGATCAAAGATAAATTTTTTGATTATTGTATTTACAATTTCATCACTCACAAATTTTCCATCATTCATATCATTTATTATTTTCTTACCTATATCTGTATCTTTTTTGATTTCATCTCTAAGGATATCACCTGTGGAAATTTGAAAACCTTTCAATTTCTCAACTAAATATTTGGCCTGAGTACCTTTTCCAGCTCCAGGAGGGCCAAATAATATGATGTTCACTTATCTACCAAATTTTGTTTTTTTAATTAGCTGCTCATATTGAGAGCTCATTAAACGTGTCTGTATCTGAGTAACTGTATCTATAGCTACAACAACAACAATTAATACAGATGCTCCACCTAAATAAAAAGGTATTGGATAATTTGCTATTAAAAATTCAGGCATTAAACAAACTAAGGTAAGATATAAAGCGCCTATGGTCGTCAATCTTGTAAGTATGGTATCTATGTAGATTGCTGTACTTTCACCTGGACGAATGCCAGGAATAAATCCACCATATTTTCTTAAATTTTCAGCTGTTTCATTAGGATTAAAAGTAATCGACGTATAAAAAAAAGTAAAAAATATTATTCCACTAGCATATAAGATCATATAGAGCGGTTGACCTTGTGAAAAATATGATGATATGTTTAAAAAAGTTTCGTTCTGTGAAATATTAAAATTTGAAAATGTTACAGGCAAAAGTAATAAAGCTGATGCAAAAATTGCTGGTATTACTCCAGCTGAATTTATTTTAAGTGGTAAATGCGAAGAGTCTCCACCATACATTTTGTTACCCATTTGTCTTTTTGGGTAATTTATTAAAATTTTACGTAAAGCTCGCTCCATAAAAACAATAAATAATATGGTTAAAACCAATAAAACAAAAATACCTATAATCATAATTGTAGAAATCGCACCAGTACGACCAAGTTCAAACGTAGTTACTAAAGCTCTAGGTATTTCTGCAACGATACCAGAAAAAATTATTAAAGAAATACCATTTCCAATACCTCTTTGTGTAATTTGTTCTCCTAACCACATCAAAAAAATTGTACCAGCAACAATTGTTGTTACAGTAGATATTTTAAAAAACATGCCAGGATTAATCACCAGATTTGCAGAAGACTCCAATCCAACCGCTAAACCATAACCCTGAATAGTTGCTAATAAAACTGTTCCATATCTTGTGATTTGTGTAATTTTTTGTCTACCTATTTCACCTTGAGCTTTTAAATTTTTGAAATAATCAGAAACCCCTGTTAGTAACTGCACAATGATAGATGATGATATATAAGGCATAATACCAAGTGCGAATATTGCCATTCTGCTTACAGCTCCACCAGCAAAAACATTAAACATACCTAATAAACCTTTTTGATTGCTTTCCATCATTATTTGAAGCTGTTCTGGATCAATTCCAGGAAGTGGAACAAAGGTACCTAGTCTATAAATAGCAAGTATAAGAATTGTAAATAATATTCTATTTCTTAAATCGTGAGATTGAGTTGAAGAGCTCATTAATCTTTATTTGATTTTACTAAAATACTTCCGCCTGCTTTCTCAACTTTTTGTATTGCTGATTTAGAGGAAAAATCAGCCTCTATATTTAACTTTAAATTTAATTCGCCATTTCCTAAAACTTTAAATTGAGTTACAGATTTAGATATAATTTTATTTTTCTTTAAATATTCTAGATTAATTTTCTCAGATGAACTAATTTTATTAGAAACTAACAATTTGCTTAATAAATCTAAATTTATCTTAGCAATTTTATCTCTTCTAATTGGGTTAAAACCTCTTTTTGGAAGTCTTCTATATAATGGCATTTGACCTCCTTCAAAACTTTTAATTGCTACACCTGATCTTGATTTTTGACCTTTTACACCTCTTCCTGAAGTTTTGCCTTTTCCTGAACCTATTCCTCTACCTACTCTTATCTTTTTAATTTTAACTGAGGTTGTAGTATTTAAATTAGTCATTATCCTCTTTTTTCAATTATTTCTGATATTTTTTTATTTCGCAAAGTTGAAATATTCTTTGGTGAATTTTGTTTAGACAATGCTTTCATGCAAGCCCTAATAACGTTATGTGGGTTAGCTGTACCAAGAGATTTTGCTACTATATCTTTAATACCCAATACTTCACACACAGCACGAACGGGTCCACCAGCAATTATACCTGTACCTTTTGGTGCTGCTCTTAGTTTTATTTTTCCCGCACCATCTTTACCAAAAATATCATGATGTATCGTTCTTCCTTCTCTTAATGGAACTTGAACTAAATTTCTTCTTGCAAGTTCGTTTGCTTTTTTAATAGCATCTGGAACTTGCTTCGCCTTAGCATGTGCAATACCAATCTTGCCATTTTGATTTCCAACGACAACTAATGCTGAAAATCCAAATCTTCTTCCACCTTTAACAACTTTTGTTATTCTATTAATATGTACAAGTTTTTCTAAAAATTCTGTATTTTTTTCCATTTTTTAAAATTGCATCCCGTTTTTTCTTAATGTTTCTGCAAATATTTTAACTCTACCATGATACTTATAGATACCTCTGTCAAAATAAACTTTTGTTATTTTTTTATCTTGTGCTTTTTTAGCAAGATTTTCAGCAACTAAAGTAGAAAGCTCTGATTTGGATTTTTTTTGTTCTCTTATATTTTTTTCAACTGATGAAGCGGAAACTAAAGTTATTTTATTAACATCATCAATAATTTGAGCACTTATATTTTTAGTCGAACGAGAAACGCACAACCTAAATCTATCTTTGCTTGAAACTTTTTTTAATTTATTTCTTACTCTAAATTTTTTTCTATCTAATGTGCTAATTTTCATTATTTCTTTTTACCTTCTTTTCTTAAAATATACTGACCTTGCTCTTTTATACCTTTGCCTTTGTAGGGTTCTGGTGGTCTAATGCTTTTGATTTGAGCAGCAACCATTCCAACTAATTGTTTATCTGGTCCACTTATTTTTAATATTGTTTGCTTTTCAACAGCAATTTTTATTCCTTCAGGTATATCAAAATTTATGTCGTGACTGAAACCTAATTGCATATTTAATTGTTTTCCCTTTAATGCAGCCCTAAATCCAACTCCGACTAATTCAAGAGTTTTTTCATAACCCTTACTTGCTCCAATTATAGCATTATTTAATAAACTCCTATTCATTCCCCATAATCTTTTTGAGTTTTGATCAATTTTTTTTGGTTTAATAGATACTTCTTTGCCTTCGTCTATTTTTAAATCAAAAACATCTAAATCAATATTAAGTGATTTTTTACCTAATGGACCTTCAATATTTATAATATTTCCGCTTAGTAAAACCTTAACTTTATCAGGAATTGGAATATTTATTTTACCTATTTTAGACATTAAAATACCTTACAGATTATTTCTCCACCAATTTTTTGCTTTCTTGCATCTATATCAGTCATAACGCCTTTTGGAGTCGAGACTATTGCTATACCAAGACCATTATTTATTTTTGGAAGACTTTCAGCACTTGAAAATATCCTTCTACCTGGCTTTGATACTCTTTCAATTGTACTTATAACTGGGTTTCCAGAATTATATTTTAGGTTTATTTCTAAATTAGGTTTTTTATCGTTCTCAGTGACTTTATAATCAACTATATAACCTTCAGATTTTAAAACTTCTGCTATTTTCACTTTAAATTTTGATGATGGGAGTTCTACTTTTTTATGATTTCTCATTTGAGAATTTTTAATTCTCGCCAACATATCTCCTATTGGATCACTTAAACTCATATTATCCTTTCTACCAACTTGACTTTACCATACCAGGAATTTTCCCCTCTAAACCTAATTGTCTAAGAGCTATTCTTGATATTTTTAATTTTCTATAAACACCATGCGGTCTGCCTGTAATTTGACATCTATTCATTACTCTCGTTTTTGCAGAATTTCGTGGTAATTTTGATAATTTTTGTTGTGCTTTAAATCTTTCTTCTAAAGGTAATTTTTTATCCATAATTATTTTTTTAAGCATTTGCCTTTTTTTAAATAATTTGTCTGATAATTTAATCCTTTTATTATTCTTATTTACTGCACTCATTTTAGCCATATTAATTGCTCCTCTTTTCAAAAAATGGAAAATTTAGCTGTTTTAACAGCTCAAAACTATGTTCCTTATCTTGGTTTTTTATCGTTATTGTAATATCTAAGCCTCTAATTTTATCAACTTTATCAAAGTTCACCTCAGGAAAAACAATATGTTCTTTTATTCCAAAAGAATAATTACCAAATTTATCAAATCCATTTGGGTTTAATCCTCTAAAGTCTTTAATTCTAGGTAATGCAATATTTACTAGCCTGTCAATAAACTCGTACATCTTATTTTTTCTTAAAGTGACCTTTAGTCCTGCATTTGTATTTTTTCTAGTTTTAAAATTTGCAATTGATTTTTTAAATTTTGTTGTGACTGGTTTTTGTCCTGTTATGTTTGCTAAATCCTCTTCACATGATTTCAAAATTTTGGCATCGTTACCGTCTAGACCTAGACCCATATTTATAACTACTTTTGAAATTTGTGGTCCCATATACAAATTCTTGTAACCAAATTTTTCTTTTAAGTTTGGTTGTATTTCTTTAACAACTAAGTCTTTTAATCTAGGTTGCATTACTTCTTAGCCTCAACTTTTTTTGATTTTTTATTATCAAGTATGGATAAATTTGAAAGATGTATAAAATTTTCCTTTGAAACAATTCCACCTTTTTTTTCTTTTGTTGTTTTTACATGTTTCTTGACCATATTAATCCCTTTTACCTTTGCACGATTATTTGAACGGTCTATTTCCATTACTTCACCATCTTTATTTTTATCTTTGCCCACTAATACTTTTACT
>CACMJW010000010.1 GCA_902614125.1 uncultured Pelagibacteraceae bacterium | reverse complement strand
GTCAGGATTAGAAATACCATTTGTTGGTTTTTTAACAGGAAGTGGTTTTATATGTTATGCCTTAAGTTTTTTATTAACAGATGTTGTACGAGCATTAATCATGTTTTACATGATACCAGTTTGGACAACAATTTTTGAAATAATTTTTTTAAAGAAAAGACCTGGCTTAGAAAGAGTTTTAACATTGGGTCTTGCTCTTGGAGGCTTATGGATTGTTTTTAGTAAATCAAATATTGTACCACTACCTCAAAATGCTGGAGACTGGTTGGCTTTAGTTGGAGGTGTTCTTTTTGGTGGTGGGCTTATACGTTTGGAAATTACTAAAACAGATGGAGTATTTCCTGTAATATTTTCTTTTTTCTTTTATGGAACAATATTTAATATTTTCGCTGGATATATTTTAAAAGATTATCTAGGACCTGTACCACCTGCAGAGGCTTTTCTCTCTATGTTTACTTTTTTGGTTCTTATTTCAGTATTTTATTTTATTCCTACTGGTGTAATAATAATGTGGTCACCATCAGTTCTAGGCGCTGGACTTTGTGCAATATTATATTTAAGTGAAATTGTTGTTGGGGTTGTGTCTGCTGGTATTTTAACTGATGAACCGTTTGGATGGCGAGAAATTGTTGGTAGTTCAATGATTGTGCTGGGGGGCGTGCTTGCAGTAGTGTTAGCCCCAAAAGAATCATAGTAAATGCTTTTCAAAGAAAAGCTAAAATCAAAAAATAAAATATTTTTAGATGGAGGGAACGGTTCTGAAATAGCAAAACTTGGAGGCAACATGAGCCCTGCATTTTCTGCGTTAGCAACTTTAACATCACCAGATATTGTAATTAAAGTTCATGAAAATTTTATTAATGCTGGTTGTGATATTATTACTGCTAATACATTTGCAACAAATAGACATAATTTAGAAAGTTTAAACAAAGGTGATCAAGTACATAAATTTATCTCAGACTCAGTTAAGCTTTCTAGAAAAGCGATATCAAATACTGGAAAAGAAAATATAATTGCAGTAGCGGGCAGCCTATCAAACTTTTTTCCTCTAAAGGAAAATGAGTTTGTTCCAAATCCAAAATTTGTACCAACTTTTAAAAAAGAGGAAGAAAATTACAAAGAAGCTGCAAAAATTCTAAAAGAATCTGGAGCAGATTTATTGGTTCTAGAAATGCTTTTGGATGTAGATCACTCTAAAATTTTATTAAATGCAGCTCTTGAAACTGGTTTACCAGTATGGGTTGGATTGAGTTGTTGTGATAGTAAATTTGATAATTCCGTTATTGGAAGAAATTTTAGAGCAGAGAAAGAAAAATCACTGATTTACGATGAGAATACATATAAAGACCAACCTAAATACTTACCTGAAGATAAAATAATTTTACTAGAGGATATAATAAAATCACTTTCGAGTTTAGGAGGTGATGTTTATGGAATAATGCACACTTGGTTTCAAGATAGCATCGGTGGTTTAACAATATTGAAGAATAATTGGAAAGGACCAATCATGTTTTATCCTGAAATACATAAATTTGACACTAATACACATAAAGCAATAATAACTATGACAGAGGAAGAGTTTTCAAATTCAATTTTAGAATTAATAGATGATCAAATTCAAATTGTTGGTGGCTGTTGTGGAGTTAACGACAAGCATTTAAAAAGACTTATAAAATCTATATCTGAGTAAATTAATTAAAATTTAAAAAGTTTTAAAATTTAAAATTAAATTTTTTTATTGAAGTCAATTTAGTTACTATTATAGTTTTAAATATTAATAAAAAAGATTATATCATTATATATTTAAATGAGTTCAAATAAACTTAGAGTACGAAGAAGCTTTATATTTACACCAGGTTTAAAACCAGAGATGTTTCCAAAAGCAATCGAGTCTGGGGCTGACATGGTTTGTATAGAATTAGAGGATGGTATAGCACTTAAGGATAAGAATGATGCAAGAAATAATACACTTAACGCTTTAAAAACGCTCAAGATTAAAGAAGATGTAGAATTAGTTGTAAGAGTTAATTGTCAAAGAACAAAACATGGATTGTTAGATTTAGAGGCCTTTGCCTCAAGTAAGATAAATATTGGTGCAATAATGCTTCCCAAAGTAAAAACACCAGATGAAATTAAATTTATCGATGATCTACTTACAGATTGTAATTTAGATACAGACCTTCATGTAATAATGGAAACGAACGAGGCTTTAGAATGCATTTATGACATTGCCCATGCGAGCAAAAGAACTGTGGCATTGTATTTTGGAGGTGTTGATATGGCAGCTGAACTTAGATGTGAGCATAAATGGGAAAATTTAGTATACGCAAGATCAAAACTAGTTCATGCAGGTGCAAGTATTGGGGTTGATGTAATAGATGTTCCATACTTAGATTTGGAAAATATGGATGGAATGAAAAAAGAGACAGAGCTTGCAAAAAATCTTGGTTTTACAGGTAAAGGCTCTATCCATCCTAAACAGATAGGAATTTTAAATGAGGTTTTTACACCTTCAAAAGACGAAATTAGTCATGCAAAAAGAATTGTAGATCAATTTAACGAATCAAATACAGGTTTGGTTGTAATTGACGGCAAACTTATAGAAAAACCTGTTTTAAGAGAAATGCAAAGAAAAATATTAATTGCAGAAAAAATAAACAAAAATTAATAATTAAAAATTATTATTAACAATTTCGTCCATCATATTAATCATACCTCTCTTATAATTTTCATCAGTTCCAGAATCTGTTTCAATTACAGAGAAATAACTTGCAACAACACCATTATTTAAATTTATTGCCAAAAATTGACCTCCGAGA
Organism: uncultured Pelagibacteraceae bacterium; assembly: GCA_902614125.1. Taxonomy (GTDB): domain Bacteria; phylum Pseudomonadota; class Alphaproteobacteria; order Pelagibacterales; family Pelagibacteraceae; genus Pelagibacter. The sequence goes on along the minus strand of CACMJW010000010.1, from coordinate 35,433 downwards.
CCTGAATGGCCAATCCAATTACCACATTTCATAGTTGAATTTGAGTACTCTAAAAATTTATTTTTTGATAATTCCATATATTTAGTCCCTTTATTTTTTAATGTTTCATCCAAAAAAAATTCAGAACCAATTTTTCTATTTAATACTCCATGCCCTTTTCTTGAAAAAAGAAGACCATATCTCAAAAAATCTCTAGAGATTAAACACCCGCCTCCCGAAATCCAAGGCATACTAAATCTATCTGTCCCCATATACATGGCATCTTCAAAACCTGCTGCTTCTACAGCCTCTAGCAACCATTCTTTAAGTTTTTTTCCGCTTACTTTTTCAACTAATAAACCCATTACATCTGTATTTGCGGATTTGTAATGAGATAAATCTGAAGTATTTTTTAAATCTTGATCTTTCAAAGATTTAATTGAATTTAAAAATTCTTCCTGGCTAACTTTATAATTTAAATCATCGGGTAGTCTCCAACCACAAACTGGTTCATGTAAAAATGAAGATGTGTACGGATCTGTATAATCTTCGCTATAAGCATTTTGAATATTCATATCTAAAACATCTTGAATCGTTGCAGATGCATATCCAGAGCCAATATTAGGTAAATATTCTGAAACTTTTTTATTTAAATCAATTATTTTTTTTTCAACAAGTTCTCCAATAAATAAATTAATAAACATTTTTGTGATAGACATTATTGTTTGTGGGGTATTTTCGTTAAAATCATCTGCATATTTTTCATATAAAATGTCTTGATCTTTGCCTACCAACAATGAGCAAAAATATTTATGATTTATCATTTTATTTACCGATGGAATTTTTTCTATCTTGTCATTATATTTTTGGTTTAATTTTAATACATGATCAGATCTTAGAAGTAGACCATATCTGTTGATTTTATATAATTTTCGGTAACCCTCTCTTCTTGTTTCTGGCAAATACCATTTTGGCTTATTGTCTCTTATAATTTTAAGCGTAGGATTTAATTCACTAATTATTTTTTTATCTTTTGTCATTTCTTAAATTTTATTTTAAAACTGAGATTGCACTTATTTTATCGGGTCCAACTCCACAACATCCACCTATAATCTGAGCTCCATTAGATATCCAATTTTTCGCTTCCTCTAAATATTTAGACGGGGATATATCATTAATTAATTTCCAATGAGGTTTTTCAAAGTAACCATTATTTGGATATGCACCTACAATTCCTTTGTGAACCCTTTTTAAAATTTTAACCGCTTCACCTGTAACTTTGATATCTGAATGTGCCACCAAAATTGGTCCTTCATGCATTTTACTAAATTTAGATAGGGAATTTTCCAAAGTATCGTAAAATTTTGCTTTTGAATTAGTTATACTTTCTTGATAGCCGTGCATTAATATATTCTCGTCTTCATTTATTGCACAAGAAATAGATAGCCAGATAGGTAATTTAACATTTTTTGAGCACTCAATAATATTTTCAACCGTTCTATCTTTTGACGTCATGGCTTCTAAAATAATTAGGTCTACACCTGCTTCTTTTAAAATTTTTAAATGTTCATTAAAACCAGGTTTAATATCCTCTTCTGATAGTTTATCCCAACTGCCTGAAGTTGAAACTGATCCTGCAACAGCTATTTCTCTTTTAGAATGGTTAGCAGCCTTTAAAGCTAATTTTACACTTTCTTCATTCCAAGCTTTCGTAAATTGATCATATCCGTACTCTTTCATTGATATAGGTGTAATAGCGTAGGTATTTGAAGTAATGATATCTGCACCAGCATTAATATATTTTTCATGTACTTGAAGCATTTTATCTGGGTCATCTATTGCACATTTTCCAGCCCACAGATCTTTATCCATCTTTGCGCCTGAACTTTCTAACTCTCCTCCATTTCCACCATCTAAAATAACTACACCATTAGCTTTTAATTTTTTCTCTACAAGATTGTATGACATTTATTATTGATTATTAGTAAAAGCGCAGATTTTATTTCCATCTAAGTCACGAATGTAAGAATAGTAAACTCCAGAGCCTTCGGGTCTCTCGCCACCAGATCCTTCGCTAGCACCCCCCAACTTAATCCCAACATCATGAAACTTATCTACCAATTCTCTTGAACTTGTTTGAAATGAAATTTGAGATCCATTACCAACTGTTGCTTTTTCTTTGTTAAAAGGTTTTGTGACGTAAAATTCTATTTTTCCGTTGCTATTTTTTTGAGAATATCCAGCGCACACTTCATCTTGTTCAGTTCTTTCTAAATCTAAAACTTCCAACAATTCATCATAAAACTTAATGGACTGATCTAAATTGTTTGTTCCAACCATAACATAGCCAATCATATTATTTTGGCCAACCAGTTACAGCCTTAACTTCTAAAAATTCATGTAAACCCCAAACACCACCTTCACGTCCATTTCCAGATTGTCTATATCCTCCGAATGGAGCACCAGGGTCTGCACCGTTTCCATTTACATAAATTGTTCCAGCCTTAAGCTTCTTGGCAACTCTTTTTGCTTTTTCTTTATCCTCAGTTTGTAAATAATTACCTAATCCATACTCAGTTTCATTTACAATTTGAATTGCTTCTTCTTCCGTCTCAAAAGGTATTATAGATAAAACCGGACCAAATATTTCTTCTTTTGCGATACGCATATCATTTGTTACATCAGTAAAAATAGTTGGTTTAATAAAATATCCTTTGTTCATTCCGTTAGGTAATTCCGGTCCGCCTGCTGCAAGAGTTGCTCCTTCGTCAATTCCACTTTGAATAAGGCTTATTATTTTATTGTATTGAATTTTAGAGACAACAGGACCTATATGATCTCCTTTTTTTGAAGCATGGTCGACCTTTATCAAATTTGCTTCTTCGACAGCTTCTTTAACTGCTCTTTCATATATTGATTTTTCAACGAGCATTCTTGTCGGTGCATCACATGACTGACCTGAATTACTCATTACGTTTCTGATACCATCTCGTACAGCGTTAGGGTAGGAGTCTGCAAAAACAATATTTCCACCTTTTCCACCTAATTCCAGGCAAACTCTTTTGATTGTATCAGATCCATTTTTTAAAATTAATTTACCTGCTCTAGTTGATCCTGTGAAAGATACTAAATCAATATCAGGATGAGATGAGATATCTGTACCAACGCCAGCTCCATCACCATTTACTAGATTAAATACACCCGCTGGAAAACCTGCCTCATCAATCATTTCTGCAAACAACATTGCTGACATTGGAGCTATTTCTGATGGTTTATGAATCATTGTACAACCTGTTGCAAAGGCTGGAACAACTTTTAAAGCTATTTGATTTATTGGCCAGTTCCATGGAGTAATTAATCCACAAACTCCAATTGGTTCATAACAAATATGATTATTAGAGTTTGGTTCAAATTGCTCATCAAACTTAAATTCTTTGAGTCTTTTTATAAAATCTTCTAGATGAGATTGTCCGCTTGATGTTTGAACGTCAGTTGCCCAATCCATTGGGGCCCCCATTTCCATAGATATAGCATCAGCCATCTCTCCATATCTTTTTTTATAAATAGATAGTAATTTTTCTAATAAATTTAATCTTTCATCTTTTGAACTTTCGCTCCAGCTAACTAAAGCTTTTTTAGCTGCCGAGACTGCAGCATTAGTATCTTCTGTTGATCCTAAAGATATCGTTGCAAAAGCTTCTTCTGTTGAAGGATTAATTACCTCATAATCATTTGGTTTACTTGGTGAAACCCATTGACCATTAATATAAAATTTTCTTTTATCTATCATAATTATATAGCTTATATATTAGTTAACTAAATTCTTTAAGTATTTTATCTCGGTGTTCGTCAAGGTCTGGAATATCTCCTCTTGTTTTTTCATCTTTGTATGTAGACATTTTTATAGGGTTTCCTGCAGATTTAAACTCTCCAATTTTCTTATGAAAAGATTTTACAATCATATTTCTCTCTTTAATTTGTGGATTTTCTACAGCTTGTTTAATATTAAAAATTGGACCACATGGTATTTTTAAATTTTCCATAACTTTTATCCATTCATCCGTATTTTTATGCTGAAGTTTATTCTCAATAATTAATTTTAGTTTATCAATATTTTTTGATCTTAAAGAGTTTGTTTTATACATTTCATCAGTTGCAATGTTAGGTATTTCAAGAACTTCGCATAAGCTTTTAAATAATTTGTCGTTACCAGCTGCAATAATCAAAAAACTGTCCTTTGTTTTAAAAGCTTCAAAAGGAGCAATAGATGGATGTCTCGAACCCATTGGTTCCGGGATTTCGTTTTTTGAAAGATATCTAGCAATAGCATTTTCTAAAATTGCTATTTGACAATCTAGCATTGATACATCAATGAAAGTACCTTTACCTGTTTTTTGCCTATCATACAAAGCTGCATTGATACCAATTGCAGTAAATAAACCAGCAGTAATATCTCCAATAGACGTTCCAACTCTTGTTGGTTCTGAATTTGGATGTCCAGTAACACTCATTAATCCACCCATACCTTGGACAACCATGTCATATGCTGGCAATTCTTTAAGCGGTCCTGTTTGACCAAAACCTGAAGCTGACGCATAAATTAATTTAGGATATTTTTTACTTACTTCATTCCAACCAAATCCCCATTTTTCTAAAGTGCCTGGTTTAAAATTTTCAACTAATATGTCTGCTTTTGCCAAAATTTTTTCAAAAACTTTTTTATCGTCTTCATTTTTTAAATTAAGAGCGATACTTTCTTTTCCTCTATTCAATGACATAAAATATGCAGAGTAATCGTCAATGAAAGGACCAAATCCTCTCGAGTCATCTCCAATTTCAGGAGCTTCAATTTTAATAACTCTCGCTCCAAGATCAGATAAAATCATTGTACAGTAAGGACCTACCAAAACCCTTGTTAAATCAACAACTAATAAATTTTTTAATGGACCATCCATAATAAATATAATGACATATGGTTATATTGACTCTTATTAAGAAGTTCAATTTAATTACATTTTAAACAAATGAGGAGAAAATAACATGTTAAGAAAATTGTCTTTAATTTTCACTTCAGTAATTTTAACTTTTTCTTTAATCGGATCTGCTGTAGCAGTAACTCTTAAAGCTAGCCACCAATGGCCTGGTACACAAAGAGCAGATGGTTCATACGATCCAAGACATGAAATGGTTCAAATTATTGCAGATGAAGTTAAAAAAGCTAATGTTGATTTAGATATAAGAATTTATCCTGCTAAATCACTTTATAAACCAAAAGAGCAATGGAAACCTATGACTACTGGTCAGTTAGATATTTCAGCTTTCCCTTTAGCATATGCGTCTAAATTCCATCCAGAATTTGATGCAACGCTTATGCCAGGAACTGTAAAAAATCACGACCACGCATTAAGATTTAATAAAGGTCCAATGATGACTGAAATTAAAAAAATAATCAATGATGCTGGAGTAGTGGTTCTTTCAGATGCATGGTTAGGTGGTGGATTTGCATCTAAAACTAAATGTATCAAAAACCCAAGTGATGCAAAAGGACAAGTAATGAGAGCTGCAGGAAAAGCATTTAACCAAATGTTAGAAGCAGCAGGAGCAGGTATTCAGAGTATGCCATCATCAGAAATTTACACAGGTCTTCAAACTGGTGTATTAACTGGTGCTAACACTAGTTCTGGAAGTTTTGTAAGTTACAAAATTTATGAACAGGTCTCATGCGCAACACCTCCAGGAAAATTTGGTTTATGGTTCATGTATGAACCAATTTTGATGTCAAAGAAAAGTTTTGATGCATTAAATTCAAAACAACAAGATGCTCTTATGAAAGCTGGCAAAGTTGCTGAAAAATATATGACTGCACAAGTTGAAAATTTAGATAAAAAATTTGAAGATGCTTATAAGGCAGCTGGTGTTAAGTTAGTATATATGGATGAAAAAGATCATGCAGCATGGGTAGAGATTGCGAAACAATCTTCTCATAAAGCATTTGCTGAGAAAGTTCCAGGTGGTGATAAGTTAATGGAAATGGCTTTAGCAGTTAAATAAACTGGTATATAAAGAACCCCTATTTATTGAATATAAGTAGGGGTTTTTTTATGAAAAATAAATACTTAAAATTCTGTGATCATATTGCCAAAGCTTGTGGAGCTTTTGCTGTATTAGCTTTACTTTTATCAATCCTTGTTATTGTAGAACTAGTTTTTGAAAGATATTTCTTCCAAAGAGCTATCACTTGGCAAACAGAGTTGGTTACCATGCTTCTTGTAGCATCTACATTTATTGGAAGTGCTTATGTATTAAGTGAAAAAGCGCATGTGAGTATGGAATGGATTTATGATTTTTTATCAAAGAAAAATATTTTAAGACTCAAAATTTTTACATCTTTAGTAAGTTTATTATTTTTCTTAATTTTATTTTATTTTGGATTTTTAATGGTAGAGGAAGCTTTTACAAAAAATTATTCTACAGGAACTGTATGGGATCCACCTCTTTGGATTCCTTATTCTTCAATGATGATAGGTGCTGCGTTGATGATCTTGCAATATATTGCAGAAATAATAAAACTTAACGACGAACAGGATAGTAATTAATGGACCCTTTATTAATTGCAGTGATAGTTGCTGTTTTTACGCTTATCGTTTTATTTTCTGGAATACCTATAGCTTTTGGTTTGAGCTTTGTATCGATTGCTCTATTAGTTGCTTTTGAAGGTTTTCAAATGTTAGATGTATTTGCAGAGACCTTTTATGCAGGTTTGAATTCTTTTGTGCTTCTTTCAATTCCAATGTTTATTTTAATGGGAATGGCTGTAGCCAATTCACCAGCGGGAAAAGATTTATATACAGGGTTGGATAGATGGCTTTGGCGAGTACCTGGTGGCTTAGTCATTTCAAATATTGGTGCTTGTTCAATTTTTGCAGCTTTAAGCGGTTCAAGCCCAGCGACATGCGCTGCTATAGGCACTATGGGTATCCCAGAAATGAGAAAGAGAGGATATTCTGATCAAATTGCAACTGGAACAATTGCTGCTGGCGGAACTCTTGGAGTTTTAATTCCTCCAAGCATTGTTTTAATTGTTTATGGAATAGCAACGGGAACATCAATAGGAAGATTATTTCTTTGTGGGTTAGTTCCAGGTTTTATGCTGGCAGGTATGTTTGCTATCTGGGCACTTATACATAGTTATTTTATAGATAAAGACTCTGCTAAAGCATTAAGCAATCGTACCAAGCCCACATTAAAGGAAAAGCTTGAAGTATTGCCAAGGATTTTACCATTTTTAGCAATTATAGCTGGTGTTCTTTATGTTTTATATGGTGGTGTCGCTACACCATCTGAAGCATCAGGCGTAGGGGCTTTTTTAGTTTTTGTATTAATAGCAGTAGTTTACAAAATTTATCAGCCAAAAAAAATATGGAATATTGTCAAAGTTTCTATGAAAGAAAGTGTAATGATAATGTTTATCATTGCAGCCTCTTATCTTTTTGCATTTACACTTTCACAGTTATACGTAACTCAGTCATTAGCGCAGAGCATGGTCGATATCAGCTCAAATAAATGGGTAGTATTTATATTAATAAATATTTTTCTTTTAATAGCTGGTTTCTTCTTACCCCCAGTAGCTGTTATCGTAATGACCTCTGCTATACTGTTACCTGTTATTACTACTTTAGGTTTTGATCCTTATTGGTTTGCAATTGTATTTACAATAAATATGGAAATAGGATTAATAACCCCACCAGTTGGATTAAATCTTTATATTATAAAAGGAATTACCCCAGACGTCAGTTTGTCAGAAATTTTAAAAGGCTCAATCCCGTTTATGATTATAATGGCTTTAGCCATATTAATTTTATGTATTTTTCCTGAAATTGTAACATGGTTACCTGACAAAATAATGGGCAAACCTCTTGGATACTAGAAATAAAATAAATCGAAAAATTTCTGTTGCACCAATGATGGACTGTACCGATCGGCATGATCGTTTCTTTTTGAGATTAATGAGTAAGAATGTGATGCTTTATAGTGAAATGGTTGCAACTAAATCTGCAATTCATGGAGATAGAAAAAAAATTTTATCATTTAGTCCGGAGGAAAAACCACTTGCACTTCAAGTAGGTGGTTCAAATAAAGATGAATTATCAGAAGTTACAAAAATAGCCGAGGATATGGGTTATGATGAGGTAAATATAAACTTGGGTTGCCCAAGCAAAAAGGTTCAAAAAAATAAATTTGGAGCATGCTTAATGAAAGAACCTGAACTTGTTGCTGAATGTATAAATTCGATGGTTAATTCATGTAAAATACCTGTGACGGCTAAAACTAGAATTGGTTTTGATGATGTTGAAAGTTTTGAATATTTGAACAATTTTATAAATAAGATGTATGATGCAGGTACAAAAACATTTATTTTGCATGCTAGAAAAGCAATGCTTACTGGTTTATCACCAAAACAAAATCTAAACATACCTAAGCTAAATTACGATATGGTTTATGAGGTAAAAAAAACCAACCCCCATCTAGAAATTATTATAAATGGTGGTATTTCTAAAATTGAGGAAATCAAAAATCATCTTTTTAAATGTGATGGAGTTATGATTGGAAGATCAATTTATCAAAATCCTTATTCATTAGTAGATATTGAAAAAAAAATTTTTAAGACAGAAATAACTCCAACAAGAGAACAAGTTGTGGAAAAACTTTTAGACTATGTTGGTAAAGAGGTTAAGTTAGGTACAAAAGTAAATCATATAATGAGGCATACAGTAGGCTTATATCATGGACAAAATGGTTCTAAGAATTGGAAAAGATATTTGAGTGACAATATGATGGCTCGAGACTCTGATTTCCAAAAAACAAAACATATAATGAGCATTGTTCAGAATAATGAAAAAGCAATTCAGGCTAACTAATAATGGAAGTTTTAAATGTTAGTGAAATTTTTAATTTATTAATAGTTCTATCAATTGCAGCATCTGTAGCAGGTTTTATGGCAGGATTATTGGGTGTTGGAGGGGGTATAATAATTGTACCCGCATTATATTACGCTTTTACTGTATTAGATTTTGATATTGCAACTAGAATGCATATTTCTGTTGGTACATCTTTGGCTATTATCATCCCAACTTCTATAATTTCAGCTAAAACTCATATGGAACATAAGGCAGTAGATATAAACTTAGTAAAATCTTTTGGCATTTTTATAGTTATTGGAGTCATTGGAGGAACTTTTTTAGCGGTAAATTTAAGAACATCAGATTTTATATTATTTTTTTCTATTATGGCATTTATTGTTGGACTATTTTTTATTTTTTTTAGAGATAAATTTTTAGAAAATCCAAAAAAAATAAAAGACTCTATAAAAAATATTTCAGGAGTAGGTGTTGGTTTTATTTCAGTTTTACTAGGCATTGGAGGAGGATCTTTGATGGTACCTTTCATGAGAACCTTCGGATATGATATAAGGAAGTCTATAGGAACAGCTTCAGCAATTGGTATTCTGATTGCGGTCAGTGGGACTATTACAATGATAACTGGGGGAGAAATTATAAATGATGTAAGCACACCTTTCACTTTAGGTTATATTAATTTATTCGGATTTATTGTATTTGTACCTGTGACGATGTTAATGGCAAGAATAGGAGCAAAAGCGGTATATAAAATAGATAAGAAGCTTCTAAGCAAAATTTTTGGATCTTTTCTAATTATTGTGTCTATTAGATCTTTTATTGAATATTTAAAAATTAGTTAATAATAGTAATCATTAAAACATGTTTAATTTAAAAGAAATAATTTCATCAATAGCTGATGTTGGTCAGAGAATATTTAGAAAAAAAGAACTAAAAAAAAATAACATTGATACAATCCTTACACTATGCAGTGATTTATTGTCTACGAAAGGTGCTGCATTCGGCATTACAGTAGCAAGAGATATTACAGACTTATATTCTAGTCTATCTATTGAAAACAAACTAATTTTTTTTAAAAAAATAAATGAGAGGTATAAACCTAGCCATACAGAGGTTTTGAAGGCTATTGATGAATATAAAAAAACACAAAATGATAAAAATTTATATAAGTTATTCGTCACATCTGAAGGAAAGAGGAGAGAGTTATTTAAAAGAATAAATATGTCTCCAAATGGAATATCAACAATTGTTTCTCTTAGAGAAGATTTATTAAAGGTTTTAGATAAAAATAAAGATCTAATTCCTCTAGATGATGATTTAAGAGAATTATTTAAGTCATGGTTTAATCCAGGATTTTTAAAACTTGCTAAAATTACTTGGGATACAAAAGCAGCAGTATTAGAAAAAATCATGAAATATGAAAGAGTTCATGAGATCAAAGACATGGATGAACTAAAAAGAAGACTTGGAGAAGATAGAAGATTTTTTGCATATTTCCATCCAGCTTTAGAAGATGAGCCAATTATTTTTGTTCAAGTTGCTTTAACTAATGGTTTAGGAAAATCAATTCAAGAAATAACAAAACCCAGAACTGATGGTGATAAAAAATATGACACTGCAACATTCTACTCCATAAGTAACTGTCAAGATGGATTATCGAGAGTAACTCTAGGAAATTTTTTGATTAAAAGAGTTGTCTTTGAAATACAAGAGGAATTACCAAATATTAAAAATTTTGGAACATTATCGCCAATACCCGGTTTTCGAGATTGGTTCATGAACTTAGATGAAAAAATGGTAAAAAATGTTTTGGGAAATATCCCATTGGAAAATATATCTTTTTTAAAGTCGTCAAGTTTAAAAATAGGCGACACGAGAGTTTTATCGAATAAGAATGCCATATATAAATTGGTAGCTCACTATTTAATGAATGAGAAAAATCAAAAACAACTACCCATTAATGACGTTTGTAGATTTCATTTGGGAAATGGGGCAATAATTGATGATATAGTAATTAATGCAAACATATCAGAAGTAGGTTTTAATAGATCGTTTGGTGTAATGGTAAATTACCTTTACGAACTTAAAAATATTGAAAAAAATCACGAGGAATATATCAACAATAAAACGATTATAGTATCAAATAAGGTAAAAAAACTTATTCAATAACCTTAATCTAATCCCCACTTTACTTTATTCCAAATTCGTTCGTGAAAATAATAGAATAGAAGAGGGATGATGGAACCAATACCTAAAATACCAGCGCCACTAAATGTTCCTGTATAAATATATCCAAAAATCACCCAATAAATAAAAATAATCAATCTCCATGAAAATGTCTTGGCTACCGATCTCATTTTTTTATCTGCCATAATTCCTTTCTTTAATTTGTACAATTTAGAGACTAGATCTCTTTGTTTATTTTATATACCCTTATTTTATAAAAAACTAACTAAGGACATAATATGAATAAATTTTTAAAAACAATTGTCGTTGTATTCTCATCATTATTCTTGAGTTTCGCGGCTAACTCAGTCGAAGTAAAATTTGGACACGTAGGTAAACCTGGTTCACTTTTTTCTGCATCAGTAGATCACTTTGCAAAACTTGCTAATGAAAGATTAGGAAGCAAAGGTAAAGTTTCTGTATTTGGTTCTTCACAACTTGGTAAAGACAAACAAGGAATGCAAAAACTTAAACTAGGAACTGTTAATATGTGGTTACCATCGTCAGTAATGGCGTCTATTCATGATGAGTTTGGTGTATTTGATATGCCTTTTATTATCAAAGATAGAAAACACATGGCAAAAGTTGAAAAAAATGTTTTACCTGGCATGTTTAAAAATCTTGAAGACAAAACAGGATATAAAGTAATTGCTGTGTGGGAAAATGGATTTAGACATATAACAAATAATACTAGACCAATTAATACTCCAAATGATTTAAAAGGAATTAAATTAAGAACTCCTAAATCAAAATGGAGAGTTAAAATGTTCCAATCATACGGTGCAAATCCAACTCCAATGTCGTTTTCTGAAGTATTTACTGCTTTAAAAACTGGAACAATGGATGGACAAGAAAATCCATATGCACAAATAGCTAGTGCTAAATTTCAAGAGGTTCAAAAATATTTATCAATTACAGGTCACGTTTATACTCCTGCTTATGTAACTGTTCATAAGGATCATTGGAGTAAACTTCCTTCAGATGTTCAAGATATTTTAGAAAAAGCTGCTAAAGATACACAGAAATTTGTGTACAAAGAAGCTGCTAAACTTGAAAAATCTTTATTAAAAGTAATTAAAGATGCTGGCGTCCAAGTAAACGAAGCGGACAAAGGTGCTTTTATTGCAGCTAGTAAAGGAATTTATGATCAATTTGGATCAGAGGTTCCTACAGGTGGTGCTTTAGTTGATAAAGTATCATCATTAGCAAATTAATTTTAATTAATTTATCTCATCAGGCCCTCACTCTGAGGGCCTGTGTATAATATGAAATTACAAAACTTTATAAATTCTTACGAAAAAATACTAAAACTAATACTGTTTATAATGATGGTGGCATTAGCAGTAACGGTTTTGCTTGGAGTTACCTTTCGTTTTGCAGGCAGTGCACTGGTTTGGTATGATGAAGTTGCTGCAGTACAACTTGCATGGATAACATATTATGGTTCTGCTTATGCTGCATTAAAAGGTTCTCATATAAGTGTTCCAAGTATATTTAAAGCATTCCCACTGGCACTTAGAAAAATTTTTTTTGTAGTATCTAAAATAGTTATTTATGGTTTCTTACTATTACTGGCATACTACGGATATTTAGTTTTAACTCTAATTACTGGCGAAACATTGGTAACATTAGAATGGGTTCCACAACCATTTGTTCAATCTGTCATTCCAATAGCTTCATGTTTATTTATTCTATCTGAAACTTTAAGAATTCCAGAGGACTACAGAAATTTAGTGCTTCAAACAACAGGTGAAGAGCAAACAGGAGATATTTAATGATAATTCTTACAATGTTTGCAGTTCTTTTATTTTTATTATCTATAAATGTGCCTATCGCAATAGGACTTGCTGTAACAACAATTATTGCAATGGTATTAAAAACAGGAACAAGTTTTTTAATTGATACAGCAATCGTCATGTTCGATGGGTCAATGAAATTTCCATTAATTGCTATTCCTTTATTTATTCTCGCTGGATCCATAATGAATAGTGCTGGGATTTCTCGAAGGTTAATAGCGTTTGCTTCAGCTCTTGTTGGATTTATCAAAGGAGGTCTAAGTATGATTAACATTGCGACTTCAATGTTTTTTGCTGAAATTTCAGGATCAGCAGTTGCAGATGTTGCAGCGCTTGGATCCATTTTAATTCCTGCAATGAAGAAAAAAGGTTATCCAGGTCCTTTTGCTGCTGCAGTTACTTCATCTTCAGCATCTCTAGCAATTATTATTCCACCATCAATACCAATGATTGTTTATGCCGTAATGGCCCAGAGTTCAGTAGTCCAACTATTTGTTGCTGGTATAGTTCCTGGTGTTATAGGTGGTTTTTTCCTAATGTTAGCAGCATATATTACTGCAAGGCGAAAAAACTTTCCTGTCGAAGAAACATTTAATATTCCAAATGTAAAGAAAACTGCAAAAGATGCAGCATTAGCATTTTTATTACCTATCATTATCTTAGGAGGAATTTTTGGTGGAGTTGTAACTGCAACAGAAGGTGCAGGTTTAGCAGTTATAGCATCATTGATAATTGGATTTATATATAAAGAAATTGACTTCAAAAGATTATACGAGTCAGCTTGCGAAGGTGCAATTCAAACAGCTTCAGTTATGTTATTAGTAGCTGCATCTGTATTACTTGGTGAATTTTTAACAATAGAACAAATTCCACAAAAAGTTGCAGAGTCAATTATTAATTTTACAAATAATAAATATGCAGTTTTAGGAATACTAAATGTATTTCTTTTAGTAATAGGTTTCTTTTTACATTCAGTTGCTGCAATAATTTTAACAGTTCCAATTGTAATGCCTTTAGTTAATGCTGTAGGCATTGATCCAGTTCACTTTGGCATAATAGTAACTTTAAATTTAGCAATTGGTCAACAAACCCCACCAGTTGCAAGTGTTTTAGTTACAGCATGTTCTGTTGCTAAAGCTGATATTTGGGATGTTACAAGATCAAATATATCTTTTATTTGTGTGTTATTGGTATTGTTAATGTTAGTAACATATGTTCCAGCTATACCGATGACGTTAGTTGAGTTTTTTTATAGGAGTTAAATGAGCAAATTAATTAAACTAAATAAAAAAAATATTCATTTAGTTGAAGTTGTTATCAATAGACCAGAAAAATTAAATGCAATGACTAAACCAATGTGGATTGAACTAGGCAAGATCTTCAAGAAGTTATCTAAGAATAAAAATTTAAGATGCATCATAATACGAGGAGAGGGAGGTAAATCTTTTTCACCAGGAAATGATATTGGTGAATTTAAAAAACAAAGATCTTCATCAAAATTAGCAAAATCTTATGGTAAATTTTTACATGGTACACTTGGAGCAATTTTTGATTGCCCGATACCAACAATTGCTTTGATTGAAGGAATATGTGTTGGAGGTGGATTGGAAATAGCAGGATGCTGTGACATTAGAATTTGTGGCAAAAGCTCAAGGTTTGGAGTTCCAATTAAAAGATTAGGTTTAACAATGGCCGCAAAAGAACTTGAGGTGCTTTTAAAAGTAACTAATTACACAACAGCAATGGAAATATTATTTGAAGGAAGAGTATTTGGAGCTGACGAAGCATTACAGAAGAAACTAGTAAATAGAGTGGTTAATGATAAAGATGTTGAAAAAGAAGCTTATAAATCAGCTGAATTAATATGCGAAGGAGCTCCAAAAGTAGCAAGGTGGCATAAGCTATTTGCAAGAAATATATTAAAAAATGGAAAAGTTACAGAAAAAATAAATAATCTTGGTTATAAATGTTATGATACCCAAGATTTTAAAATTGGATATCAATCTTTCTTAAATAAAACAAAACCAAAATTTAAAAATAAATAATAGATGTCTGCATCATTAAAAGGCATTCGTGTACTAGAGATGGCTCAAATAATGGCAGGCCCAACTTGTGGATTATTATTAGCTGATCTAGGTGCTGAGGTAATAAAGATTGAGAAAACCCCAAGTGGAGATGATACGAGAAACTTTCTTCCACCAGAAATCAATGGTGAGTCCGCAGCATTTATGATGATGAATAGGAATAAGAAAGGTATTGCATTAAATTTGAAAGATAAAGATGGAATAGAGATATTTAAAACAATGGTCAAGAATTCAGACGTAGTTTTAGAAAATTTTAGAAAAGGAACCTTAGAAAATTTAGGTATTGGATATGATGTTATATCAGAAATTAATCCTAAAATTATTTTATGTGAAATTTCTGGATATGGGAGAACAGGTCCTTATGCCGATAAGGGGGGATTTGATTTAGTCGCACAAGGTATGAGTGGATTAATGAGTATTACAGGGGAAAGTGCAGATAAGCCACCGATGAAAGTTGGTGCACCTATAACAGATATAACAGCAGGTTTACTTGCGGCTAGTGGAATTTTAGCTGCATTAGTTCATAGAGAAAAAACAGGAGAAGGACAAAAAGTTGATACATCTTTATATGAGGCAGGAATTGTTCATACATATTGGCAATCTGCTATAGCAGGTGCCACTGGAGAGTCCCCAGGTCCTTTAGGCTCAGCGCATCCTTTAACTGCACCCTATCAAGCATTTAAAACAAAAGATAAATGGATTACGGTAGGTGCTTCAAACCAAAACACTTGGCTTATGTTACTTAAAGCAATTGGTCGTGAAGATTTGCAAGAAAATGAAAAGTTTTTATCTAATTTAAATAGAAAACAAAATTTAAAAGAACTAGTTGATATTCTTAATAAAGAACTAATTAAAAAAACTTCGAGTGAATGGTTAAAAATCTTTGATGAGAATGGATTACCATGCGGACCTATTAACTCGATAACAGACATGTTTAAAGATCCCCAAGCAATTGAAAGACAAATGGTTATAGAAGTAGAAAATAAAAAAGCTGGTAAAAGCAAAGCTATTGGTATGCCGATTAAATTTTCAAAAAGTAAAACTGAAAAATCAAAAGGTGCTCCAAACTTAGGAGAACATACAAAAGAGGTTATGCAAATTTTTGGTTACAAAGATGACCAGATTGAGGATTTTTATAAAAAAAAAGTAATTCTTTAATTAACAGTTTCAAAAATTTTAAATAATAATTCTGAGATATGCTTACCTTTTTTCTCAGATAAATCAGATATTTGATGTCTACAACTCGTACCATTTGCAACTATAAAATCTTTTTCATCACTATTATTGATTGCAGGTATTAAAGAAAGATTAGCCATTTTTTTTGATACTTCATAATTTTTACTTTCATAACCAAATGAACCAGCCATTCCACAACAGCTAGTCTCTATCATTTTATTATTAATATTTAATTCTGATAAAAGATTAGTCAGACCCTTCATTCTATCTTGTGATTTTTGATGACAGTGCCCATGAATTAATACATTTTGATCAAACCTATTAGCTTTAATATTATTGTTATTTCTTATTTGTTCTAAAATAAATTCCTCAAGTAGATAAAATTTATTTTTAATTTTTTCTCTATTATTTACATTTTTTAAAGTTTGATACTCATCGTTAAATGTTAATAAACATGATGGTTCAATACCTACAACCGGTAAATTAATGTAATTATTTTGTATAACGTAATCATTAAATCTATTTAGCTCTACAGAGGCTTTGTCTAATTGGCCGTAAGATATATAAGTTCTACCACAGCAAAGTGGTCTCTTTAATTTATCTTTACCAAAACTTGGTATAACTGCCTGATAACCGAATTTATTTAGTACTTTAATTGCATAAACTAAATTTTCATTTTCAAAATTAATATTAAAAGTATCTGCAAACAAAATTACTTTATTTTCTGATACTGTCTGACTGTCGTAAATCTCTCTTAAAGCATTCTGGTTTTGAACTTCAGGCATAGTTCTTGCAGTTGCAAAACCAAACTTTTCAACAATTGTTGAGATTAGTGGTATGTTTTTGATCTTATTGAATATAGGTGCAACAAACTTTAATAACCAAATAAGTCTTGGCATATCTGAGATAAATCTATCTTTAATTCGCATACTAAATTTTTTATAGTAATGAGAAAGAAATTCAGATTTCATCTTAGCCATATCAACCGACATTGGACATTCTCTTTTACAAGCTTTACAGCTTACACATAACTCCATAGTTTCGTACATTTCTTTAGATGCAAATGAACCTTCTGGAAGTTGGTTAGATAAAGCTAACCTTAAAGTGTTTGCTCTTCCCCTGACTAAATCTTTTTCTTCTTTAGTTACTCTATATGATGGACACATCACACCTGAATCTAATTTTCTACAAGCTCCATTATTATTACACATCTCAACAGCATCAGAAAATTGACCCCAATTAGACCAATCATAATGTGTATCTATATTTTCTGTCTGATAACCTGATTTGTATCTCATTAAAGATCTATCGTTTGATTTAAACGGTCGAACAATTTTTCCAGGATTTAGAAGATTTTTGCTATCGAATGTATCTTTTATTTCTTCAAAAGCATTGATGATTTTTTTACCAAACATCATTTCATGAAATTCTGATCTAACAATTCCATCACCATGCTCACCAGAATGAGAACCTTTATAATCTTTGACCATTTCAAAAGCTTCCTCAGATATAGATCTCATATTTTCTATATCTTTGTCAGATTTCATATTTAAAACTGGTCTTACGTGAAGTGTTCCAACAGAAGCATGAGCATAAAACATTCCACTTGTTCCGTATTTTTTAAAAATTTCTTTTAATCTTGCAGTGTAGTCAGCTAGGTGTTCTAGAGAAACTGCGCAATCTTCAATGAAGGCAACTGGTTTTTTATCGCCCTTCATTGACATCAAAATATTTAATCCAGCTTTTCTTATTTCAAAAACTTCTTTTTGTTCTGACAAATCTGAATAAAAAGAAAATTCGTTTTTTTTGTTTTGGTTTAAAACCAAATACTCTAGATCTTTTATTTTCTTTTCATATACACTTTTCTCAGTATCAATAAATTCTACCATCAAAACAGCATCAGGATTTCCTTTGATATATTTTTTTATACCTCCAGCATACATTGGGATTTCTTTTGCCAAATTTAATAAATTTTGGTCCATTAATTCAACACAAGTTGGTTTTAATTTTACAATCTCTTTTGATAATTCCATTGCTTGATGGAAATTATCAAAGTAGCAGACACCTAAAATTTTATTCTTTGGTATCTCTGATAATTTTAATTTTATTTTGTTAAATAAAGATAACGTTCCTTCAGATCCAACAAGAAGATTTGATAAGTTGAAGCCTTCAGGATCAATTAAATCAATGTTATATCCTCCAACTCTTCTTTGTGTTGTTGGCCAATTAGCATCAATTTCGCTTCCAACTTTTTGTCTTACATCGATAAATTTATCTATAATTTTATATAGTCTATCTTGATTGTTCTTTGTGGCTAAATAATTCTTATTTATTTGATCAAATTGAAATATAGAACCATCGTCTAATATTGCTTCAATAGCTAATACGTTATGAACCATGTTGCCATAATATAATGATCTAGATCCACAAGAATTATTTGCTGACATCCCTCCAATAGTTGCTCTGCTACTTGTTGAAACGTCTACAGGAAACCAAAGACCGTGAGGCTTCAAATAATCATTAAGATGATCTAATACGACACCTGGC
The DNA here is from genome assembly GCA_902614125.1 of uncultured Pelagibacteraceae bacterium. Taxonomy (GTDB): domain Bacteria; phylum Pseudomonadota; class Alphaproteobacteria; order Pelagibacterales; family Pelagibacteraceae; genus Pelagibacter. The sequence continues at coordinate 16,710 of CACMJW010000010.1, read as the reverse complement.
TGTACCCATACATATTTTTCTTCAACATTAAGTTCTAAAATTTTATTTTGATGTTTAGAGTAATCTAGCACAACACTTTCCCCAACAGTTTGACCACATTGAGAACTTCCTCCACCTCTAGCTAATAGAGGTACAGAATTCTTTTGTGAATATTCCATTAAATTTAAAACATCATTGGTATCTTTTGGAAGAACTACACCAAGTGGTTTAATTTGATATACAGAGGCATCTGTACTGTATCTACCACGTGAGAATTCATCGAATAAAGTCTTTCCATTAACTTTATCTCTAATTTCTTTACCAATTTTTTGTATCTGAGCTGAATTAAACACCATAAAACTTAATTAAAGGTTTATTTATTTTTGTAAACTAGTTTACCGAACTTTTTTAACGCGGTATCTGAAATCTCTAAACCTAAACCAGGTTTTTTATTTAAATGAATCCATCCTTCACTCATTTTATGTGGATTTTCAAATAATTGTGCTTGAAGAGGATCTCTCTCATCATCAAATGACTCAACTATTCTTCCAGCTGGAGTTGATGCTACTAATGGCGCATGGATATAACAATCATGATGTGGAGCTACATCTATATGATTTAATTCACACAATGCAGAAAGTTTTTTTCCATTAGTAAAACCACCAAACATTGTGCAATCAAATTGTAAAATTTGAATTGCATCTTCTTCTATCATGGATCTACATCCATAAATAGTTACTTCACTTTCACCACCTGATAATGGAATTTTAGTTTGTTTTGATAAAAGTTTTAAAGTCCTTCTATCATCTTCCCATCTAACGGGCTCTTCAATCCATGTAGGTTTAAATTTTTCAAACTCTTTTACACCTTCAATTGCGGTTTTTAGATCCCATGCTCTATTGACATCAATCATTAAACCTTTTTGATCTCCAATTTCATCTCTAATAATTTCTAATCTCTTGACATCTTCTTTGATAGAAAGTCCTCCAACTTTAACTTTAAAACTTTTATGACCAATATTTACTAATTTTTGTATTTCATCTCTTAGTTCTTTTTCATCTTTACCATCTCTGTAATAAGCACATGTAACATAAACAGGAATCTTATTTCTGTATCCTCCAAACAATTTATACAATGGGATATTTGAAGCTTTTCCTATCAAATCCCAACAGGCAATATCTAAAGCTGCTGAAATTCTAATTAATGCTTCTCTACTCCAACCTTTTTCGTTACCAAGTCGTGTATCAGTTAATTTAAAAATTTTTTCATAAATTTTTTCAGGGCAAAATGGATCTTCTCCAATTATTAAATCTTGTAACCCATTTGAAAATGGTTTGATGATAGGAGCAATGTCAGTATAACTTGTTGCTAAACCAAATCCAAAATGACCATCTTTAGTTTTAATTTTAATTAAGAGTTCATTAGCTGTTGGCACTATAAAGTGACTAACCCAATGTGGTTTTACTTCATCTGGATTATTAAGAACATAAACTTCTAGGCTATCAATTAAATTACTACTATTTGTCATACATTATAAAATTGATTATATATATTCTTTAGCATATACACCGTTATGGCAATTTCAAATAATATAAGACCTGGTCGACATTTTTTACAAATTCCTGGACCAACAAACGTTCCAGATAGAGTTTTAAGAGCTATGGATTATCCAACTATAGATCACAGAGGTCCAGACTTTGCTGAATTAGGATTAAGAGTTTTAGATCGAATAAAATTAGTATTTAAAACTTCAGAGCCGGTAATAATTTTTCCAGCTTCAGGAACGGGTGCTTGGGAGGCTGCACTTGTAAACACATTAAGTGCTGGTGATAAAATCTTGATGTTTGAAACCGGACACTTTTCAACACTTTGGTGGGATATTGCTCAAAAATTCAGAATTGAAGTAGACTTTGTTGAAGGTGATTGGAGAACAGGTGTTGATCCAAACATTGTTGAACAAAAATTAAAAGAAGACAAAGATAAAAAAATTAAAGCAGTTTGTGCTGTACATAATGAAACTTCTACTGGTGTTACAAGTAGAATTGGAGAAATTAGAAAAGCTATGGATAATGCGGAACATCCAGCTTTATTTTTTGTTGATACGATATCTTCATTAGGTTCTATTGATTATAGACATGAAGAGTGGAAAGTTGATGTAACTGTTGGAGGTTCTCAAAAAGGATTGTTATTACCTCCAGGACTTTCCTTTAATGCAATAAGTCCTAAAGCTTTAGAAGCATACAAAACTTCTGAATTACCAAAATCGTATTGGGATTGGGGACCAATGTTAGAAAACAATAAAAAAGGTTACTTTCCTTACACACCAGCCACAAACTTATTTTATGGCTTGGATGAAGCAATCAATATGCTTACAGAAGAAGGTTTAGATAATGTTTTCAAAAGGCACAAAAGATTTGCAGAAGCTACAAGAGTTGCAGTTAAATCGTGGGGATTAGAAATACTTTGTAAAAATCCAGATGAATATTCAGACTCATTGACGGCAGTAATGGTTCCTGATGGTCATGATGCTGATTTTTTAAGAAAAATTATTTTAGATCATTATAACATGTCGTTAGGAACAGGACTTGCAAAGGTTGCAGGTAAAATTTTTAGAATTGGTCATTTAGGTGATTTTAATGAATTAATGTTAGCAGGAACTTTAGCTGGAGTGGAGATGGGATTAATGAAATCAAACATACCATATAAAAAAGGTGGAATACTTAAAGCACTGGAATATTTGTGTTGAAAAAAAAGAGGTGACTTCAGTCTCCCTCCATCACCTCACAATATATATTAAATGATTCTCTAGAATGTTGTGATCACTTATTAGTTGAAAATATTTTTTTTTAAAATCAAATTTTTTGATCGTATTCACCAATTTTGCCAGTTTTTTGAAGTAAATTATCAATAAAATCAAATATTCTTTTTTTTCTTTCATCAGATGTAGGACTTTCAGTTACGATAACTAAAGAAGGTTTGTTTGAAGACGCTCTAATTAACCCCCAAGAGCCATCATCAAATGAAAATCTTACACCATTTACTGTTAAAATATCCTTGATTTCTTGACCATCTATCATGGTTTTATTATTCTTTATCTGCTTAATCTCTTTAACTAAATCATCAACAATATTATATTTTTCCTCATCTTTACAAAACGGAGCCATTGTAGGAGTTTGAAAAGTATTAGGTAACTCATTTGTAATTTCGCTCATTTTTTTATTTTGATTATCTAATAAATGACAGACTTGAATAGCAGAGTTAATGCCATCATCGTACCCATATCCTAAAGGTTCATTAAAAAAAAAGTGCCCACTTTTTTCAAAACCTGCTAATGCATTTTCGATATTTACTTTCCTTTTGATATGAGAATGTCCAGTTTTCCAATATAATGTATTGCAATTATTTTTTGCTAAAATTTTATCTGTAGAATAAAGACCTGTTGATTTCACATCTACAATAAATTTTGCACCATTATGTTTTTCTGATAAATTTCTTGCAATCAATAATCCAATTTTATCAGAAAATATTTCATTTCCTTGTTCATCTATAACACCAACTCTATCTCCGTCTCCATCAAAGCCAAATCCTATATCTGCCTCGTTTTCTTTAACAACTTTTGCAATTTCATGTAACATTTCAAGATCTTCCGGATTTGGATTATATTTTGGAAAAGTCCAGTCTAAATTACAATCAAGCTCAACGACCTCACAGCCTATTCCTCTCAATATATCTGGGGCAAATATTCCAGCTGTACCATTCCCGCATGCTACAACTGCTTTAATTTTTTTTGTAATTTTATTTTTATTAATCAAGTCATTTTTATATATGAGTTGAAAATCATCTATTTGTTTTTTATTACCATCCCCTCTCGTAAATTTTTGATCAAGAGTGATTTCTTTTAATTCTTTCATTTCTTCAGGTGCATGAGTTAAACCTTTTTTGATACCCATTTTAACTCCTGTCCAACCGTTTTCATTATGACTTGCCGTAACCATTGCGACTGCATCTCCATTTAAATTAAACTGTGCAAAATAAACCATAGGTGACAAAGATAGTCCTATGTCTTCGACATAACATCCTGTAAAAATTAAACCTTTAATTAAAGATGATTTTATTTCTTCACTATAAGATCTGTAGTCATGACCAACTATTACTCTTGGATTTTCCTTGTTTGTGTGTATTTTAATTTGAGTTCCTAATCCTTTTCCAAGCTGTTCGATTCCCTCAATGCTGATATCTTTTTCGTAAACCCATCTTGCGTCATATTCTCTAAAGCCATAGGGGTCTATTTTTGTGGAATTTTCCATGTGGATATATCTATATTTTTTTAAATTAATTATTGATAATTATTTTTTAAGTTCTATAAATGTTCTCTTGAATTCCTATTTATATAGTATATTTAGTCATTCAACACACAACATCTAGTTGTTTTTACATAAAAGAGTAACATTAACAAGAGGTTTATATGAACAAAATATTGTCACAAGCCATCCGAAAAGCTGTCTCCGATTTTAAACCTGTTGTTAATCCAGAAAACAACGAAAAAAGACCAGATTTATTCTCATTGAACAATGATACAGAATTATTTCAAAACTCAAAAGGTATTACCATCAAAATTGATAGATCAAGAGATAGTAACTTAACTGAATTCGGTAAAGCAACTTTAAGTGATAGATATTTAGGTTTAAACGAATCTTACCAAGATCTTTTCGCAAGAGTAGCAAGCCATTATGCAGATGACAACTTACACGCTCAAAGACTTTATAATTATATCAGTAACTTATGGTTCATGCCTGCAACACCTGTTTTATCAAATGGTGGTACAAAAAGAGGATTACCTATTTCTTGTTTCTTAAATGAAGCAGGAGACAGTTTAACAGGAATACTTGATTTATGGAGTGAGAACGTTTGGCTTGCAGCTAAAGGGGGCGGTATTGGAAGTTATTGGGGAAATTTAAGATCTATAGGTGAAAAGATTGGAAGAGTTGGAAAGACATCTGGAATAATTCCATTCATTAAAGTTATGGACTCTTTAACTATGGCTATAAGCCAAGGTTCTTTAAGAAGAGGATCTGCAGCTTGCTATTTACCAATTGATCATCCTGAGATCGAGGAATTTATTGAAATGAGAAGACCAACTGGAGGTGATCCAAATAGAAGATCGCTAAATCTTCATCATGGTGTTTTAGTTTCCGATGCGTTTATGAGAGCTGTTGAACTAGATGAACAATGGGCACTTAAAAGTCCTAAAGATCAATCAGTTCAAGCAACAGTTTCTGCAAGAAATTTATGGATCAGATTATTAACCGCAAGAATTGAAACTGGTGAACCTTACATCGTTTTCATTGACACTGTTAATAGAATGATACCTCAACATCATAAGCTAGCTGGATTGACAGTAAAAACATCTAATCTATGTAGTGAAATAACTTTACCAACAGGTATTGATAAAGAGGGGAGAGATAGAACTGCAGTATGTTGTTTATCATCTTTAAATTTAGAAAAATATGATGAATGGAAAGATGATAATAACTTTATTCCAGATGTAATGAGAATGTTAGATAACGTGCTAACAGATTTTATAGAAAAAGCACCAGAATCTTTTAGTGATGCCACTTACTCTGCTTTGAAAGAAAGAAGTGTAGGTTTAGGTGTAATGGGTCTTCATTCCTATTTTCAACAAAAGAAAATACCATTCGAGTCTGTAATGAGCAAAGTTTGGAATAAAAAAATATTTTCAAATATACAAAAACAAGTTGACCAAGCATCAAAAGATTTAGCTGATGAAAGAGGCCCATGTCCTGATGCTGCTGATTATGGAATTAATGAGAGATTTTCAAATAAAACAGCAATTGCTCCAACAGCATCAATTTCTATTATTTGTGGAGGAACATCTCCAGGGGTAGAACCAATTGCAGCGAATAGTTACACTCATAAAACACTTTCTGGATCTTTTAATGTTAGAAATAAATATCTAACTGAAGTTCTAGAAAAATACGGTAAAAATGATGAAGATACATGGTCAAGTATTACTACTAATCAAGGTTCAGTTTCTCACTTAGGTTTTCTTTCTAAAGACGAAAAAGATGTATTTAAAACGGCATTCGAACTAGATCAAAGATGGATTGTTGATTTGGGAGCAGATAGAACACCTCATATATCTCAAGCTCAATCGATCAACATTTTTATTCCTGCAGATATCCATAAAAAAGATCTGCACCAAATTCATTTTCAAGCATGGAAAAAAGGTCTGAAAAGCCTTTATTATTGTAGATCGAAATCAATTCAAAGAGCTGAAAATGTTAATGATGCAAGCTCAACCGATGTTACAGCAAATGTATACAAATCAAAAAATCAAAAACAAAATCAACCAGAATACGAGGAGTGTTTATCATGTCAGTAGAAAGTATGAAAAATTTAAAATCACCAATAATTAAACCAAAGGATATGGGTTTGTTAGTTGAAAATCCAGTTTATAAACCATTTAGATATCCATGGTGCTATGATGCGTGGTTAACACAACAAAGAATTCATTGGTTGCCAGAGGAAGTACCATTAGGAGATGATGTGAGAGATTGGCAAAAGAATCTCACTCAATCAGAAAAAAATCTTTTAACTCAGATTTTTAGATTTTTTACTCAAGCTGACGTTGAGGTGAACAATTGTTACCTAAGACATTATACAACAGTCTTTAAACCAACAGAGGTTTTAATGATGATGACGGCTTTTGCTTCTATGGAAACAGTTCATATCGCAGCTTACTCTCATTTACTTGATACAATTGGTATGCCAGAGTCTGAGTATTCAGCTTTCATGAAATATAAAGAGATGAAAGATAAGTATGATTACATGCAGAATTTTAACGTAGAGTCAAAAGAAGACATTGCAAAAACAGTTGCAGTTTTCAGCGCATTCACTGAAGGACTTCAGTTGTTTGCAAGTTTTGCTATTTTATTAAATTTTCCAAGATTTAATAAAATGAAAGGCATGGGCCAAATTGTAACTTGGTCTGTAAGAGACGAAACTTTGCACTGTAATTCAATGATAAGATTATTTAAGGAGTTCATTAATGAAAATCCACACATATGGACACCTCAACTTAAAAAAGAATTATATGAAGCTTGTAGAACAATAGTTCATCACGAAGATGCTTTCATCGATCTTGCTTTTGAGATGGGTCCTATGAATGGATTAACTGCGCAGGAAGTAAAAGATTATATACGTTTCATTGGAAATAGAAGATTATCCCAATTAGGACTTGAGCCTATTTATGATGTTCAGAAAAATCCATTAACTTGGTTAGATACTATGTTGAATGCTGTAGAACATATGAACTTTTTTGAAGGAAGAGCTACAGAATATTCAAAAGCATCAACTCAAGGTTCGTGGACAGAAGCTTTTTCTTAGTCGTTAAAATTTTCACAACCCAAACAACCATCAAACCCAAAAAATTCACCTGGAGGGTCTGATTCTTGTTGGTCGTTGTTATCTGATTGATCCTGATCGTTGTTATCTGATTGATCCTGATCGTTGTTATCTGATTGATCCTGATCGTTGTTATCTGATTGATCTAAATCATCATCATTTATTGTAGTGATGAGATTAATTGAAACACCAGTATAATTACATTTATTAGCAGACCCACTTCTATCACACACTGCTGTATACCAATCGTTAGTAACTTCATCATATTTTTTATAAATAGTTTTTATAACTTCTCCGCTAGAGCTATAGTATTTAATTTTTTTTACATCTTCAGAAATAGGAATAACTTTAATGTTTGAACATGAAAAAATCATGATCAAAAATATGAATTGCAATATTAATTTTAATGCCTTGAAGTGCATAATTAACAGTAGTTCAATTTCAGGTTGTATAAAGAAAAAAACAAAAGAATTTGTATATTAAAAAAAATTTTTTACTAGATATGGTATTTTATCTTTGATTTAGCTGAACAACTTTTCGATATTTGCTTCCCTTGTAACTCGCAAGAGGTCTAATTAATTTATTCGCCGCATGTTGTTCCATTATATGGGCAGACCAACCTGTAATTCTTGAAATTACAAATATTGGTGTAAAAAAATCAGTATCAAATCCCATTAAATGATATGTAGGCCCAGTTGGATAATCTACATTGGGATGAATATTTTTTCTATCGATCATCACTTTTTCAACAATGTCATAAATTTTTTCAAACTTTTTATCTTTTTTAATCTTTGCAACTTTGCCAAAATATTCTCTCATTGTTGGAACTCTAGAGTCTCCACTTTTATAAACTCTATGACCAAAGCCCATAATTACGTCTTTATTATCTAATGCTTTATTTATCCATTTAAGAGCTTTTTCAGGTTTTTTAATTTTATTCATCATGTGCATCACTTCTTCATTAGCACCACCATGCAATGGTCCTTTTAAACTGGCTATAGCGCCAGTAATTGCGCCATGAATATCTGATAAACTACTTGTGATTGTTCTTGCAGTAAATGTAGAAACATTAAAGCTGTGTTCTGCATATAGAATTAAAGATACATCGAAAGCTTTTACAATATCCTTGTTTGGCACTTTGCCAAAACACATATGAAAAAAGTTTTCAGAGAAAGAGAGATTTTTTTTTGGAGGAATAATTTTTTTCCCTTTTCTTGCTCGATAAAAAGCCGCTAAAGCAACTGGTGTTTTTGAAAAAATTCTCATTGCTTTTCTCATATTTGCTTTTGGTGAATTATCTCTAGTTTCTTTGTCCTCTAATCCCATTATGCTAACAGCAGTTCTGGCAACATCCATGGGGTGAGCTTTTTTTGGTATCTTTTTTAAATCATCTATTAAAGTTTTAGACAATTTTCTGTGTTTTCTCTCTATCTTTTCAAAAGCTTTTAGCTGTTTCTTACTAGGAAGTTCACCATTTAATATTAAATATGCAACTTCTTCAAATTTACATTTAGCACACAGGTCTTGGGCGGCATAACCTCTATATGTAAGTGAGTTTATTTCAGGCATTACTTTTGAAACTTCAGTTTCATCAACCACAATACCAAGCAAACCTTTTTTTATCTCATCACTCATCACTCGTGTCCTTCTGTGCTAAAATTGTATATTTTTTCATCAAGCGAGTTATATTTTTCATAGTCAACTAATTCATATAATCTTTTTCGAGTTTGCATTTTATCAATTATATTGTTTTGGTGTCCATCGTCAAAAATAGCACGTAAACCGTCTTCAACACCTTTCATGGCTAGTCTCTGAGTAGTAACTGGATAGATTACTATGTTATACCCTAGGTTTTCCAATTCTCTGTAGCTTAATAATTTTGATTTACCAAATTCAGTCATGTTTGCTAATAAATAACAATCTAATGATTTTCTTACTTTTTCAAACTCATTTTCATCTCTAAGTGCCTCAGGAAAAATGATTTCTGCACCAGCATCAATATAAGATTTGCATCTATCAATCATCTTCTCTAATCCTTCAACATTTTTAGCATCTGATCTTGCAATAATTTTAAAATTTTTATCTTTTTTTGATGAAACACATTCTTTGATTTTTTTTACCATTTGATCACTTGAAATGATTTCTTTATTATCAAGATGCCCACATCTTTTTCTTTCAATTTGATCTTCTATGTGAACACCAGTAATTCCATAACTTTCAAAAGTTTCAATTGTTTCTTTGCGAGACTTAAAACCAGTATCTATATCTACAATAGTTGGTAAATTTGTTACTCGTGCTATTTGTTCTGATCGTTTACTTACATCACCTAAAGTTGTAAGCCCAATATCTGGATAACCTAAATCATTGGACATCACTCCTCCAGATACATAAACTCCGTCATATCCTATTTCTTCGATTAGTTTTGCAGTAAGAGGATTATAAGCACCTGGTATTCTTAATATTTTTTTTGATTTTAGCTTATTGTCAAAATCAATTCTTTTTTGCTCTGCTTTCTTTTCAATAAAATGCATTAAAAAATTCCTATTTTTTTATTTCTTTTTAAGAATTTTTTACTTACTTCAATATTTAACTTATCAAGTTGTCCGTTTTTCAAATTTTCACAGTTTTGCACATCTTTTAAAAATCTTACAGACTCTTTCTTTGAAATTATTTTATCCGTCAAAATATTAAATTTATTGATGTAATTTTCTCTTTTAAAAGGTCTAGCACCATATGTATGTGCGTCAGCTCTATCTAATTCTTCTACATATTTTTTACCACTTTTCATACTGATAATTACTTTAGCTCCAAAAGATTTTTTCTTTGGATCTGGATCGTGATATTTTTTAGTCCATTTTTTATCTTCGTATGTTTTAATTGATTTCCATATTTTTATTGTACTTTTTTTGTTTGCTCTTGCCTTTGTATATGACTTTATATGATGCCAATTCCCATCCTCTAATGCTACGGCAAAAATATACATTATTGAATGATCTAAAGTTTCTCTGCTTGCATTTGGATCCATTTTTTGTGGATCATTTGCGCCTGTACCAATAACATAATGTGTGTGATGACTTGTGTGTATATCGATTTTCTTTATATTTCTCAAATCAGGAATTCTCCTATTTAGTTTTTTGGCAATATCAATTAATGCTTGTGCCTGATATTCTGCAGAATATTCTTTAGTATAAGTTTCAAGTATTGCTTTTTTTTTCTCATTTTTGTTTGGAAGTGAAACCATATATTTAGCATTCTTTCCGTCTAAAATTCTTGCTACAACACTATCTTCTCCCTCATAAATTGGACTTGGGGCACCTTCACCCCTCATAGTTCTATCAACTGCTTCTATACCAAGTTTGCCAGCGTGAGCTGGGGCATATGCTTTCCAGCTTGAGATTTCTCCCTTTCTTGATTGTCTTGTTGAAATAGTTACATGCAAAGCTTGTTGCACAGCTTGATAAATTGTTTCAGTTTTTAAATTTAGCATTGAACCTATTCCTGCAGCCACACTTGGTCCAAGATGTGCTATATGATCTACCTTATGTTTATGCAGACAAATTGCTTTGACTAAATTTACCTGCACTTCATAAGCGGTAATTATTCCTTTTAATAAATCTTTTCCATTTCTTTTTGACTGTTGTGCTACTGCAATTAAAGGTGGAATATTGTCTCCTGGATGACTGTAATCTGCAGCTAAGAAAGTATCATGAAAATCTAATTCTCTTACTGCAGTTCCATTTGCCCATGCAGCCCATTCGCAATCAAACTTTAATTTTGAGTTTATTCCAAAAAGAGTTGCTCCATTTTTTCTTTGATGAGCTAATGCCATTTCTCTCGCAGAAACCACAGGCGTTCTATTTAAAGAGGCTATGGCAACTGATGCGTTATCAATAATCCTGTTAATAACCATATCAATAGATCTACTATCTAACTTAGCATTATCACTTGCTATTTCTGCAATTTTCCAAGCTAGTTGATTTTTTTTTTTTATTTTAATTTTTGATGGGTAAACTTTTACTAAATGTCTTATCATACAGGAAAAATTAAATACCCTTAAGAATAACTTAAATCAATATTAATCTGTGAGATAATTTTTAATAATTTCCTCGATTCCTTCAAAATTTTTAATTAAATAATCGTGGTGGATATCAGAAACTTTTTTATCAGTGTATCCATCTTCGAGAAGTATAAATGGTATTTTTGCAGCTTTTGCTGACTCGGCATCAGTTTCGCTATCTCCAATCATGATACTTTTTTTTATATCACCCTGCATAATTTCTATTACATTTGTAAGATGTCTTGGATCAGGTTTGCAGTAATCAAAAGTATTACTTCCAGCTACATACTCAAAATAATCATATATTTTTATTTCTTTTAATAAGTTAATAGCAAGATGTTCTTGTTTGTTGGTACATATACCCATTTGAATTTTATTTTTTTTAGACCATTCTAAAAATTCTTTTACTCCCTTTATTAATTTACTTTCAATGGCAATATTCTTTCCATAATAATCAATAAATTCTTTAACCATTTGTTTTTTAATTTTTTCATCAATAACTTTACTAAATTCTTTTTTGGCTTGTCCCCAAATGGATCTACCGATCATTACCGATGCACCCTTGCCAGCTAGGTTTCGAATATCTTCTTTAGTTTTTGTTTCATATCCAAATTTATTCATTACATAATTGTGAGCGTTCATTAGATCTGGCGCAGAGTCTACAAGAGTTCCATCTAAATCAAAAAGAATTGTAAGTTTTTGCATAATTTAAGTTTTTTTAAGAAATAAATTGTGAATTAATTAAAACAAAACCTAAATATATACAATAATTATATGTTCCAAAATAATTTAAAAATTGAGCAAAACAAATTAAGAAAAAAATTTTTAAAAAAAGGGATTAAAATGGTGGACCCTGAAACAATTTTTTTTTCTAAAGAAACAATTATTGGTAAAAATGTAACAATCGAACCTTATGTTGTATTTTCTAAAAAAGTAAAAATTGGAAATAATGTTACAGTAAAATCATTCTCTCATCTTGAGGGTGTCACAGTTGAAGATAACGTGGATATTGGTCCATATGCAAGAATTAGACCTAACGTCAGAATTCAAAGCGGTTCAAAAATTGGTAACTTTGTAGAAATAAAAAAAAGCAACATTGGTAAAAATTCTAAAGTAAATCACTTGTCTTATATAGGCGACACTACTATTGGTAAAAATGTTAATATTGGAGCTGGTACTATTACTTGTAATTTTGATGGAGTTAAGAAAAGTAGAACAAATATCAAAGATGGAGTATTTATCGGATCTAATTCATCATTAGTAGCCCCAGTTACAATTAATAAAAAAAGTATTGTTGGCGCAAGTTCAGTTATAACAAAAAATGTATTACCAAAAAGTCTTGCTTTGACGAGGTCAAATCAAATAACGATAAAAAATTATAAAAGAAAAAAATAAATGTGTGGGATTGTAGGAATAACAAGTTCTAAAGAGGTCACTTCTAGAATAATAGGATCATTAAAAAAACTTGAATATAGAGGATATGATTCTGCTGGGATAGCTACAATAACTAAAAATAATATTAATGAAGTAAAGTGCGAAGGAAGGGTAAATGAATTAGAAAAAAATGTTAATCAAATAAATTTATCAGGAACAATAGGAATTGGCCATGTTAGATGGGCAACACATGGAAAACCAAGTACAATAAATGCCCACCCTCATTCGTCAGACAATGTTTCAGTTGTGCATAATGGCATTATAGAAAATTCAACTATTCTAAAAAAAATCCTAGAAAATAAAGGATACGAATTTAGATCACAAACTGATACAGAGGTTATAGTGCATTTGGTGAGTGATTATTTAAAAAAAAATAATCTAAAAGATACAATCATTAAAGTTCTAAAGAAATTACATGGAAGTTTTGCATTAGGTATTATTTTTAAGGATCAACCAGATTTAATAATTGGTGCAAGAAGAGGATCCCCATTAGCGGTGGGTTACGGTCCTGATGAACACTATTTAGGATCAGACTCTTACGCTCTCAAATCAATGACAAATAAGATTTCATATTTAAATGATGGTGAGTTTTGTATTTTGAAAAAAGATCAGGTTGAATTTTTTGATTCAGATGGAATAAAAACAAATAAAGAAGTTTTAAACCTCTCTAAAGATGAAGAAAATTATGAGAAGGGTCAATACAAGTATTTTATGGCAAAAGAAATAGAAGAACAACCCGTAACAATAAAAAATTGTATAAACGAATATATTGATAAACATAATAATAAAATAAATATTTACAATTTCCCATGGAATATAAGTGATTTTACCTCAGTTATGCTCATAGGTTGTGGTACAGCCTACCATTCTTGTTTAGTAGCAAAATATTGGTTTGAGCAGAATACAAATATGGATGTTTCTGTAGATATTGCATCCGAATTTAGATACAGAAAAATAAAGTTCAAACAAAATGCTCTTTATGTATTTGTTTCCCAATCTGGAGAGACAGCTGATACATTTGCAGCACTTGATCTATGCAAGAAAAATGAGGTTAAAACTTGTGCAATAGTAAATGTTGTTGAAAGTTCGATTGCAAGAGATGCAGATTTAGTTTTACCAATTCATTGTGGACCAGAGATTGGAGTTGCTTCTACAAAGGCATTTTTGGGCCAAATGCTTGTGTTATATTTGTTGTGTACAAAAATCTCCTACGAACAAAAAAAAATTAATAAAAAAATATATAAAAATAAAATAAAAGATTTGTTGTTACTTTCTAAATGTTTAAAAAAAACACTAAATATTGATAACAAAATTCATAATTTAGGAAAAGATTTTGCTAATTCTAAAGGATCAATGTTTTTAGGAAGAGGTTATTCTTATCCAATTGCACTTGAGGGTGCTTTAAAACTAAAAGAGCTTGCTTACGTACACGCTGAAGGTTATCCAGCTGGTGAAATGAAGCATGGTCCTCTAGCTCTTATAGAAGATGGAATGCCAGTTGTTGTAATTGCTCCAAGAGATGAGCACTACAAAAAAACAATTTCAAACATGCAAGAGGTTATTTCAAGAGGTGCCAAAGTACTACTAATTACAAATAAGAGCACAGATGAAATTTTTTCAGAAAATATTTGGGAGCAAATTGAAGTTGAAAACCTGTCTGATGAGTTGCTACCTTTTTTAACTACAATCCCTTTACAAAAATTAGCCTATTACTCAGCTTTAGATAAAGGTTTTGATATTGATAAACCTAGAAATCTTGCTAAATCAGTTACTGTTGAATAATTAGTAAAGTCTGTTAAAACAATTTCAAGTTGAAATGAAAAATTGGAAAATAAATAGCTGGAGAAAATATCCTGTAAAACATCAACCTAATTATGATGACGAAAAGGAATTAGATGTCGTTTTAAATAAGTTAAAAACGTTTCCACCTTTAGTGTTTGCAGGTGAAACAAGACATTTAAAAAATCAATTATCAGATGTTGTAGATGGTAAAGCTTTTCTTTTACAAGGAGGAGACTGTGCAGAGAGTTTTGCTGAATTTCATCCAGATAATATTAGAGATACTTTTAAAGTTATACTTCAAATGTCTTTAGTCTTAACTTATTCTGCGTCATTACCGGTAGTAAAACTCGGAAGAATTGCAGGACAGTTTTCAAAACCTAGAAGTGCTCCTACTGAAAAACAAGGTGATAAAGAATTACCAAGCTATTTAGGGGACAATATTAATGCTATTGATTTTAATGAGAAAGCTAGAAGACCTGATCCAAAAAGATTATTTAAAGCATACTCTCAATCAGCATCAACATTAAATCTTTTACGTGCTTTTTCAAAAGGTGGATTTGCTGATTTAAATAAAGTTCACCTATGGAATTTAGATTACATTAAGAAGAGCCCACAATCAAAAAAATTCAAAGAATTAGAAGATAAAATTGCCGACGCATTAGCTTTCATGGAAGCTTGTGGAATTACATCAGATTTTAATAATAGATTATATACAGTGAACTTCTGGACATCTCATGAAGCTCTTCATTTACCATTTGAGGAAAGCATGACTAGAGTAGATTCAACTACAGGCGAATATCATGATACCTCTGCTCACTTTGTATGGATTGGAGATAGAACAAGACAATTAGATGGTGGACACGTTGAGTTTTGTAGAGGGATAGAAAATCCAATTGGTATTAAATGTGGACCAACGTCAAAACCAGATGAAATTGCTAAAATTTGTGAAGCTATTAATCCTAGGAATGAAAAAGGAAAAATAACTCTAATTTCTAGATTTGGTCATCAAAATGTAGAGAAATTTTTGCCAAAATTAATAAGAGGAATTAAAAAAGAGGGCTTAAATGTTCTTTGGTCCTGCGATCCTTGTCATGGCAACACCATAAAAGCGTCAACTGGATTTAAAACGAGGCCATTTAATGATGTAGTAAAAGAAGTTAAAAATGTTTTTGCAGTTCATCAAGCAGAAGGCTCATACGCTGGTGGGTTGCATGTTGAGATGACTGGACAAGATGTGACAGAGTGTACGGGGGGCGCAAAAAAAATATCTGATACTGACTTATCAAGCAGATACCATACACACTGTGATCCAAGATTAAACTCTGATCAAGCTATTGAATTAGCATTTTTAATTTCAGATGAGATAAAAAAGAATAGTTTGTATTCCAAATCTGCAATTAAAGCGGCATCTTAACCGTTTAAAAATATAATTTAATTTCTATATTTATTTTATGAACCCAAAAGACAAAGTCGACCATATCAAAAATTGGATATTAAATTATGTCAATTCTATGCCTAATAAAGCTAAGTCGTTGGTAATAGGTGTTTCTGGAGGAATTGATTCTTCAGTATCCAGCACATTAAGTGCAATGACAGGTCTAAAAACAATTGTACTATCTATGCCAATTAAACAAAAATCAGCACAACATGATTTAAGTTTAGCACATCAAGAGTGGTTAAAAAAAAATTTTAGCAACGTCGAAGGTCATACTTTAGAGCTTGATAGTTTATTTAAAACATTTGAAGGAACTTTAAATAACTTTGGTAATGAACATGGTATGGCAAATTCGAGAGCAAGATTAAGGATGACAACTCTATACCAGGTTGCTGCAGCAAATAGTGGAATAGTTGTTGGAACAGGAAATAAAGTAGAAGACTTTGGAGTTGGTTTTTATACAAAATATGGTGATGGGGGAGTTGATATTTCTCCAATAGCAGATTGTAACAAAACAGAAGTGTGGGAACTTGGAAAAGAACTTGGGATATTAAAAGAAATTATAGAAGCTCCTCCAACAGATGGTTTGTGGGATGAT
>CACMJW010000009.1 GCA_902614125.1 uncultured Pelagibacteraceae bacterium | reverse complement strand
GTCTATAATTTAATCCTTTGAAACTGTTTACTACCTTTAAAATTTTGGAATTATCGAGTTTTAGGATATTAGAAAGCGCTAATACAAATGAAAGATTTTTTATGTTTGATAAATTTTTAAAATAATTATTTTTTATTTTTTTGTAAAAAATATCATATTCTTTAAAGTCTACATTTTTTATTTTAGATTTAACCTTTTGTGATTTTAAAATATCCCTAATTAGCCCGTTATTTTTTTCAATCAGTGCTATTGATTTTTTTTTCTGTTTTTTAATTAATTTTAATTTAGCATTTACGTAATTTTGAAAAGTTTTATGCCTCTCTAAATGGTCAGGGGCTATATTCAAAATTAGAGCTATATTAGTTTCAAAATATTTGCTGTAGTCGATTTGATAGGATGAAGCCTCAATTACAAAAATTGTGTTATTTTTTATATTTTTCTCTTTTAAAATTGGATTTCCAATATTTCCCACTAATCTAACATCTTTTTTATGGTATTTTAAAACTTCGTAAATTAATTTAGATGTAGTTGATTTTCCATTTGTTCCTGTAATTGTAATTTTATTTAATTTTGGATATGTTTTATAAAAAATATCTAACTCACTAATTATTTTATTTTTATTTTTTTTTAAAAACTTAGATAAAATACAGTTATTTATATCAATTCCAGGACTTAAAAAAATATAATCAAAATTTATTTTTTTTATTCTGTTTGGAGAAAAAAAGTATTTGATATGTTTTTTATTTTTTATAGAAGAATTATCATCAAAAACTAATATGTCATTATTTCTATTTAAAAATTCAAAACAAGCATTTCCAGATTTTCCTAATCCATAAATTAAAATTTTTTTTTTAAAAAAAAAATTTTCTTTTAATATCATTATCTTAATTTTAGAGTTGCAATTCCAATTAATGCTAAAATTATAGATATAATCCAAAATCTAATTACAACAGTTGACTCTGGCCATCCTTTTTTCTCAAAATGATGATGTATTGGAGCCATTCTAAAAATTCTTTTTCCAGTCAGTTTAAATGAAACAACCTGCACAATTACAGATATAGCCTCCAAAACAAACAAACCACCCGTTATAGCTAAAACAATTTCATGTTTAGTTATAATTCCAACTGCTCCTAATGATCCGCCTAAAGAAAGTGACCCAGTGTCACCCATAAAAATTTTTGCAGGTGGTGCATTAAACCAAAGAAAACCAAGGCACGCTCCTATTATAGCGCCACAAAAAATTGAGGCCTCTCCAACACCCTCTATATAAGGAATTTGTAAATACCCTGAAAAAACCATGTTTCCAGAAACATAGCTTATCAATGCAAAGCATGAGGCTACGAGTATCACTGGAACTGTTGCTAAACCATCTAAACCATCAGTCAAGTTCACAGCATTAGATGAGCCTACAAGTACAAAAATATAAAATGGTATAAAAAACCAACCTAAATTAATAACTAAATTTTTTAAAAATGGAAAATATAGATTTTCTATTTCATCTGATACACCTGAATAATATAAAATTAATATCCCAACAATTGCTAAAAATATTTGAATTAAAATTTTAAATTTAGAAGAAACGCCACTTGAATTGTTAAATTTTATTTTTTTGTAATCATCATAGGCACCTAACAGTCCAAAAGTACCAGCAATATAAATAAGAAACCAATTATAAGGATTTGATAAATCTCCCCACAAAAGGACACCCGAAAAAACACCAAACAATATTAATAACCCCCCCATTGTAGGTGTTCCAATTTTTTTTACTATATGTTCATCTGGTCCATCATCTCGGATTGGATTGTGTATTTTTTTTGATGAGAAATATCTTATAAATGGTCCACCAGCTATAAATACAACTATCATAGCTGTAAACATTGATAATCCTGTTCGGACGGTCAGATATTTAAAGACATTAAAAAAACTAAAAGTATCAACTAAATTTGAAAATAAAATATAAAGCATAAATTAATTGAATTTTTTTATTATTTCGTTTAATCCAGTCGAGTTTGATCCTTTCACCATAAGATAATCATTATTATTAATTTCATTATTTATAAATCTCAATATTTCACTATTAGATTTAAAGATTTTGCCTTTCTTTTGTGTTCTTAATTTGTTGAAAGTATAAATTATATCTTTGCCATAGACATATACTTTGGATATTTGAGTTTTATTAATATTATTTGCAATATCAGAGTGCAATTTTTTTGAAAATTTACCAAGCTCTAACATATCTCCGAGTAGCAAATATTTAGCATTTCGTGTTTTAATTTTATCAAATTTTTCAATAGAAAATTTCAAAGATAATGGGTTTGAATTATAGCTTTCATCAATTAATTGAATTGTCCTTTTTTTAATTTTAATTTTTTTAAAGTTACCTCTGCCTGATGGATGAATGTAATCCTTGAATATATTTTTATTTAATTTATCGATTTTTATGAAATTTGAAATTACTGCAACGGCTGCTGCTAAATTAAGCTTATAATTATATAAATCTTTATTTATTTTAAATTTGTATTTTTTATTATTTGATTTTATTTCGAGAATTTTTTTTATTCTATTTTTTTTATTATCTATAAATTGAAAATCTGATTTATTTTTAATACTAAAGGAAATTATCTTTAATCCTCTATTTAATGCCCTCTCTTTGAAAAAATTATAAAAAACATCATCTGCATTTAAGATGATCCTGCCTCCACTAGTGATATTTTTTATAAGTTCGGCTTTTGCCTCTGCAATTCCCTTAATTGAATTAAAGTTTTTAATATGAGCATAAGATATATTTGTTATTACACCTATATCGGGTTGGATTAAATTAGATAACTTATGAATTTCACCTTTCTTATCCATACCAATTTCAAACACTCCAATTTTATGTTTCCTATTAATATTAAATAACGACAATGGAACTCCATATTTATTGTTAAATGATTTTTTTGAATATGAAGTTGGTATTAAAGTATTAAGACTTTGGCCAATTAGTTCTTTTAAAGAAGTTTTACCTGCAGAGCCAGTAATTGCAACAATGGGTGTTCCTAATGATCTACGTATTATGCATGATAAATTTGAAAAAGTTTTAAGTGTATCTTTAACAAATATTTTTCTTGAATTTTTTTTTGAATAATTTTTTTCTAATATACAAATAGATGCTTTTTTCTTAAGAGCTTCATCAGCAAACTTATTTCCATCAATATTTTTTCCTTTAATACCGAAAAAAATATTATTTTTTTTTACGTCTTTTGAGTTAATTGAAGCCTCATTTATAAAAAAATTATTATTAATTTTTTTGTTTAAGCATTCGTTAATAATATTTATTTTTAAATTATTAGATAATTTTTTATTTTTTTTTTTAATAGCATCAATCATACATGCCTTATCTGAGAAAAATTTCTTAGTTTTATATTCTTGATAATTTTCATGACCTTTTCCTGCCACGATTAATATTTCGTCAGATCTTAGATCTTTTATTGCTTTTTCAACTGCCTCTTTTCTTGAAGGCATTTCAATTAATTTTGATTTATATATCTTAGCTTTGATTTCAGATCTAATTTTTTTTGGACTTTCTGTTCTAGGATTGTCATCAGTTAAATATATTTTATCACATAAATCATTAGCAATTTTGCCCATGATTGACCTCTTTGGTTTATCCCTCTCTCCCCCGCAACCAAAAACCAAATTTACTTTTCGATGTTTAAACTGCTCTTTTATGTTTAAAATACAAGTTTTCAACGCATCAGGTGTGTGGGCATAATCTAAAATAACTACTGAATTATTTTTTAAATTCCCAACTTTTTCAAAACGACCTGGTACAGCTTTAATATTTTCTACAGATTTAAGAATATCTTCCAATTTTATATTGCTTTTATATGCAGCCAGAATTGACATTAAAAGATTTTTAATTTGGATCTTGCCAATCAATTGGGTTTTAAAATGGTAGTTTTTTTTTTTAAATGAAAATGTTAATTCTTGTTTATTATCTACGATAGAATAGTTTTTAATTAATAAATCGCTATCTATTTTTCCTATTGTTAATTTTTTAATTTTATTTTTTTTACAAATATTTGTTAAAATTGCTGCATATTTTGTATCTTGATCAAAAATTGCAACGGATCCCTCTCTCATTAATTTCTTAAACAAAATTAATTTTGCATTTAAATAATCTTTTAAGGTTTTGTGGTAATCTAAATGATCTCTGCTTAGATTTGTAAATATTCCAACATCAAATTTTAATCCATCTAGTCGATGTTGCTTTAAGCCATGGCTTGATGCTTCTAATATCACATTTTTAATTTTTTTTTTTTCTAAATTATTAAAATTCCTTCCAATTTTAATTGGATCAAAAGTAGTATTTGATGTGTTTTCAATTTTTCTCTTTCCACTAATTCCAAGGGTACCAAAAGAGGCTACTTTTTTTTTGTTTTCTTTTAAAATTTGATAGTAAAAATTTGCAATTGAAGTTTTTCCATTAGTACCTGTAACAGCAATTAGGTTTTGTGGTTTTTTTATAAAAATTTGTGAAGACAAATGTGATAAAATTTGTCTTGGATTTTTTTGGTTTAAAAAATTAATATTATTTTTAATTTGATCTTTAAATTTTGAAGAAATAATTATTTTTGCTCCATTTTTTATTGCATCATTTATATAATTGTTTCCATCAAACTTCTCTCCTTCAATCGCAATAAATATGTAATTTTTTTTTACTTCATTTGAATTAAATGCTAAGCCTGAGAAGTTTAAATTTCTAAATTTTTTATTTATATTCGGAAGATAGTCTTTAAGTAACATCATTTACGCTCTTAATATTTTGTGGCTAAAATTGGCCCAATTTTTTCGATTATTTGACCTGTAACCCAAACAGTAGTCCATCCTGCTGTATTTCTCCAATTTCCTTTATGTGGTTGTCTTCCATCTCTATAATAATAAACAAATTCTTTATTTGGTTTGGGTTCATCTAGCATTACTACTAAAGCAAACATTGGATTTGATGATGGAAAGACAGAAGCAAAAGTATTAATTTTTTTCTTTGAATATTCTCCACCTGCTGGTTGATCAGCGGTACCTGTTTTTCCTCCAACTTCAAATCCAGCAACATTTGCAAATCCAGCTGTACCCTCCTCTGTTGATACTATTTTTCTTAATATTGGATTAATGAGATTTGAGACATCTTTATTAATTAATCTTATTTTATCATATTTATCTTTTTTTTTTATCAATGTTGGATTTATTTCATATCCGCCATTTGTAACAATAGAGTAACCCTTTGCTAGTTGTAAAAGTGTAGTAGCTATACCATGCCCAAAAGCAACTGTAGCAAGTTTACATTTACCCCATCTTCCAATTTGAGTAGTTCCAATTTCATCTGTATCAAATGTAAGTTGCTTTAAAATTCCAATTCTAACTAAAAAATCTTCAAAATTATCTATTCCAACTTTCTGAGCAATACGAACAGATCCTATATTTCCAGATCTTATTAAAATTTGTTCAGCGGTTAAATCTGAAGGGATTTTGTTGTCATATTCTTCTATTGAATTTTTATTACAAGTAATTTTCTTTTTTAGATTTGTAAATTGTGTTTCTGGACCAACTACATCATAATTTATTCCAGCAGCTAAAGTGAAAGTTTTAAAAACTGATCCTAATTCATAAACTCCCTTCGTTGCTCTATTTATATATTTTAAATCTTCAAGATTTTTTCTTTTGTTTAAATCAAAATCTGGAAGAGAAATCATTGATAGTATTTCTCCATTATGAATGTTCATTAATATTGCTGCACTCCCAACATTGTTGAATATATCTTCAGCTTTTACTAGCTCTTCTCTAATTAGATATTGCAGTTCTTTATCAACAGTAAGTTTTAAAGCCTCTTTTGAGGACCTTAACTCGTAATCAAAACTTTTTTCTAATCCAGATATACCATTATTATCATCATCTATTTGACCAATAATATGACTAAACAATTCTCTATTTGGATACACTCTTGCAATTTTTTCTTCTAATCTAAATGCCTTTTCACCTAATTTTAAAACTGCTTCTAATTTTTCTGGTGATATTTTTTTTTTTACATAAAAAAATTTTTTTCCATTTATTTGATCTTTGAAGTTTTTATCAGGAAAAAGTAATTTTAAAGATAATAATAGTTTTTTTTTGTCAACAACTAACTTTGGATCTATTCCTAAGTTAGTTATTCTTACTGATTTAGCTAAAATATCCCCTTCTCTATCAATAATACTAGATCTGAAATTTTCTTTTTTTTTTGTAACTTTTTGTTCAGGTAGATTATTATAACCGAGAAATAAAATTTTAGCTGAAAACAACAAAAAAATTATAAAAAAAATAAAAAATATAAAAGCAATTCTCTCAAAAGAGATTTTTAAATTTGATTTGTTTACAACAAACTTAAATTCACTCATCGTTTATTATCTTTTTATTCAAATCTTCTAAATTTTTAATGTTGTTAATATTTAATTGAATAAGGTTATTTTCAAAAAATTTTGTTTGATATTCCATTAATTTTTTTGGAGAACTGAGAAAATTATAATCTAAAAGTACTAGCTCCAAACGATTCTCTAAAGCTCTTATATTTTCTTTTGTCTCAAATATTTTTTTGTCTAATTGTTTTGTAGAATTTTTAGTCAAAGTTGTTGCTAATATTAAAAAAATAACAGGGATTAAAGTAATTATTTTTTTCATGAATTATAACTTAAATTCTCTGTCTCAATTAAGTAATTAAATTTTTCATGTAATTCATCAAAGTTATCATTTTCATGAGTTTTAATGGCATATCTAAGTTTTGCTGATCTTGATGCAGGGTTAATTTTTACTTCGTCATCACTTGGAATAATCGGTTTATTATTTTTTAATTTCAGACAATTATTTTTAATTATACTCGGTACATATCGTGAAGAATTTTTTTTATCAGAATAATTTTTAAAAAAAAATTTAACTATTTTATCCTCTATTGAATGAAAAGTAACTACAACAATCATTCCTCCAACCGGTAGAATTTTGAATGAATATATTAATCCGTTTATCAATTCACTTATCTCTTTATTAATATAAATTCGTAAAGCCTGAAAAATTTTTGTTGATGGATTTGTTCTAGAAAATTTATACTTTTTAATTTCTGCTACAATATTGACCAAATCTTCAGTTTTAAGTTTATTTTTATTTCTATATTTAATTATTCTTCTTGCAATTAATTTTGAATTTTTTTCCTCTCCAAATATTTTAAAGATTTTACTTAAACTTTTTTCTGAGATATTTGAAATCACATCATCACATGAAAACTGATTTAAACCCAATCTCATATCTAATTTTCCAGTGCTTTTAAATGACAATCCTTTTTTTAAATCCAAAATTTGATTTAAAGAATAACCTAAATCAAATATTACAGCTTTAATATCAGTATCTTTAATATTTAATTTATCAATTTCTGAAAATTTATTATTAAAGAAATTAAATCGATTTTTATTTTGATGTTCAATTTTTTTTGCAATCTGTACAACATCAGGATCTCTATCAAGAGCAATTACTTTATTTGATTTTGTTTTTAATATTTCTTTTGAATATCCGCCTTGACCTAAAGTGCAATCTATAAATGTGCCACCATAAAGAGGGGAAATAATGCTAATTAATTCATTTAGCAAAACTGGAAAATGGTTTTTTTCCAGATTTATGGTGGCATTCATTTATTTTTTTGAAGAACATTAATTTTTTTGTCTTCTCAAAAATGCTGGTATTTCTAGATCATCTTCCTCAGAAATTTGATCCTCATCTGATTTTGTTGAGTTTTCCTCATTTATCACCTCACTATCAGAATTGAAAAGTTCGGGAGTTTCTTCTTCATTAAATTTAAAATTTTCAAGACCATTTGAAGAAAATTCTTTGTCAACTATATTTGAGCTGTTTTCTACTACTTGACTTTCCAAACTTTCTTTTTCACCAGAATTTTCTTGATAAGTTTCCATCTCATTTGAGTTTACATTTAAATTTTCATTTTTTATTTCTTCTTCAATTTTAAGAGCATTCGCTCCACTAGTGATTATTGAATTGTTTGGATTTGAAAATGTAAATGATTGAGATGAACCTGTATTAGAAAAATCTGTGTAGCCAGGATTTCTATTTTGTATCCTGTGCACCATGTTGATAACTGATTTTGGTTCAGGTTGTTGACCATCAAGTGAAGTTGCAACAATTGATACTCTCATTGCTCCATCTAAATTTTCATCTGTAATTGCCCCAATAATAAGTTCTGCCTCTGGATCAACTTCAGCTCTTACTTTGTTTACAGCTTCGTCTACCTCAAAAAGTTTTAAGTCTTTGCCCCCAGTTATGTTAACAAGTAGCCCTTTAGCACCTTTAAGTGTGTAATCGTCAATTAATGGATTATTTATAGCCATCTCGGCTGCCTTTACTGCTCTTCCCTCACCTTCTGATTGTCCTGTTCCCATCATCGCTTTGCCCATTGAACTCATAACTGTTTCAACATCTGCAAAGTCTAAATTTATTAATCCAGGTCTTACCATTAAGTCTGTGATGCTTTGTACTCCATGTAGTAAGACATCATTTGATAACTCGAAAGATTCTTCAAAAGTAGTTTGTTCGCTCGCAATCTTAAATAAATTTTGATTTGGAACTACAATTATTGTATCAACATGCTTTCTTAATTCGTCTAGACCTTGTTGTGCTTTACGCATTCTTGATGGACCTTCATATAAAAATGGTAGAGTGATAACACCAACTGTAAGAATATTTAATTCTTTTGCAGCTCTTGCAATCACGTGTGCAGCACCTGTTCCAGTTCCACCACCCATTCCTGCAGTAATAAAAACCATATTTGCACCTTGTAGAATATTTACAATTTCATTTAGAGATTCATCAGCTGCTGCCTCTCCAATGTCTAACTTGGCTCCAGCACCCAAACCTTTTGTAAGATTTAAACCCATTTGAATTTTTCCTTGAGCTTTACTCAATCTTAAATCTTGTGCATCAGTATTTACTGCAATAAATTCTACACCTTGGAGTCCAGCATCTATCATACCGTTGATAGCATTTCCTCCAGCTCCTCCAACTCCAAGAACTAGTATTCTTGGTTTCAACTCTCTAATATCTGGTGTTTTAAAGTTTATAGTCATATATCTCCCTCTTAGTTATTAAATTGCCGCTCCCATTTAAGGCTAGCTCTATTGATGTTTGATTTTTTCTTTGCTGTTACCCTAAATTTTTCAAAATTTGTTGGTTCCCAAATTTGGAAGGTTTTTCCAAGACCAACAAATATCATGTTATTTTTGATTTTTGCATGTTTAAGTAATTTCTTTGTTAGTAAAATTCTACCTTCGCTATCAAATTGTAAATTGATACTTTCAGATAAAATTGATGTTGCAAAATAATCCTTTTTTTCCTCAAAAGGATTTAAAGTATCTATTGCGTTTGAAATTTTTTCTATTCTATCTTGTGGCCAAGCTTCAATAGATTGGTTATTAAATGAGGGGTAACAAATAATTCCGTTATAACCCATATTGGAGAGGTAGGATCTAAAAGATGCTGGCACTGAAACTCTTCCTTTTTTGTCTAATTTGTTTTCGAAAGTAGATAAAAACATATTTATATTTATTTAATATTTCCATATTTGGGAATATGTGGGAATATATGGGTATTTAAAAAAATAGTCAAATAATGTTTCTAGGCTTCAAATAACCTTTAAATTTGTTTAGGTTTGCGATGCATTTTTAGATTTGAATGATAAATGCCAGATAAACTATAAGCCGGGTTCTGTCGTTTAAACTTATCATTTATCTAGGCTTTAAATCACTTTAAAGCTCAAGCAACTAACCCTGATGACTAGCCAAAGACTGCTTTTAGTTATTTCTAACAATGTCATCTCTACTCAGTCTTGCTCTCAGTGGGGTTTTCCATGCGCTAGCTGTTACCAACTTAGCCGGTGTGCTCTTACCACACCTTTTCACCCTTGCCTTGATAAGGCGGTTTATTTTCTGTGGCACTATCCCTGGGGTTTCCCCCGCCAGTCGTTAACTGGCACTGCGTCTTTGTAGAGCCCGGACTTTCCTCTTTAATTTCTTAAAGTGATAAGTCATTTATCTGGCAGTGGGAAAATATTAATTTTTAAAAATTTTTCAATAATTTTTAATGTAAGTTATTTAAGGGTTTTTGAGATGTTGAAGGTTTCAAGATCTAAAATACCACTTACTCTTTCAGGTCTAAATCTCATTTGAAATGCTTTTATCAATTTTTTTTTTTCTGAAAAGTTTTCAAATAAAATCGAATATCCAAATTTTTTCAAATTTAAAAAAAAATTTTTTTCTAATATTTTCGATTTAAGTATCTTAAATTTATCTTCTTTATTTTTTTTATATTTATGCCAAATCCCTATATTTTTTTTATATAAAAAATGCCAAGGAAAATATTCACCAGGATCTTTTTTTCTTAATGGAGCTATATCTGAATGTCCTAAAATATTTTTATTTTTAATTGAATATTTTTTAATTAATTTTTTTGATAATTTAATTAAGCTTTCAATTTGTTTCTTGTTAAATTTTTTGTACTTATTATCATGACCTGGGTTTGAAATTTCTATACCAATAGAACTTTTATTTAAATTTTTATCTTTTTTCCAAAATGATTTACCTGCATGCCAAGCAACATATAAATCTGGCACTATTTGAATAATTTGACCTTTTTGATCAATGTAATAATGACAGCTAACTTTCGAGTTTATGTCAGTTAGTCTTTCAACTGCAGATTTATCACTCTTCATTCCCGTATAATGAAATATCAAATATTTAATTTTCGATTTATTTCTTTTCTTTAAATCAAAATTTGGAGAGTAGTTTAAAGTCATTTTTTCAACAATATTTGGCATAAATTTAAACAATTTAATGTTTATATTATTTAAAGTTATAATATAAATTGTTTTATGAAAAAGTACTTTAAAATCATTACATTAATTTTTGTCAGCAATATGTTGTTTTCAATTGCTAATGCTGGCTCTGATGGAAGTCTTGAAATAAAAAATAAATCTAGTTCTGGTGAAATTAATGATTGTTTCGAAAAAGTTAATAGGGGTATTTTTGCATTCAACCAAGGATTAGATAAAGTAATTTTTAAACCATTAGCAACTGGTTATAGAAAGCTTCCTCAACCTGTAAGATCAGGAGCAAGCAATGCTCTTGGAAATTTAAGTAATGTTGTAACGATACCTAACAATGTTTTACAAGGTCATTTTAAAGATGCAGGAGTGAATACTTTAAGATTTGTTATTAATACAACTTTAGGAATTGGTGGTTTATTTGATGTTGCATCTTATTATGGTTTAGAAAAAAGAGAAAAAGAAGATTATGGGCAAACCCTTGGCACATGGGGTGTAAGTGAAGGATGTTATTTTGTTTTGCCTGTGTTGGGTCCTACAACTGTAAGAGATTCTTTAGGTTCAGTTGCTAACATAATGGGAGGTGATGCGTGGTACAACCTTACAATAGCTAATGATACTCAATATTTTAATGAGGCAGATTATTATTTAAGTAGAGTTATGAGTGGTGTTGATTTTAGAGCCAAAAATTTAGAGTCTTTTGATAGTTTAGAGAGAACCTCATTAGATCTTTATTCCTCTGTAAGAAGTTTATACTTACAAGATAGACGAAAAAAAATACAAAATCTTGATGAAATTACTGAAACATTGAGTGATGATGATTGGGAAGAAGTTGACGCCCAGTAAAATTAAATGAATTCTCTTAGAATAATATTTATAATCTTAATTTCTTTTACTATATCAAATACCACATATGCCAAAAATCCGAGCGATTTAATTAAAGAAATTGTTGATCAGGCTTCAAATGTATTATCTAGTGATGATCCAGTTGAGTCTAAAATTATAAAACTAAATGATATTGCCGAAAGAAGTGTAGATATTAATGGAATAGGTATGTACACACTTGGCAAATATAGAAAGTCAATTTCTGAGGAAGATAAGTCAAAATATCAAAAATTATTTAAAAGCTATTTTTTAAAGAGTTTTTCTAGTCGATTGGTAGATTATACTGATCCAAAAATTAATGTAGTCTCAGAAAAAAAAGTAAGTGATAAATATACAATAGTAAATAGTATACTTGAGGCAAGCAAAGGTAGACCAGAAGTAAAAATTGATTGGAGAATTTATACAAAAAATCCAGAAAAACCTTTAATCAGAGATTTAATGGTGGAAGGACTAAGTTTAGCAAGAACTCAAAAAGAAGAATTCAATTCAGTAATACAAAATAATAACGGAGATATTAATTCTTTATTTAAGGTTTTAGAGGAATTTATAATCAAATAACTATTTTTTATTTGCAAGCTTTTGCAAAAGATATATTTCTTTATCAGTGAGTGTATTTCTCTCTTCTTTAATTAGATCTACAAGGCTAAACAACGATATTAAGTTTATTAAAGCGGCTATTCCACTAAAAATAATAAAGTGAATTAAGTTTGAATTCAAAATTATTAATACAATAAATAAACTTGACCAACCAATAAATATTCCTCTCAATATTGTACGCTGACTTTGAAGATCTTTTATTTTTATAAATTGAAAAAAAATAACAATTAATAAAAACATTATTCCAGCAAGTGCCACTCTAAGAGAAACTAATACATCCATTCCATCACCATAAAGTTCTTTATGAATTAAATAAGCAACAAAAGCTTTATAGGCGAAGAAACAAAAGAAAATAAAAGCTATAACCGAAGATATTAGATACGCATATTTAGGAAGTACTTTTATTTTTATATTCATAATTAACTTAAAGAATAATAAATTTAAAAAAGTTATTAAAGAAAGTAATTTAAAACTCTAAGTTGTATTTAAATTTTAAATGGTGGGCCCGCCAGGACTCGAACCTGGGACCAATACATTATGAGAGTCCTGGGAGAAACTAAATTAACATAGTAATACTTTGCTTATTTAAATTTGATTTTAATTCTTACACAATTTCGTACACAACGAAGAAATGAAATTAAAGAAATAAAAGTGTACGTTTAATCAAATTCACCCTCTTTAGTCATCACTGGTAAATCAAACATAACATCTCTTAATTTTTTTTTGTATTTTTCCAGGTCTATAAATTCGTAATATTTTATAAAATTTGATGTTTCTGTAACGTTATATATTTCTAATCTTTTAAAAAAATATTCCATAAAGTTAATTCTTCGCTCTATGTATAATAATTTTGCTTCCTCCATTTCACTATATGCCATAGCGTGCATTTCTAAGGATGCAGGAAACCAATGAGCTTTATAATAATCATCTAAATTAAATAAATCAGATGGTTTCCAGATAATTTTTCTATTACCAAACCCAAGATCTTTAACAAAGTTTTGAAGCATCCCGCCCCTATCTTCAGTAGCAAATGGAACTCTAGGATGAGCTTGGGTTCTATCAGTAATATCTAAAAATATACCTTCTAGATGTTGCAGTTCACCATATTTAGTATTCCCTCTTTGCAACAGTTCTTCCATTCCTTTATAAAGTTCTTTTGCAAACTCATAATCTTGATTTTCAAGAAAAATATTAGTCCTTTTTTGAAAATAATTACGGATAAAATTCATTTAAATCTTAAAAAATTTTCTTAAAATTGAGTCAGAATTTTTGTCTTTTAACGAATAATCTAAATCAAAACCTTGATTAATTTTTTCTAAATCACTCATAAAAGATTGATCTTTATTAATTTCAAACAATGTAAAATTAGCCATCATTGTTTGCAAAGAAGGATTAATCAAAGATGCAATTTCTGACGATTTATACTCATTATTACAAATCTTATTTATAAATTTTGAAACATAATTTAAGAATTTTTGTTGATACCATTTGTTTTTTTCCAAAATCAATTTGTCTTTAAGTTGTTCTAAACCATTTTCAATTGCAATTAGAAGGGCAACTTGTGCTAAAAAAGCTAAATAGATTGCTTGAGGATTTAAATCAGAAAAATCAAAATCTATTTTTTTTTTAAAAGTATCAATTTTTTCAGTATTAAGATCTTTATGAAAATTTTGATATTCATTAACAAATATTTTGTTAGCACATAATCCTAAATGTTGAGATTGCTGCAGTTTTCTTAATGAATTAATATTTATATTCTCAGCTTGGCTTAAAGTTAATTCATAAGCTTGCATTGTACCTTGTACAATAGGTTCAAGTTCGTGAATATTTTCATTTGAAAGTCCAAAATACTGAGCATTCAATCTCAATATTTTACCCAACTCAGTTATTGCATTTTCCAGAATATTAAAATGATTTAACATTAGCCTATAAACCCTCTTACAATCCAATTAAGGACTGCAATTAAGACAAAAATAATAACTGAAACTATAATAGAGGCTATTATAGCAAAAATTATACCTTCCCTGAAAGTTAATAAAAAAGTAATTATTCCAAAAAAAATACTTAAAGTAAGTGAAATTCTGTACAATCCCTCAGAAACATTTTTTTGCCAACCCATAATTTAATTTAACAAATATAGAATTGTGTGACCAGAACATTCCTTAAAAAATATTTATACAATTTCATACACAATGAAAAAATTTTCAGAGAGTTTTTTATTCAAATTTTAAAAAATTTAAAATACTAAACGTTGATTTTGCTTGATTTGGTGGGCCCGCCAGGACTCGAACCTGGGACCAATACATTATGAGTGTACTGCTCTAACCAACTGAGCTACAGGCCCTTAAATTGAAAAAAATAATTATACCATTTCTTTTGAGTTATCAATTAAAGATAATTAATAGATGGTGGGCCGTGTTGGTTACGCTCCAACTACCCCTGCAATGTCAATGCAGTACTCTACTATTGAGCTAACGGCCCAATTAGCTTTCTAAAAAGCTTTTTAATTGTTTAGATCTGCTTGGGTGTTTTAATTTTCTTAGCGCTTTTGCCTCAATCTGTCTAATTCTTTCTCTTGTGACTGAAAATTGTAATCCAACCTCTTCTAGCGTGTGATCGGTATTCATCCCAACACCAAATCTCATTCTTAAAACCCTCTCCTCTCTCGGTGTTAAGGTTGATAAAATTTTTGTAGTAGCTTCACTTAAATTAGATTTAATTGCTTGTTCTAATGGAGCTAGTGCTTTTGTATCTTCTATAAAATCCCCTAAACTACTATCCTCTTCATCTCCGACTGGTTTTTCTAATGATACAGGTTCCTTTGATATTTTAAGCACTTTTCTAACTTTTTCGAGTGGCATTCTCAACTTTTTAGCCAACTCCTCAGGAGTTGCTTCTCTTCCAAATTCACTTAAAATTAACCTTTGCGTTCTTACAATTTTATTAATTGTTTCAATCATATGAACTGGTATTCTTATTGTTCTTGCTTGGTCCGCGATTGATCTTGTGATCGCCTGTCTGATCCACCACGTTGCATAAGTTGAAAACTTATAACCTCTTCGATATTCAAATTTATCTACCGCTTTCATCAAACCTATATTTCCTTCTTGTATTAGGTCTAAAAATTGCAAACCTCTATTTGTATATTTCTTAGCAATTGAAATAACTAATCTTAGATTGGCTTCAACCATTTCCTTTTTTGCAATTCTAGATTCCTTCTCACCTTTTTGAACTCTACTAACCAATTTTTTGTAATCTGTTACTGAAATTCCGAGTTTATGACTTATTTCAATAAGTCTTTCTCTAATATTTTTAAACTCATCTTTATTTTTTTGAAAGAACTTTTTCCAAACCTCATTTGTATCTAAAAAATTTTTTAGATTTGGGTTAATTTCATTCCCGATATAAAATTTAATAAATTCATCTCTAGTAATTTTAGCATCAATTGCAAGTCTAAGAAGATTTCCCTCAAGAGATATAATTTTTTTATTTTCTGCATAATGTTTTTGTACCAATTCCTCCAATACAGATGGTGATAACTGAAGTGATTTAATATTTTCTAAAATATCATCAACAATTTTTTTATAATTCTTTTCTTTTGAATTAGAGAAAACTTTTGAATTTAGAACACAATCAAGTTTTTCTTTTTGATATTTAATAAGCTTATTATAGTCTTTTGTAAGATTATGAACTGTTTGCAAAACTTTTGGTTTAATTTCGGTTTCCATGGCAGCCAAAGTAGGGTTAAATTCATCATCCTCGCTTGAATTTGTGCTCTGTTCTTCTGCTTCTTCATTACCAGAGTCAGATTTTTTTTGTTTAGCACTTTGACCTGTATCCTCATCTTCCATATAATTCGTGTCAATGTCTATGATTTCTCTTACTAAAATTTCATCACTCTGAAGTTTTGTATTCCACTCAAAAAATTGCTGAGCTGTAATTGGGCTCTGTGAGAGCGCATTAAGCATTACGTCTTTACCAGCTTCAATCCTTTTTGCTATTGCTATCTCGCCTTCTCTGGATAAGAGTTCCACACCTCCCATCTCTCTAAGGTACATTCTTATAGGGTCATCACTTTTTTCTATAGTTTTTCCCTCTTCTTTAGATGAAGGGTCTTTTTTTTTTAGAACTTTATAATCAGATTTTTTTTCTACTAAAATAATACTCTCATTTAAAATATGAATAAAAGCCTGTTCAAGATTTTCATTTGATAGATTCCTTTTTCCTAAAGATTTATTTAATTCTTCGTGAGTTATAAAACCTCTATGGATACCTCGACCCATTAGTCTTGCAAATGATTTAGTAATTATTCTTTCCACAATATAAAGTTAGGAAGATGTATATAATGCAGATTTTAGAAAAATCTATGCGATTTTTTTAGTATTTAATTGATTTTTTGCTGTTTTTTTAACTCTTTTAACTCGTTGAAAGTTGTTTCACTAAGATCTTTTGAAAATTTCGATTCTAGCTCTGCAATTCTAAACTCTAACTCATAATTTTTTAGGTCTCGGATTATTTCTTTAAAAATTTCAAATATTTTTTGATCATCATCAAATTTTTTATCAAGAATATGCTTAACAGATGCATACTTATAAACTCTATTTATTAATGTTTCATCGATATTTAAGTTTGAAATGTCTGAGGACTCAAAATTATTAGTTTGATTGATTAATTCTTTAAAAATTAAATTATTCTCATTTGTAAATATTTTTATATCATTTATTAAATAAGAATTTTCTTTTATTAATTTTGGTTTTTTCAAAATTATATAAAGTAAAGAAAACTCTTTCAGCTCGACTGGTTTTAAAGTTTTAGTCTCATTATAATAATTTTTGGTTGACTGAAGAGATTTTGCTTTTTTTACAAAACTTTTTTTGTACGTATTGTTTATGTTGGGTGTCAGTTGACTTATTTTATCTAAAAAAAATTCTAAAACATATTTTCTTATGTATTCATCCTTTATAGTTGATGAAATTAATCTCAGTTTTTTCTCAAAAATAGCATAAGATGAGGGATTTCCATCTGTTTGTTTAAAATAATGTTCAAAAATAAAATTATGTATCAATAAAGTATTATTTTTTGAGTAATTTATAAAATTTTCTTTACCATATTTATTGGCATAGCTGTCTGGATCTTCATTTTTAGGCAGAAAAAGAAATGATATTTTTTTCTCAGGTTGAAGTTCAACAATAGAACTTTCTGCGGCTCTCAAGGCTGCTTTATATCCACTCTCATCTCCATCAAAACAAATAATTATATGATCAAAAAATTGATTTAGAATTAAAATTTGTCTAGTTGTTAAAGCTGTTCCAAGATTTGCTACAGAATTTTGAATACCTGCTTTGCTTAAGCCAATGACATCCATATATCCCTCAACTAAATAAATGAAATCTTCTTTATTAGAAAGTTTTCTTGCTTTATCTAAATTATATAAATTTGAACCTTTTTTAAAAAAAAGTGTCTCTGGCGAATTGATATATTTTGCAAGATAAGATGTGGGTTTGATAGTTCTACCACCTAATCCGATTGGGTCTCCTGATATATTATTTATTGGAAAAATAATTCGATCTTTAAATCTTTCTATAAATTTATTTTTTTTATCATCAAAATAAAATAATCCGGTTTCTTTTATAATTTTTTCGTCAAAATTTTTTGAAAATTCTTCAAAAGAATTTTGATTTTTTGTTACAAAACCAATTTTAAATTTTTTAACTTCTTCAACTGTTAAATTTCTGCTTTTGATATAATTCTTTGCTGCTTCAGCACTTGGATTTTTAAAAAGTTCGTCGTGATATTTTTCAACATATCTTGAATAAATACTTTTGTATTCTTTCCAATTTTTTTCTCTCTCTTCATCTTGTTTAGAAAAAGTATATGGTTGCATACCTGCTAAATTGGCAAGAGTTTTTACTGATTCCCCAAATTTGAGATTTTGGGTTTTCATTATAAAATCAAATATATTTCCATGCTCACTTGTGCTGAAACAATGATAAAATCCTTTTTCATCATTAACTGTGAAAGATGGGGTTTTTTCATTTTTGAATGGAGAAAGCCCTACATATTCTTTTCCTCTTTTTTTTAAATTAACCGACTTCGAGACTACAGTTGAAACTTTGAGCCTTGTCTTTATTTCATCTAAATACTCTTTTGGATATTTCATTTATTGGATAAAAGATCTTTAATTAAAGCTCCAGCTTTTGAAAAGTCTATAGTGTCAGAGTGATTTTGTTTTAATTCCCCCATAACTTTTCCCATTTCTTTAATTGAGCTTGCCCCTGTTTTTTCAATAATTTGTTTACAAATGCTTATGGTCTCCTCTTCAGACATTTGTTTGGGTAAATATTCAGATAAAACATTAACTTCATTTTCTTCGATCTCTAAAAGATCAACTCTATTATTTTTTTTGTATACTTCTATAGATTCGGATCTTTGCTTGATCATTTTTTTTAAAAGTTTTTTAATATCTTCATCGTCTGTTTCTTTTTTATTTGGTCCCGACCTATTATTTATATCCAGGTCTTTTATACCTGATAAAATTAACCTATAAGTTGATATTTTATTTTTATCTTTAGATTTTAAAGCATTTTTATAATCTGATTCAATTTTTTCTCTTAAGCTCATATGAGTAATTTACTCGATAGATGAATTTCTTCAAAAGATAAATTGTTTTTTTACGTAAATACATTAGAGAGGTTGAGGAAAAAGAGGTTTTATAGTATTAACCTTTAACTCAAGAGTTGTAATTGTATCTAAAACGTAAAAAAAATTTATCAATTAAATCTCAATTTCCCCCAGCTGTTTTAGTTCTTGAAAATAAGACTATTTTTAAAGGACTAGGCTTAGGATATCAGGGTGAAGTAACTGGGGAGGTTTGTTTTAATACATCATTGACCGGTTACCAAGAAATTATTTCTGATCCATCTTATGCGGGTCAAATTATAAACTTTACTTTTCCACATATCGGTAATGTTGGCACAAATAATGAGGATTTAGAGTCTGAAAAAATTTGGACTAGAGGAGTTATTTTTAACTCAGAAATAAGTAATCCATCAAATTATAGATCTCTGCTCGATTTAAATAATTGGCTAAAAAAAAATAAAATTGTTGGAATTACTGGTTTAGATACCAGAAGTTTAACTAATTATATTAGAGATAAAGGCGCTCCCAAAGGAACAATTTCAAATAATAAAACAGGTAAATTTAATATAAACAAATTAGTCAGAGCCTCAATAAAATGGCCTGGTTTAAATGGAATGGATCTTGCTGAAGTTGTTACAACTCAAAAATCGTATATTTGGAAAGGTTTAAAAACATGGAATAAAAAAAATGGATATTTAAAAAATAAAAAAAAACTTTTCAAAATAATTGCAATTGATTATGGAATAAAAAAAAACATTTTAAGATATTTTTCTAATTATAATTGTGAGGTAAAAGTAGTTAATTGTAAAACAGATGCAGATGAAATATTAAGATTAAAACCTCATGGCATTTTTCTTTCAAATGGTCCTGGAGATCCTGCGGCAACAGGAAAATATGCAATTCCTGTTGTAAAAAAATTAATTCAATCAAACATTCCAATATTTGGTATTTGTTTAGGTCATCAAATACTAGCATTATCTTTAAATGGTAAGACAAAAAAAATGAAACTAGGTCATAGAGGAGCAAATCATCCTGTAAAAAATCAAATTTCAAAAAAAGTAGAGATAACAAGTCAAAATCATGGCTTTGAAGTTGTAAGAGAAAGTTTAAATAAAAACATAATTGTTACACACACATCATTATTTGACAATAGTATAGAAGGTATAAAATTAAAAAATAAACCAGTTTTTTCTGTTCAATATCATCCGGAGTCTAATCCTGGACCACAAGACAGTCATTACCTTTTTAGTGATTTTATTAATGAAGTAAAAAAATATGCCAAAAAGAAAAGATATTAAAAAAATTTTAGTCATAGGCGCAGGTCCAATTATTATTGGTCAAGCTTGCGAATTTGATTACTCAGGTACTCAAGCATGCAAAGCTCTCAAAGATGAGGGTTTTAAAGTAGTATTAATAAATTCAAACCCAGCCACAATAATGACTGATCCAGGAGTGGCTGACAAAACTTATATTGAGCCAATTTCTATAGAAATACTTGAAGAAGTTATAAAGAAAGAAAAACCCCAAGCAATATTACCAACAATGGGTGGTCAGACTGCTCTTAACCTAGCGATAAAAGCTGAAAAGAGCGGTCTATTAAAAAAATATAAAATTGAACTTATAGGCGCAAACTCAAAGGCAATTGAAAATGCAGAGGATAGAAAGAAGTTCAGAAAGAATATGTCTGACATAGGTATCGATTTACCTAAATCCGAAATTTTGAATAACTTTAGTAATGCTAAAAGGTGTTTATCTAAAATTGGTCTTCCAGCAATAATAAGACCATCATTTACACTAGGGGGTTTAGGTGGGGGTATAGCAAGAACTAAAAAAGATTTTTTCAAAATTGTAAAAGAAGGAATGCACGAATCTCCACAAAGCCAAGTTCTAGTTGAAGAGTGTTTGGATGGTTGGAAAGAATTTGAAATGGAGGTGGTTAGAGACAAAAATGATAACTGCATAATAATTTGCTCTATTGAAAATGTTGATCCAATGGGAATTCATACGGGTGACTCTGTTACAATCGCACCAGCATTGACACTTACTGACAAGGAATATCAAGTAATGAGAAATGCTTCGATAGCATGTTTGAGAAAAATTGGTGTTGAAACTGGTGGATCGAACGTTCAGTTTGCAATCAATCCTAAAGATGGAAGAATGGTTATCATTGAAATGAATCCAAGAGTCTCAAGGTCATCTGCTCTTGCCTCAAAAGCAACTGGTTTTCCAATTGCAAAAGTAGCTGCAAAATTGGCAGTTGGATATACTTTAGACGAACTTCAAAATGAAATAACAAAAGTAACACCAGCATCTTTTGAACCAACGATTGATTATGTAGTAACAAAAATACCAAGATTTACGTTTGAAAAATTTGCAGACACCAAAGCACTGTTAGGCACCTCTATGAGGTCGGTTGGTGAAGCAATGGCGATTGGAAGAAATTTTAAAGAGTCCTTTCAAAAAGCATTGGTTTCTCTTGAAACGGGTTTGTCTGGTCTAGATGATATATTTGGATATTCAAAAAGTGAGGTTTTAAAACAATTAAAAATTAATATTCCAAACAAATTACTTTTAATAGCAGACGCATTTAGAAAGAAAATTCCTTTAGATAAAATTTACAAACTATCAAAAGTTGATCCTTGGTTCCTAAATCAAATTAAAGAAATTATAGATGAAGAAAATAATATAATAAAAAAGGGGGTTCCAAAATCTTACGATGAGTTTAATAGAATAAAATCAATTGGATTTTCTGACAAAAAATTATCAAACCTTACAAAATTAAAAGAAAATATAATTAGATCTAAAAGAACAGCTTTGAAGGTTTTTCCGGTTTACAAAAAAGTAGATACTTGTGCAGCTGAATTTAGGTCTTTTACACCATATATGTATTCTACATATCAAAGGAATTTTTCGATTAAAACAGAATGTGAAGCTGATCCATCAAGTAAAAAGAAGATTATAATTTTAGGTGGTGGTCCTAATAGAATAGGGCAAGGAATTGAATTTGACTATTGCTGCTGTCAGGCAAGTTTTTCTCTTAAAGAAGCAGGATTTGAAACAATAATGGTAAATTGTAATCCAGAGACAGTATCTACAGATTATGATACGAGTGATAGATTATATTTTGAACCATTGGTTGAGGAGTATGTGCAAAATATAATTTTAAAAGAGAAATCAAAAGGTTCTTTGCTAGGAGTAATTGCACAATTTGGTGGGCAAACTCCAATTAAACTTGCTAAATTTTTGCACGATAACAAATTACCTATTCTAGGAACTCAATATTCCTCGATTGATCTTGCAGAGGATAGAGACAGATTTAGAGATTTGCTAATAAAACTTAAACTAAAACAAGCTGATAGTGGAATTGCATACAAATTTAATCAAGCAATTAAATTGACAGAAAAAATTGGGCTGCCAGTGGTAGTAAGACCTTCCTATGTGTTGGGAGGTAGAGCTATGGAAATTGTTCATGACAAGAGCCAATTAACAAATTTTATAAATGAGGCATTTATAGCTTCAGATCAAAATCCAATATTAATCGATAAATTTATCGATAATGCGATGGAAGTTGATGTGGATGCAATATCAGACGGCAAAGACGTTTATGTGGCTGGTATTATGCAACATATTGAGGAAGCAGGTATACATTCGGGGGACTCTGCGTGTTGTCTGCCGCCAGTTTCAATTAAAGAAAATATTTTAAAAGAAATAAAAATTCAAACTAGAAAGTTAGCATTGGCCTTGAAAGTAAAGGGTTTGTTAAATATTCAATTTGCAATCAAAAACGATGAGATTTTTGTAATTGAGGTAAATCCTAGAGCCAGCAGAACGGTACCTTTTGTATCTAAAGCAACCGGAATT
Source organism: uncultured Pelagibacteraceae bacterium (assembly GCA_902614125.1). GTDB lineage: Bacteria > Pseudomonadota > Alphaproteobacteria > Pelagibacterales > Pelagibacteraceae > Pelagibacter. The sequence continues at coordinate 15,708 of CACMJW010000009.1, read as the reverse complement.
CCTTTAGCAAAAATTGCTTCAAGGGTTATGGCTGGTGAAAAACTGTCTAGATACAAATTAAAATATAAAACGAATAAAAGATTTGCAGTTAAAGAGGCTGTTTTTCCATTCAACAAGTTTCCAGATAGTGATCTTTTACTTGGACCTGAAATGAAATCGACTGGTGAGGTAATGGGGTTTGATGATGATTTTGGTATTGCAATTGCAAAAAGTCAAATTGCTGCATCTAATTCTTTACCAATCAAAGGTTTGGCATTTTTATCAGTAAAAGATTCGCACAAACAAGAAGTGGTTGGTTTAGCCCAAAGATTAACAAAACTTGGGTTCACGCTATCTGCAACAAAAGGAACTGCAAAAGTTCTTGAGCAAAATGGAATGAAATGTAAAAAAATAAACAAGGTTAGCAGTGGCAAACCTCATATAGTTGATATTTTAAATTCAAATAAAATATCGTTAGTCATTAATACTGGTGGTGGAAATAGTGAACATAGAATTAGTGATGCAAGGGCATTAAGGAGAGGGACTTTGGCAAACAAAATTCCTTACTGTACTAATATGTCAACAGCATATGCTTTTATTGAGGCGATTAGGTCACTTAAAACAAAAAAATTAACTGTTAAATCTCTTCAAGATGCCAAGAAATAAAAAAAAAAAAAATAAAGATGAACAATTAAGTGTGCCAAAAATGTTTGCAAAAAAATATATATATTATTATTACGCTTTTTTTTGGTTTTTATTAATATTAGTACTTTTATTAAAGTGAACAAAAGAATAATTTTTTTTGGAGCAATTATATTACTGATAGAACTATCAGGTCACGGTATTTTTGCTTCGTTATATAGATTATTGATGTCAGCAAACTAAAAGACTTTCCAATCTGTCTCAAAACTTACATAATTAACTTGTAAACACCTTCTCTCTTTTACTATCTCTTTCTTTTCCATTCCATGCCAAGTATTAGGTCCACTTGAAAAAAAATATCCATAATTATCTTTGTACGGAAGTGTTTTTATTTTGTTTAATTTTTCATCATAAAAATCTGTGCCCAAATCTTCACTTTCATTAAATTTGTTTACAAATAATAAGCAAGACATTTGTTTCTCTTTAATATCACAGTGAGGCTTGAGCCAAAAACCCTTTCTATCACATATTACTTCCACTCTAACGTAAGAATTAGATAAATCCTTATTTATTAAATCTGATATTTTTTTATGTGTATCTTTTGATCTAAGCTCTTCTATCAATTGCATTAAAAATGGAAATTGTTGTGAATTTTCTTTTGTTACAAAACATCTGAATTTGAGTGCCTTACCTCCATTTGAAATTCCCTCTCTAAATATTCCCTCACCACCATCGATGGCTCTTGTACCGTCATAATTTAAACTGTGTTTAGTGGGGTCATCTATATCAGCTGTAATTATCTCATTAATTTGTTCGTCTGTTAAAGGTTGATCTAATTCCCAATGTTGAAAAGGATCATCAAATTTTTTTGAATTATTTATTACAGAATTTAAAAATGACATTAAATATTTAATCTCTCTTTGATTATTTTAGCAACTCTATTTGTTTCATCTAATATTTCATAACTCCAATTTTCATGATTATCATCTAAATTTTTAATAATGTTCAAATCTTTAAATAATTTTCTAAATTTTTGAAATCTTTTATCTTTTCTTTTTGGTAAAATATTGGCCACATATATTGGCTTACCAGTGAGAGCTGCCTCGGAAATCATTGAGCTAGAATCGCATGTTACAACAATAAATTCAGATAATGCTAAAGCTGACAAATATGCCTTTTTATCTACTTGTTCTATTATAGTATGATTTTCACCAAAAAATTCTTTAGCAAACTGTATTATGTTTTTTGGAGTTCTCATGGAGGGTATTACCACTAATTGAAAGTCCTCTTTTTGAATCAAATTTCTCAACTTATTAAATATTTTTTCAATATTTTCTTTCGAATATTCATAATATTTTGTAGGACCACCTAGAATTAATGAAATGATTTTTCTTTTATCTGTTTTGATTAATGATTTAAGATATTCAGAATTAGATACAATTTCGGATTTATTTAAATAGTGTATTGCTCCTTTTGTGGAGATGACGTTTGAACCACTAATTTCATCATGCTCAGGTGCAATAATAAAATCAAATAATTTAACGTTTATTTTAGGGTCCTGGACGTGAATATTATAAATTTGTTTTCTTGAGTTTTGCTTCAAATAAATTGATGGAATTACACTTTTTCTTCCACACGAGATAATTAAATCAAAGTCAGGTACTTCAAATTCTTTAAAAGAAATATTTGACCTTGGAGTTAAATTTGGTGGAATAAATTTCCAAAAACTTTTAAGTTCAACTGTTCGGTGAGTAAAATTAATATTTAGGGCTTTAGCTAAACCTTCAACTTGGCTTATCATTCCATGCATACCTTCTGTTAACAATAAACCTTTTAATTTCGACATTTATTATTATATAGCTTCCATATGAGTGAAAATCCAACTAAACACACAAAAGTGTTAATAATTGGATCTGGCCCTGCCGGATACACTGCAGCAGTTTATGCTGCAAGAGCAATGCTTAACCCAATATTAGTTCATGGAATTCAGCCAGGTGGACAATTAACAACTACGACTGATGTTGAAAATTACCCAGGTTTTAAAGATGTAATTCAAGGCCCCTGGTTGATGGACCAAATGCGTGGACAAGCTGAAGCTGTTGGAACAGAAATGATACAAGACCATATAAAATCTGTTGATCTCAAAAAAACACCTTTTGCAGCAGTTGGTGATAGTGGACAAACTTATACTGCTGACTCTATAATTATATCAACAGGGGCTCAAGCGAGATGGTTAAAATTAGACTCAGAGCAAAATTTTAGAGGATTTGGTGTTTCAGCATGCGCGACGTGTGATGGATTTTTTTTTAAAGATAAAACAGTAGCAGTTGTTGGTGGAGGTAATGCGGCTGTTGAGGAAGCAATGTTCTTAACAAAATTTGCTTCTAAAGTTCAATTAATTCACAGACGAGACTCATTAAGAGCAGAAAAAATGCTTCAGAAAAAATTAATGGAAAACAAAAAAATTGAAATTATTTGGGATTCTGTTGTTGAAGAAGTTATAGGTGAAAAAGAACCAAAAAATGTAACTGGCCTTAAAATAAAAAATGTAAAATCGAATGAAGTTAAAGAATTAAAAATTGATGGGCTATTTATTGCAATTGGTCACGATCCTGCGACTGAATTATTTAAAAATCAATTAGAAATGGACAATGAAGGTTATTTAATAACTAAAGCAGACTCAACTTCAACAAATGTTCCGGGTGTTTATGCGGCTGGAGATGTAAAGGATAAAACATTTAGACAGGCAGTTACTGCTGCAGGAATGGGATGTATGGCAGCCTTAGAGGCTGAGAAATTTTTATCTCATTAAAAATTACAAATTTTCTGATATAAATGTAAGTAGCATAAATGATTAATAAAGTATTATTAACTGGTATAAGTGGATGGATTGCAAAACACACTGCTATAGAATTATTGAATGCAGGATACGAAGTTTTAGGAACCATAAGAAATAACAATTTAGTTGATCAAACTAAACAAACTATAAGCAAATATGCATCAACTGAGAAATTATCATTTGTTGAATTAGACCTTTTAAAAGATGATGGGTGGAATGAAGCATCTAAAGGTTGTCGTTATATTTTTCATGTTGCCTCTCCTTTTCCAATGAAGGTGTCAAGTAATAGAGAAAGCTTGTTACCTGTTGCTGTAGATGGAACTTTGAGAGTCTTAAATGCAGGGTTAAATGCTAGTGTAGAACAAATAATTAAAACCTCCTCAATCGTTGCAATGTTTAGAAAACCCAATAGAACCAACCCTTACACATTTGGAGAAAATGATTGGTCTGATGAAAATTGGATTGAAGGTGTAAGTGACTATTTTTTATCAAAAACAAAAGCTGAAAAAGCAGCTTGGAGATTGATGGAGAGCAAAGGGTTAAAAAATAAATTAACTACAATTAATCCTGGAGGAGTTTTTGGTGATGCATTAGATAAAAAAGGTGGTACCTCAATTGAATACATAAGACAATTTATGAAAGGCAAATTTCCAGGAGCACCAAAATTTGCAGTATTGATTTCTGATGTTAAAGATATAGCAAAAGCTCATGTCGCGTGTATAGGAAATAACAAAGTTGGGGGAAGAAGATTAATTGTTGGAAAAGAGGTTAAGAAGTTAGTTGAATTATCTCAATTAATTGCTGAGGCAATGCCTGAGTACAAAAAAAAACTTCCCAAAAAAGAATTACCAAATTTAATGGTTAAATTAATTAGCTACATAGATTCTAGTGCAAAAACAATGATACCCGATCTTGGAATAATGATGCAGACAGATACATCTTATGCAGAAGAAATATTAGGCTTTAAATTCAAACCAGCCAAAGGGTGCATATCCGAAAATGCTAAATCAGTTGTAAGGTTAGGATTAGTATAATTTAAACTAGACTGTCACAAAATTCTTTTAGCCTTTTCATTGCTTTTTCTAAATTGCTCATTGATGTAGCATAAGAAATCCTAAAAAAACCATCTAGACCAAATGCTGACCCTTGAACAACAGCTACATTATTATTTTCCAACAAAGACTGGACAAAATCAGTATCATTTTCTAATTTTTTTCCTGATTTATCTTTTTTTCCCAAAAGTGCCTTGCAATTTGGGAAAACATAAAATGCTCCATCAGGTTTAATACAACTAATTCCATTAATTTCATTTAATGAATTCACTACAAAATCTCTTCTTTCTTGAAAAGCTTTAGATCTAACTGATATGAAATCTTGATTACCATTCAAAGCTTCTACGGCTGCTGCTTGACTTATTGAAGATGGATTTGTTGTAGATTGTGATTGAATTTTTGCAATAGCTTTTATTAATTCTTTTGAACCTCCAGCATATCCAATTCTCCAACCTGTCATCGCATAAGATTTACTAACGCCATTCATTGTAACAACTTTATTTTTTAATTCGGGTATCTGTGCCATTGTAAAAAATTTGAAATCTTCATAAACTACATGTTCATAAATATCATCGCTCAAAATATTTACGTGAGGATTTCTTTTTAAAACCATTGCTAAATTTTTAATTTCTTGTTCAGAGTAGCAAGCACCTGTTGGATTTGAAGGTGAATTTAAAATTAACCACTTAGTGTTATTGGTTATTACGCTTTCCAAATCTTTAGCTGTAAGTTTAAATCCTTGATCCTCTGAGCATTCAATTACAACAGGATTTGCTCCAGCTAATAATACTATATCAGGATAGGACACCCAATAGGGCGCTGGAATTATAACCTCATCGTCTTTATTTAATGTTGCCATCATTAAATTATAAATTACATGCTTGCCACCAGCGCCTACTGTAATTTCATCAGTATTATAGTTTATATTATTTTCTCTCTTAAACTTTTCTGAAATAGCTTTTTTTAATGCTGGTGTTCCATCAACAGCAGTATATTTTGTGTCACCATCTTTAATTGCTTTAATAGCGGCATCCTTTACGTTATCTGGAGTATCAAAATCGGGTTCTCCCGCTCCAAGAGCAATTACATCTTTCCCAGCTGCTTTCAATTCTCTAGCTTTTTGAGTTACTGCAAGTGTGGGTGATGGTTTAATTCTTTTTAGACTGTCTGATATAATGCTCATTGAAATATTATATTATTTTATTACGCTGTTTAATATATGCAAAATACATATCAAGATTTAATTACAGACATCCAGAGCAAAAATCCTGAAATAAGTGGAAAACTTGAAGGTGGAAAAAAATTCAAAATTAAGTCTGAATTTAAACCCGCAGGAGATCAACCTGAGGCGATTAAAAAATTAGTAAAAGGTGCAAAAAAAAATGAATTTAACCAAGTATTGCTTGGTGTTACTGGCTCAGGAAAAACTTTTACTATGGCAAAAGTTATCGAGGAAACCAATAGGCCTGCATTAATCCTCGCTCCAAACAAAACATTAGCTGCTCAACTTTATGGAGAAATGAAAACTTTTTTTCCGGATAATGCAGTTGAATATTTTGTTTCATATTATGATTACTACACACCAGAGGCTTATGTTCCAAGATCAGACACGTACATTGAAAAAGAAGCATCTATTAATGAACAAATAGATAGAATGAGGCACTCTGCAACTAGATCATTGTTGGAAAGAGATGATGTTCTAATTGTTGCCAGTGTTTCATGTATTTATGGGCTTGGTTCTGTTGAGGCATATAGCAAGATGACTTTAACACTTCAAAAAAATTATGAATACAATAGAGAGCAAATAATAAAATCTCTGGTTGCTCTACAATATAAAAGGAATGATCAGAATTTCTTTAGAGGAACATTTAGAGCTAGAGGAGAAAATTTAGAGATTTTTCCCTCACATTTAGAAGATAGGGCTTGGAGATTAAGTTTATTTGGAGATAAACTAGAGCAAATAGAAGAATTTGATCCTTTAACTGGTGATACCGTAAGAGAACTAAATCTTGTAAAAGTTTATGCAAATAGTCATTACATAACTCCCAAACCAACAATAGAACAGGCAGTTATAAATATCAGAAAAGAATTAGAAATTACTTTAAAAAAACACAAAGCAGAAAATAAATTGCTAGAGGCACAAAGGTTAGAAGAAAGAACAAAATTTGATCTAGAAATGATTGAGGCTACCGGATCTTGCGCAGGAATTGAAAATTACTCAAGATTTTTATCTGGAAGAAGGCCTGGTGAGCCCCCACCTACACTTTTTGAGTATTTTCCAGATAACACTTTAGTTTTTGTTGATGAGTCTCATGTAACTGTTCCTCAACTAAATGGGATGTTTAAGGGGGATAGATCAAGAAAAAGTACTTTGGCTGAATATGGTTTTAGACTTCCATCATGCATGGATAATAGACCACTTAAATTTGAAGAATGGGATTTAATGAGAACCCAAACAGTATTTGTATCTGCAACTCCAGGACCATGGGAACTAGAGCAAACAAAAGGTCAATTTATAGATCAAGTGATAAGACCCACGGGATTAATAGATCCTGAAGTAGAAATAAGGCCTGCTAAAAATCAAGTCGATGACTTAATGCATGAATGCAAAAAAGTTATTGAAAATAATTTTAGAGTTTTGGTAACAACACTTACAAAAAAAATGGCAGAGGATCTAACAGAATATTTGCACGAAAATGGAGTAAAAGTGAGATATCTGCATTCCGATATAGACACACTGGAAAGAATAGAAATTATGCGAGATCTTAGAATGGGTGTATTTGATGTTTTGGTCGGTATAAATTTATTGAGAGAAGGTTTAGATATTCCTGAATGTGCATTAGTAGGTATTTTAGATGCTGATAAGGAAGGTTTTTTAAGATCAGAGACCTCTCTAATTCAAACTATAGGAAGAGCCGCAAGGAATGTTGAAGGTAAAGTAATTTTATATGCAGACAAGGAAACAAAAAGTATTAAAAAAGCTATCAAAGAAACAGAAAGAAGAAGACAGATTCAAGTAGATTACAATAAGAAAAATAAAATTGATGCAAAATCAGTTAAAAAAGAAATCAGTGATATTTTAGAAAGTGTCTATGAAAAAGATTATGTAAAAATAAGTGAAGGGTCAAATATTGGGGGAAACCTTAAAAAACATCTTAAAGCTTTAGATAAAAAAATGAAAGAGGCAGCTTCAAATTTGGAATTTGAAGAAGCTGCTAAAATTAGAGATGAAATAAGGAAACTCGAAAGTACTGAGCTTGAAATAACTTTAAATCCTAAAATCAGACAGTACGATGTTAAAAATAAGCTTTATCCAAAAGGTAGATCCACTATGGGAATGCCAGGAACAAAAGTTACTAAAAAAAGAGATAAAAAATGGAAGCACGGAAAATCATAATAACCGGTGGAGCAACGAGAATTGGAGCAGCAATTGCAAAAAAATTATCTGGTAATGGGGTAGAAATTTTAATTCATTATAACAAATCAAAATCAAAGGCGGAAAGTCTAAAAAAAGAATTACAAAAAAAAGGTTCAAAAGTTTTTTTGGTAAGAGGTGATCTAAGTAAAGAAAATGACGTGAATAAAATAATAAAATTTGCTAAATCTAAATTAAAATTCTTTGATTGCTTGATTAATAACGCTTCACTATTCGAAAATGATAAAATTGAGAATTTTACTACTGATAGTTGGGGAAAACATCTAAGAACAAATTTAAGAACTCCCGCACTTTTATCAAAAGCGTTTGCAAGAAATATTAAAGGTAAAAATAACAACATAATTAATATTATTGATCAAAGAGTTTTTAAGCTAACTCCATATTTTTTCTCCTATACTATAAGTAAGACGGGACTTTATACACTTACTAAAACAAGTGCTATGAGCCTTGCACCAAATATTAGGGTAAATGGTATCGCACCTGGCCCAACTTTAAAAAATAAAAGACAATCTCAAAAACATTTTAAAAAGCAATACATGGCAACACCCCTTAAAAGAAAAGTAGATGTAGAACAAATATGTAGTGCTGTTGACTTTTTTATTAAAAATAGATCTATTACAGGACAAGTTATTTCTATTGATAGTGGTCAAAGTTTAAACTGGCAAACACCAGATATAATGGGAGGAAAAGAATGAAAAAATATTTAGGTATAGTTTTAGTTAGTTTGTTATTATGCACTAATCTTTATGCATCAAAGGAAAGTATAAAAAAAGATGGTTTTATAATACCGACAAATAAATGGAAAGATAAAATTAAAATTGAAAAAAAATTTGAAGTAAAGAATCCTAAAGATAAAATAATAATAATTTACAATCATGGTTCCAGTGTAAATGATGTTAAATCAAAAGATTGTTTTTGGATTCGAGAGCTTAGGAATTGGACTCAATTAGCAGGACAAAAAATTAATGATAAAGAAATTATGATTTATATTCATTGTCAGGGCCAACTTGAGGGTGATTTGGGCGCTGAATTGGGAAAAAGAGGAATGTGGATGAAAAAATGGGAAGGACCTTATCCGGGAACCTCAAAAATGGATCGAAGAGTTGAAGGCAACTTAGAAGTTGTTAAAAAATTTGTAAACTTGGGTGTACCAAAAAAACAAATTTTTATATCTGGTCACTCTTGTGGTGGATGGGCAACATTAAGATTTACAGCAAAATATATGAACGAAGTGGGTGGAGGCATATCACTACTGCCTGCATGTTTTTGGAATTTATCAAAAAGATATAAAGTAAAAAAAGTTGGCTATGAAAAAGCTATGGAAAAATTTCATAAAAAGCATCCTGGTATGGCTCAATGGAGGCAAGATCAGATTGATATAATTAAAAAGGGAAATGCGCCAATTTTAATTTTCACTCATCCAATGGATCATTATGAGGGATTAACATCTGATTGGATGGATAATGTTCCTAACTTTCAAAGAATAATAATTTCTGAAAATAAAAAAATTAATGGAAAAAAATGTAATACAGCTGGATCAGATTGGGAAGAGCCATTAAATGAAGGACATATTATCAACAAAGCAGATTGCTTTATGCATTATCACCCATTAATTAAAGAATATATTGCCTCAAGAATTGAATAATATGAGAAAAAATAATTTAAAAGTTATTAAAATAAATAAAACAAAAAGCTTATTTAATTACGAAAAAAAAGTTTTAATTAAGGAATTAGTACTTGGATTAAAACTAGGATATTTTGATTTTGAAAAGGAAAAACCCCAAAAAGTAAAATTTAATTTAGAAGTAAATTATCAAGACAAACAACCTTCGAACGACAAAGATATTAAATCAATAGTTAATTATGCTAAGATAGTCAGATTAATAAAAAAATTAGTAAAAAATAAACATTACAATTTTCTTGAAACATTGGCAGAGGATGTTTTTGATGAACTATTCAAAGATAAGAGAATAGATAAAATCACTCTTCAAATTGAAAAGTTAGAAATAATGAAGGATTGCAGCTCAGTTGGAATCCAAATTTCTAAAAAAAGAAGCAATGATCAGCTCTGAAATAGGCAAAGAAGTTATTAAAAAAGAATTACCTTTAGTTCCTAAGCTACCAGGTGTTTATCAAATGTTAAATTCTAAAGGTGACATCCTTTATGTTGGTAAAGCAAAAAACCTTCCCAACAGATTAAAAAGTTATGTTTCAGAAAAAAATCATATCATCAGAACAGAGAGGATGCTCTCTCAAACAAAAAGACTCGAAATCACAACTACTTCAAATGAGAGTGAGGCTTTGCTTTTAGAAGCAAATTTAATTAAAAAATTCAAACCAAAATTTAATATTTTATTAAGAGATGATAAATCGTTTCCTTTTATTTTTATAGGTAACAAGGATAAATGGCCACAAATTAAAAGACACCGAGGAAAAAAAAGTAAAGATGGATTTTACTTTGGACCATTTGCGTCTGCTGGATCTGCAAATTGGACTATAAAAATGATACAAAAAATATTTCATCTAAGAATTTGCGATGATACTGTTTTCAAAAAAAGAGAGAGACCTTGCATACTTTATCAAATAAAAAGATGCTCTGGCCCTTGTGTTGGTTATGTAGAAGAAAGTGATTATAAGCAGACCGTAGACGATGCAATTGAGTTTGTATCAGGAAAATCTAGAAAAATACAAAAAAGTTTGTCTAATCAAATGGAAAGAGCTAGCGAGGACTTAGATTTTGAGAAAGCAGCAATATTAAGAGATCGAATTAAATCATTAAATATAATTCAATCATCGCAAAGAATAAATGAAGCAAATTTGGTCGAAGCAGATGTGATTGCTGGATATAAAGAATCTGGAAAAACCTGTATTCAAGTTTTTTTTTATAGATCAAAACAAAATTGGGGTAATCAAGCATTTTTTCCAAAGCATGATCCAGACGAAAATTTAAATGATATAATAAATTCTTTTATTTCTCAATTTTATGAAAATAAAAGTGTGCCATCATCAATAATTTTGTCAAATGAAATTAAAGAAAAAGAACTCATTGAAAAAACACTTACGTTAAAAGAGGGTAAGCAAATTACAATTACTGTTGCAAAAAAAGGTACTAAATTAAAAGTAATAAATCAGGCAATTAATAATGCTAAAGAAAGTTTGAATAGAAAAATCTATGAAAGTCAAAACAATAGAGATCTTTTTGATGCGGTATCGAAAAAATTCAATCTTGAAACTAATATAAATTTAGTGGAGGTATATGATAACAGTCACATTCAAGGGACAAATAGTGTTGGTGCCTTGATTACATACGGTGACGAAGGTTTTATTAAAAAAAGGTACAGAAAATTTAAAAGAGCTGTTCAAGAAAAAGATAATTACCTTACTTTTCCCGATTTGGTTTTAATTGATGGAGGTAAAGGTCAATATTCTGTGGCAAGAGAAGCCATGAATGAACTAGGTCTACATGAAATTCCAATTGTAGCTATCGCTAAAGGCAAACAGAGAAATAGTGGAAATGAAACCTTTTTTCATAATGGAAAAGAATTTAAATTTGAAAAAAATGACCCAACTCTATTTTTTCTTCAGAGAATAAGAGATGAAAGTCATAGATTTGCTATAAGTGCCCACAGAGCAAAAAGGAAAAAAGGAATAAGCAAGTCTTTGCTTGATCAAATAGAAGGAATTGGCGCAGTAAGAAAAAGATCATTACTAAATCATTTTGGATCAGCTAGAGCAGTTGAGTCTGCCAGTTTAGACGAAATTAAGTCTGTTGAAGGAGTTGAGGAAAAAGTGGCAAAAAAAATATATAACTTCTTTCACGAATGAAGTTTAAATTTCCAAATTATCTGACAATTGGGCGTATTATAATTGTTCCAATATTTGTTTTCACTTTTTATTTGCCTGGATTTTATGGAGATATTTTACCATTTGCGCTTTTTGTAATTGCCTCTTTTACAGATTTTTTAGATGGTTTATTGGCTAGGATGTATAAAGAAGAATCTAAGCTTGGCGAACTTCTAGATCCTATTGCAGATAAGATAATAGTAGCTACTGCCTTAATACTTTTAGTCATGGATCAGACTATAAAAAATTATGAAGTCATCGCAGCAATTATAATTTTAACGAGAGAAATACTAATATCTGGATTAAGAGAATTTCTAGCTAAAGGTAAAATTAAAATGCCTGTATCAAATTTATCTAAGCTAAAAACTTTTTTACAAATGTTCTCAATTTCTTTACTTTTACTTGGTGATACTGGAAATAAAATTATAAACTTTCAGGATTATAATGCACAAACAATTGGGATTATACTTTTGTGGCTCTCAGCTTTTCTCACATTATATACTGGTTACGATTATTTAAGAAAGGGAATAGATCACGCCATCTCTGAAGATAGTAGAGATTAAGCAGCTTTCTTTTTTCTTACAACTTTTTGATAGCTATCTGAAAGATCTATGATTGTATTGCACACTTTAAAATTATACTTGGCTATCTGAGACACGGGTGTAACTTCTGCAGCAGTACCTGTTAAAAAACAACCTACAAAATTTGCCATCTCATTAGGCTTAATTTTTCTCTCGTGTACTTTTATATTTTTAGATTTTGCGATTTCAATGACTGTTCTTCTTGTAATTCCATCCAAAAATGAATCAGGAATTGGAGTATGCAACTCATTATTTTGATCTTTAAAAAAAACATTTGCTCCCGTGGCTTCTGCAATATTTCCCTCATGGTCTAACATAAGAGAGTCTGTATATCCCTGTGATTCCGCTTCATGCTTTGACAGAGTACAAATCATGTAAAGACCAGATGCTTTTGTATCCCATGGTATTGTATTTGGCGCAGGTCTTCTCCAATTTGATATATTTAGTTTAATACCATATATTTTTAAATTTGGATCGAAGTAAGAGCCCCACTCCCATGTGGCTATAGCAACATGAATTTTAGTTTGCTGCGCTGAGATAGCCATCATTTCACTTCCTCTCCAAGCAACAGGTCTTACATAACCATTTTGAACATTTTGAGCTAAAACAATTTTTTTACTCGCTACATTAATTTCTTCTTTAGAATACGGTATTTTAAAACCTAATCTATTTGCAGAATAAAAAAATCTATCGGTATGTTCCTCTAATTTAAAAATATTTCCATCATAAACTCTCTCTCCCTCAAATACGCAACTACCATAATGCAGTCCATGACTTAAAACATGAACCTTTACGTCTTGCCAGTCCACAAGTTCATTATTATACCAAATTTTTCCAGAGCGTTTATCGTAAGGTATCATTAATAAAATATTTTTTAAAAATATATTTGTATATATAATATGTCAATATAACTTACCAATATGAAAAAACTTTTATATCTAAAAGATCATGAGCTTAAAGAATATATTGAAAAAATATTTACGGGATATAGAGAGACTGTATCGGATGCCAAAAAAGTGCTAGATAAATACTCAATTGGAGTTGCACATAACAAAGTTATTCATCTAATTTCTTTATACGACGGTATAACTATTTCAGAACTTTTAAAAAGATTAAAAGTAACAAAACAAAGCTTAAATAGAGTTCTTAAGGATCTAATAAAACTAAAGGCTATTAATTACAAAAAAGACAAGAAAGATACTCGTATTAAACACGTATTTTTAACTGAATTTGGTGTGAAATTATTTGATGAAATATTTAATATACAAAAAAAAAGATTTTACAAAGCCTTTCTTAACTCAGACTCAAAAGAGGTATTGAGCTTCGAAAAAGTTTTGAAGAAAATTATAAATGAAAAAATTTAATGCACATATATTAGTCGTTGACGACGATGATGGTATCAGAAATCTAGTCAAACAATATCTAGATCAAAATCATTTTTTAGTTTCAACGGCTAAAAGTGCTGAAGATGCTTTAGAAAAAGTCAAAATTTTAAAATTCGATCTAATTGTATTAGATATAATGATGCCAGGTAAAAGTGGGCTGGAGTTTACTAATGAAAATAAGGCAAAATTAAATACGCCCATAATACTTTTAACTGCTAAAGGAGAGGCATCTGAAAGAGTTGAGGGTCTTGAAGTTGGTGCAGACGATTATTTGCCAAAACCATTTGAGCCGAAAGAACTAGTTTTAAGAATTAATAATATCTTAAGCAAGACTAAAAAGGAAAATCATAAAAAAGTGATCGTGTTTGGAAGTATTAAAATAGATCTAAATAAGTTGTTCATCCTTAGAGGAAGTCAAAATCTTAAAATAAATAACACTGAAAAAATTATATTAGAAAAAATGATCAACTCACCTGGAAAAATATTTAAAAGAGAAGAAATTGGAAGGCTGATAAATTTAGATAAGGAAAGATCAATTGATGTTATTATTACAAGATTGAGAAAAAAGATCGAGGAAAACCCAAAAACCCCGAAATATCTTCAAACAATCAGAGGAGAAGGATATGTTTTATGGATTGAGTAATTTTATAAAAAATTTACTTCCAAAAAGATTATTTTATAGAGGTTTATTAATTGTAGCAGTGCCCATAGTGGTTTTACAAGTTACAATATCATTAGTTTTTTTTGACAGCTTATGGATCAAAACAAACGCAGGAATGACAAGAGGTCTTGTTGCAGAAATAAAAACATTTATAGATGCTTATGATAATGATCAGCAAGATAAAGATTACATAATTAATTTATTTAAAAGTAATCTTCAAATCGAAATTCAGCATAAAGAAGGAAAGGTAATACCTGGTGATATACCTGAGCGCTGGTTTAGTCCTCTTGATAGATCGCTAAGGAGAGAATTAAAAAACAAACACTTTGTTTATTGGTTTAATACAACAAATTATAAAAATTTAGTTGACATAAAAATTCAACACATAGATGGATATTTTCAATTTTTTGTTCCAAGAAGTAGATTGACTACAAGTTCAGCAAGATTGTTTGGATTGTGGATTACTCTTCCTGCATTTTTAATGATTGCTATTGCGATAATATTTTTAAAAAATCAGACCCGGCCAATAATAAAACTAGCTGAAGCCTCAGAAAAATTTGGTAGAGGTGAAGATCTTGATGAATTTAGACCATCAGGAGCCTTGGAAATAAGAAAAGCCGGTCAAGAATTTGATAAAATGAGAAAAAGGATTATACGTCATTTAAATCAAAGATCTGAAATGCTCTCAGGTATTAGTCATGATTTAAGAACTCCTTTAACAAGAATTAAACTTCAACTCGCAATGATAAAAGATAAAAGTTTATCAAAGAGATTGTCATCTGATGTAGATGATATGGAAAAAATGCTTAATGAGTATTTACAGTTTGCTAGCACTGGGGCAAAGGACAAAACCGAAACTTTTGACATTTCAGAACTAATTTTAAAATTAACAAAAAAATATAACAATCCAAATATTATTCACAATTTTAAGGAAGAAGTTTACTTTAATGGAAGAAAAAATCTTCTTGCAAGGTGTATAAATAATTTAATAGATAATTCTTTAAAGTATGCAAAAAAAGTTGAAATTCATATGGAAAAACAGGATGAAAATCTAACTATAATTGTATCAGATGATGGTCCAGGCATACCAGAGAATGAACATGAAAATATAATCAAACCATTTTATAAAATTGATAAAAGCAGATCTGAGAGTAAATCTAGTGTTGGACTTGGTTTATCAATAGCATCTGATATTTCTAGATCTCATGGTGGTGAAATTAAATTTGCAAAATCTAAATTTGGTGGATTAGAAGTTGCTATTTCTTTACCTTTATAGGACCTTTTGGTTTT
>CACMJW010000008.1 GCA_902614125.1 uncultured Pelagibacteraceae bacterium | reverse complement strand
GCGCCAAGCACCATTAATAGGATCATCGACGTATTTCCTCCTGAACAACAAGCACAGATAAGAGCACAAATTTCAACTTCATTGAAAATGGTTGTTACACAGAGGTTGTTTAAAACTAAGGATGGTCAAGGAAGATGTGGTGCATTTGAGGTAATGAAGTGTACACCACCAGTTCAAAACCTTATTCGTGAAGCAAAGATTCACCAAATTCCAAGCATAATGCAAACTGCGGTTAGAGAAGGAATGATTACGATGGATAAATCAATTCAAGAACTTGTAACTTCAGGAAAGATAGATGCTAGCGCAGCAAAAGCGGAACATTAAAGGGTTTAGTTTAATAGAACTTTTGGTCGTAGTTGCACTTATTGGTGTAGTAGCTGGAGTGGGTTTTCCTCAATTTTCAAAATGGAGCAAAGACAGAGAGATAAGGTCTCAACACGAAAAGATTGGAACATATCTTACATCAGCTGTTAGTCATGTTGAAAGAGGAAGTTATCCTTATATTCAAATTAAGTTTTCTATAGTTAGTAAAGAAAATACAGTAATGGTTAGAGGTTTGCCGCAAGAAAAATTTTCATTCCTTTTAAATCAAGGTACTGATTTAGATTGTTCAGATGATAATTTTAGTAATACTAATGGTGGAATAGAATTATTAAATGAAACTTTGTCCGATAAAATTGAAATTTTTCCATCTATAAATGATGACAAAAAATTTTTTTCTATTTGTTTTTCTAAAGGAGGAAAATATTTCAAAAAAACTGGTAATGCCGTTGGAGTAGGAGTAGGACCTGTTGGTTTTGAAAGTTTAACAACTCCAAGCTATAACTATATCGTTATTTGTTCCTCTGGATCAACTTGCAATCCAACAACTCCAGCTCTTGACAAATTCACATATGGTATAAAATACTCAAGATTTGGACTAATAGAAAAATATAAATGGAGCGAAGTTAATGGTAAGTGGAATAGCAGATAAAAGCAGAAAAAGACTATCCGAAAAAGGTATTACACTTTTAGAAGGATTGGTTTCCACTGCTATTATTGGCATAGGTTTTATTGCAGTTTTTCAAATGGTTCAGTATTCGGTCAGATCTATAGATGTTTCTGGTGAAAGAACTAAAGCAAATTATATTGCTGGTACAATTGCAGAAGATATCTATGCTTTTAAAAATCAAGAGGCTAGTAACAAAACATTTGTGGACTCTCTAAAAGATACAGAATGGAAGTCAGATAAATGTGAAGCAAAAAGTGCACACAAATTTACAGACTCAACAGCTGACGGTAATATTCGTAAAAAATGGTCTTCAAGGGTATCAAAAAATTATCTTAAATGTGTTGATGATACTGATAAAAAAAATTTACAAGTTATTCAGCTGTGTCACAGTGGTTGTACTAAATCAAAAAATTTATATTTTGATAAAATGTATATAGGTCGAATGGAAATTAATATGCAAAAAGCTACTAAGAAAAAATATTTATATTTTCAAATTAAATAATGAAAAGAAAATTTAGTAAAATTGCTGGTCTAACCCTAATTGAAATATTGATTGCAATAGTAATTTCAAGCTTAATGATGCTAGCTATGTTTACATCTTATACAATTGTAAATAGCACTTATCGACAAGTAACAGATCGTGCAAAAATTTCACAAGCTGGTAGAGATTTAGTTGGTCAAGTTTTAAGAGAAATTAGAATGGCTGGTTTTAAATATCTTAACGATGATATTGCTGCAAACGATGAACATAATCCTATTAAAATAACATCTGGAACTGGTTTAGGGGGGACGTGTGATAAGTTAGAAATTGTTTATGGTGGTGTAGACTATGATAAAGATAAACCTGACGGACAACGATATACTTTTACGAGATATAAAATAACTTATGAATGCGAAAAATCAATACAAACAGTAGGTGATGGCTTTAAAATACTTAAATCAAAACAAAAATGGCAAACAGGATCAGGATGGACTATCGCCCCAAATGGAAAGTCAGATAGTACTCTTTATGAGCAGGAAGATGTTTTAGATTATGTGCAGGACTTTGTATTTGTAGCTCACGATGAAAATGGCAAAATAATAACAAGTTCTTTACCTTATACTCCTGACAAATCCAGAGCTTTCGACGTAAGAACTGTCGATGTTGGTTTAATTTTAAGATCTACAAAAGAGTTTTACAAAAAAGATAGAAAAGCAAGTGGCGTAATTAGAAAAATTGTTTCTTTAACTAGTGGGAGAGATATTGCTGAGGAAGATAAATATTTAAGAGATATTATAACAGTAACCGCAAATGCTAGAAATGTAGGATTAGAATAATGAAAAATAATAATGAAGAAGGTTTTGCATTAGTTCTATCGCTGGTTTTATTAATGGCTATGTCCTTAATGGGAGGTGCTTTAATTGTAATTTCTGCAAGTGACCATCAAAGCAACAACATAAGTGATGAGTATCAACAAACATTTTATGTAGCAGAAACAGCTCTGTTTGAGGGTGAAAAATATGTAATTAATCAATTTTTAGGTCCTTACAAAAGCGATGGATCAAGAGATACAACAAAAAGAAAATTGTTACCAAATAATGTTAAAGATGATGGGACTCCAGTCAACTTATTTAAAAATGTAGTTTCAGGTACCCCAAATTTACAACCTTGCTTTAATAGTTTTCAAGATTTAGATCAGCAATCTTTTGTAAGCGTTAAAGGCCCTCCTCCAGCAGATCAATTAAATGCAACTCATAGCGATGTAAAATTTAGCCAAAAATACTACGATTTTTTGACTAGTAGTGTTGTTAAAAATGAAGATAAAAACAGGGTGGAAAAGTATTATTTTCAGTATTTCTTAACCCAAGTTGGATCTGCTCCATTTAAAGGATATGGCACAAGTATTAAAAAAGATGCAACAGATGCTGGTTCAGATGGTATGGCATATAGGATTTATGGTTGCGGTTTATTTGCACCTGATGGGGTTGATAACCCACAAATAGTTGTTCCACTTGAAAGTACTTTGATACTTCCGAGGTAAAGTACCCGATTTGAACAACTAAATATCAATAATTCATTAAAATTTAAGGTTTTCAGACTTTGTCTCACTATTTAATTCTTAAAATTTCCCTTAATATAGAGAGTAATGAAAATTAATTTTCATAAAATAATATTTTTTTTCCTAAGTATATTTTTACTCAATTTTTCAATTGTTGAAGCTAAGTGCAAATTCATCATGGATATAGGTGGAAGATATATGAAGTCCCATGAAAAAATATATGGTCCCCTATCCGAAGATGAAACTGGCTATGCTGAAGTTGAAATTTTAGCACCAGATCTTTGTCCAAATGATAACTTTGATGACAACTTTATAATTAAACATATTTTTTTAGATCAAAGATTAATGGCTATTCAGTTTTACGTGGATAACTCTATGGATAATTCTGCAACTGAAAGTATGAAGTTAATGAATTATGCAAAAAGAAATTACGGTGATTTTGATACTGGTGGTAATCCTGAATATTTCAACAGTTATCATATTTGGGAGAGAGTAAGAAAATTTATTGTTTATAACCGACATCTTGAAAAGGGTACATGGCTAGAGGAAATTTATATATCTAACGATAAGTATGGAGAACAACTTGCTCTTCGAAACAATCTTTTAGAAGGCGGACAACTAGAACAAAATTAAATGAAACAAATTAAATTATTCATTTTCCAGATATTTTTATTTTCATGTTTGATTATTTCTAATTCATTTTCAAAAGCTTTACCTCCTGGTTCAGGGGTAGCAGATGTTCCTGCTAACGTTTTAATTTTGTTAGATAAATCTGGAAGTATGGGTGTAACATCTTATAGTGGCGCAAACATAGGAATTCCATACTCAATTACACCTATATCCAATACTGGAAATTATATTTCACATAATGGCAGTACACTTTATGGAGTTAATCATTCTTCTAATGCTCTAACATCTATTGTGGGTAGCAGAAATACTTATAGAATTAGGCAACGGAATTCATGTTCAACTTATTATGATAGAGGTCAAAATGTTCTATATCATAATAATCATATTTATTTCATAGGCAGATATAACTATTACGACTATCCAAGGTTATGCAAAGTTAATACTACGACTGGCGCTAGGACATATATAAAAACTATTGGTAATAGATATTCTTATTTAGGTTTACAAAAACATAATGATATTATTTTTGTTGTTGAAAATTATAGAACAATTACATTGCACAATACAGCAACCAATCAAACTAAAGTGTGTGGTTCAGGAGGAACGCTCAATAGGGCTATTAGTAGGTCGTCAGTAAATTCTAGAATGAGATTTACAGTTGATGCATCAGGCAACTTAGTTTTCATGACTCAAAATTTACTCTATAAATTTTCTAGAAGCGGAATGAATTGCCCAGGTAATAATCCCTTATACACTAATAGTCGCTTTACAGGTCAATTATCCAATCCAATTGCAATGGCAGGTCATCCAAGTAATGAAAATATATTGTATCTTATTAGTAGAAGCACAATAACTAAAGCCACATTAACTGGGAGCGGAAATAATGTGAGCAGTAATTCTGTGAGCAGAGAAGTTGTAGGACGTTTCGGAAGCATTAATCCTAACACTTATAATCCAACTTCAAAATCAGCTATAAGATTTCGTAGCCTAAGAGATATAAAAATAGATAGCGCTTTAAATAGAATATTTGTTGCAGATGGCCATCAGAGAATGGTTCAATCATTTGATCTTGATATGAATTATCATGATCATTCGGGTTATAGTTCAAGACAAACAAGAATGGCAGGAGCTCATGAAGCCATCCAATCTTTAGTAACAGATAGTAGTTTAGTATCCTCTGTAAACTTTGGTTTTGGTTACTGGTCCCATGACGCCTCTAGCTATATTTATTATAGCGGTCGCAAATATAACAATAATTACGTGCCATGTAGGAACTTTGTTGGTAATCCATCTTGGTTAACCAGTCGTCACTGGTTAGTTCGTTATAATTATTGGTGTTACAAACCAGCAGGGGGTTTGGGTTATACTAGTTGGAACACCTCTAAAAATGAGGCAAATCCATGTGGTAGACAAAACTGTTTAAAAGTAAAAGTAGATAGAAATGGTGCCGCAAGGATAAATAGTTACATTAAAAATGTAAGACCAGGTGGAGGTACCGATGCTAAAACGTGGGCAGCAATTGCTGAGCAATATTATGGTCATAATTCAGACAGTCCGATAGATAAAAACAGTCCATGCCAAGGATCGTATGTAATAGTCATTGGTGATGGAGACATGTATAATACTAGTTTAGCTGAGACCAAAGTAAAAAATCTTTTAAATCAGAAAAAAGTAAAAACATTTACAGTTGCTTATGGGGGTGGTTTAAGTTCGAATGGTATCAGGCAATTAGATAGGATTGCAAAAGCAGGGGGTACAAGCAGAGTAATTAAAGCTGATACAACTGATCAATTAAAAGCACAATTAAATGCAGCGATTAGATCTGTAATTGCAGATAAATTATCTTTTACAGCTCCTGCGATCACTGCAACGATTGAGCAAGGTGGATCATTATTCCAAGCACAGTTTAAATATAAACAAAATATGGAATGGCAAGGTGCATTAACAAGAACTGCAATATCAAAAGAGGGTGTTGTAAACGAAAAAGATAGTGGTAACTGGAATGCATCTGACATGATACCAGCACCTGCTGCAAGAAAAATTTGGGGAATAATTCCAGGTGTTGATTATAAAACTGATTATAACAATTATGTTGAAGCCAATTCTGCATTAATTCAAAGTCAATTTTCTTTATTTGGAAATGCTGTTGGAGATTATCATAGAGATACACCTAAAGTTCCAGGAGTAACAGGTAACACGCGTTGCAGCAGAAAAGGTGATAGTAGAGCAACTATTGCAGATGGTACTGATGATGATGTTAAAGGTTTAATTAGTTTTTCTCGAGGAGAAGATTATTTTGATTATGATGGAGATTGTATATTAAATGAACCAAGAAAAGCAGATGGTAAAAAAGCTTATCTTGGAGATATATTCCATTCTGAAATGGTTGTTGTAGGTGCGCCTTCAGCTGATACAGCCTTCACTTCAACAGCACAAGAATCTTATTGGAGATCAGTTAAAGGTTATGATGCTTGGGCTAAATCTTTGGCAAGCAGAAAAGATAAAGAGACAATTTATGTTGGGGGTAACGATGGTATGTTGCACGCAATTGATAGTAAAACAGGTGTTGAGAGATGGGCGTTTATACCTCCGTTTATAATGTCACAAATGCCATTAATGGTTAATACAAATTTAAATAACGATCTTGCAAAAGTTAAAGGTGGAACAAATGCAATTTATGGTGTCGATGGATCACCTGTTGTGCATGATATGTACTTCCACAGTCCGCTTGGTAATTCCAAAAATTGGCATACGATTTTGATGGTGCCTTATGGAAGAGGTGGAAACGGCTTTACAGTATTAGATGTTACAAACCCTGACAAACCGCTTCATTTATATAGTGTTTATAACGATCATATTAAAAATAAGGTTTTTGTAATGAACCATTTAGATGTGGTTTCAGAGTATGAGTATATCGATGATACTTATTCAGTTATTGACTTGGTAGAAAGTCAAACAGTAACAGATAATTATAACAACAATAATAGTATTGATGATGAGTGTAAGGCTAATACAACTACGTCATGTTATGAAAGTAGAACTTGGACTTTCCCTGTTGCAGGATTATCAAAAGCTGATTTTGAGGTAAATATTAATAATAAAAATATTCCAAACTTTACAGTTCAAACGGGAAGCTCTGGTCTGCCTGAAATTACTTTCCCACAACTATTGTCTCATCAGGCAAATCCTGATAGACCTGGCTCTTCCGATACGCTTATTATAAAATTAACAAGAGCTGCAACTCAAAGACTAAGCACAAATTTACCTGCAGAATATAACTATAAAGAATTAGGTGAAACTTGGTCTGCTCCTAGAATATTTAGATTACCAAATTCAGGTGCTGGTGATAGCAATATTGAAGATGATATTTACGTTGCTGTTATGGGTGGTGGATATGGTGGAAGAAATGATGGAGTTGGATCTGCATTATTTGTAATTAATTTAGAAGATAAAGTAACTCCAGGAAAAGTTGAAAAGGTAATTGAGGTAAGAGACGATAAATCACTTGATATTACAAATTCTTTACCAGGAACGCCTGTTGTTATAACAGCAGATACAACTAGAGGAATTAAATTTAAAGGTGCTCTTGTTTATACTAATGACTTTGAAGGAAAACTTACCAAATATAATTTAACTAACATGGAACATGACGGTTTAAGAAATCCTATAAACCTATATGATCATACAACATTGTTAAGTATTGATGCCTCAAAAGAAAATGGAAGATATCAGTATCATGCAATGGATGCGGGTGTAGGAAGAGATTCTCAAGATTTATGGTTATTCTCAGGTACTGGAGACTATGAAAGATTAACTTTTAGAGACAATAAACTAAAAAATATTATGTATGGGTTTAGAGATGTAGATTTTCCTTTATATAAAAAGAAGAAAGAGGCTGTTACAACATTATTTAAACTAGAAAGATGTAGTGATACCACTAACGATTCAACAGGTGTGGATTGTCCTCTTACTACAAATAAAGTTAGCTTAATTGCAAGAGCCAAAAAAAATCAAGGTTGGTATATAAATTTACCTATGAGTCAAAAGATTTCTGCAGAACCAACTCTTTCAAATGGTTTAGTTTATTATCCAATATTTGAACCATCACAATCTCAAAACAAATGTAGTCTTGGACTTGCTTTGATTTGTGCAGTTGATGATGAATGTGGAACAAACGTCTCTACTCAATTACACAATAATAAATCTTTGAAGAGCCAAACAATTGATGGAAAAGTTTATGCTGGAAGAACTTGTAAAGCTGTTGGACAAGGGGTTCTTTCAAGATTAGTTGTTTTTGCAAATAAATTGTTTGCAAACATAGCTGGTAAATCAACCCAATCTAAAACTGACTTGGTCGTAATAGATAGTGGTATGGGAGATGTAAGTAGTTTCAGAAATTCTTGGAGAGAAGGAAACTTCTAATCTTTCTTAAGTAACTTCTTAAGTTTATCTTTTACTTTATCTTTATTTTCGTAGAGCTCTTTTTTAATTTTTTCCTTAATTTTCTCCTCATCAATACTCTTTATCTTATCTAAAGTATTGCCAACATTTCCTGATAAGACTTTATTTTTGACTGATTTAAAGGCCTTATCAAATATATCTTTTAAGACAGTTTTGTAATCTTTGCTGTCTTTAGTGTTTCCAACATTTTCAAAACTCATGTCTTTTAAACTAATTTGTTGATTTATATTTAGTTTTTCAGAATTTGCAGAAATTTTTGCATTTTTTATATTTAATTTTTTAATTATAAATTCTTTGGAGCTAGATGAGCTACTGTTGTTACCTTTTGATATATTTTCTTTTAAAGGTTTTACATTGTCTTCGACTTTTAAACTTTTATTTAATGTGAAGAAATAATTTATATTGATCCCATCAATAATTATTTGATCGATTTCAATTTTATCACTAAAGATGGATGAGGTATTTAATTTTGCGAAAACCTCATCAATAATTAAAAGTTTTCCTGGAAAGTTTTTATTTTGTATTTCAAGTTTTTCAATTTCCGCTCCCCCTCCTAAATACTTTACTTCTAAACTTTGTATTTTTACATCTGTTCCAAGAGTAGTCGATAGGTTGCTTTCTAAAGATCGTTTAATAATTCCATCTCCTACAAACTCCACAAGAAAATAAATTAAAACTGAAATTAAAATAATGATTGAAAATACTTTTTTCATTTAAAATTATTTTGATGACATAAGAGTTCTTAGAATTGTTGTCAATTGAATATTTTTATTTTTATACCTATAATTTTCATATAAATTAAAAAAAGTTTGATATTTAATCTTATATTTTGATTTAAGTCTTTTGATTACTTCTTGATGCGTATCAGAATTTAAAATTTTGCTTTCTTTTTTACTCACAAAAATTATATATTTAAAAATTATAGTAAAAAAATTTGCTTTATTAATTTTTAAGATAAATTTAATTATAATAAATATTAATATTGGTGCGAATATCCAATATAAAATTTTTGAAAATTTAAAATTGATCAAATCGTTCACAAATGATTTTCTTTTATCATCGTCGTATGACAACAAATGTTTTGTCCAAATAAAATCTACATAATTAATGTAGTAACCAATATTTGTAAAAATTTCTAAAGTAAATTTTGAGCTAATTTCACCTTCCTCTTCATTAAACATGTTATTTAAACTATTCCTTATATTTTCACTTGAAATTACAGATGTTGGATCCACTCTAACCCAACCCCTACCATCTAACCAAACTTCAGCCCAAGCGTGAGTATCTTTTTGTTTAAATTCGAAAAAATCACCAACTGTATTTAATTCTCCTCCGTAATAACCAGAAACTATTCTACTGGGTATGTTGGCCAATCTTGCAAGTAAAACAAATGTACCTGCAAAATATTCACAGTACCCTTCTTTGTTTCTAAAAAAGAAATCTGCATAACTATTTTGTGAATTATTCTCTGGACTTAAATTATAGTAATAAGTTCCATCAGCAAATGTATCTAATATATGATTTAAATAATCTTCGTTAGTTCTAGTTGGTTTATGAGTTTCGACCCAACTTATTAATTCCCTTGATATTGTTTTAGGGACTAAAGAATAATATTTTTTTAATCCCTCGCTTATTTCAAAATCAACATTATACTTTTCAAAAATTATTTTCTTTTTTCGATCGATTAAATCTGAACTTACAAAAGTTTGATTGAATAAATCTGCCTCAATCTTATAATTTAAACCTGATATTCTTGAATTATTTAATGAAGGGATCCATTTTCTTTTATAGGGCTCTAGTATTATTTCATAACTTTCGTCAAGAAGATCAAAACTCTTTACTTTTATTGGGTTTTTATAAGTATTATATATGAAAATTGGTGAAGACGGCCTCCAAAATTTATCCTCTTCCATATAGTCAAATATCTTAACTCTGAAATATAAATCTTCTTTTTTGTAATTTTCATTAACAAGAACAAATACTTTTTCATCAGAGTTAGCGAAACTTTCAAATGAACCAAGGCTGATTGTATCTGGTATGCCAAGCGAGCCTTTGGATGTATTAAAAAGTCTAAAATCTACTTCAGCTCTTGGAAATATAAGATAAAAAATTATAATTATTGGAAAGATGCTTAGCCCAAAACCTAAATATTTTAATATATTTTTGAAATTAAAATCCATAATTTCTTTTTGTTGAATTAGATACATATTTATGACTATCAAAATAATTATAGAGAAAGAGATTATAGAACTTAATAAATCTTGACCGTTAATTAGACTGGCTATACTAATCACCATAGATATTAGGTTAAATGATAATAAGTTGTCCTTATTATTGATTTCAGCAAATTTAACAATTAAAAGCACTCCTAAACAATTTATAAAAAATTCTTCCGATACGACATACTGATTAAATACAAATTGAATATAAATTAATCCTAATGCATAGACTGATAATAAAAAACTTTTAAACCTAAATAAAAATTTATTTGTAAATAAACTAGCAACAGTAATTATTATCCAAAATATCTTATTCGATAAATTTGCATTATCAAAAATCGAAATGAGACATAAAAGCAATATTATAAAAGATAAAGATTTAGGATTTGAAATTTTAATTTTGGACATCTGCTAAATAACTTAATATTTGATTAAGGGAGTTGGTATTTTGATTTAAATAAAATTCACTATCTCTGTGCTTAAAGGTTAATTCAATTTTATTTTTATAGTAATAATCAATAATAAAAGAGGCATAACTTAACAAATCTTCAAAAGGGATTTCTGGGTAATTATCTAGATTGAGAATTAATTTGTTTTCTTTTTTTGGTTCTTCGAACTTTTTAATATATTTTTTATTTTTAACGATTGATTTTTTCCAAGCTATTTTAGAAAAACTATCTCCATTTTTATAATCCTCAATTCCCTCAAATTCGTCATTTACATGTCCTCGTAAATTAATATTGAATTCATTTAATAAATTATGATTTGGCTGAACTTTTTTTGGGAATACTACAATTTTAGATTTAGAGTCGAAATATCTTTTAGTCCTGATTATGCCAAAAGGATATATAGATTTAAGAATTATTCTGCTTATTGGATATGATCCTCTTTCAAAATATTGCTCACGTAATCTTAAAGTTTGTGATTTTTTGACAAAATTTACATTAGTTAATGTAAAATCTTTATAAACTAAATCTAAATTTATTTTTTTTTCACTAACTTCATTTATAATTTGTATATCAATGCCCTCGTCCTTAGTTGCTTCGATAAAATACTTATCAGGTGTACTGAATGTTAAATGATTTATGTTTTGGTGTGATACGAAAATCGAAATAAAAAATACAAAAAAAATAATTATAGATAAAAGTAAACCAAAATTGTTTTCATAAAAAACTGCGATTAAAAAACAAAGAATTAAAAAAAAACCAAGTCCTAATCCATTTAGATTTGGATAAATAAATATTTTACCTTTATTTTTTTCCTTTAAATTTTGAATAAATGGTGCTTTTGCTATTCCTTGAATAGTCTTTGCTATCATTTTTGGATATCTATTTTTGCTAAAATCTCTTGATTTATATAGTTAAATTTATCCTCCTGTTTCAAAAATTTTATGCGATGTCGAAATATATATGGAAGGATATCTTTAATCTCTTGGTGTGTTACGTAATCTTTTCCATGAACAACAGCCCAACCCTTTGCAAGATCAATAATTTGTTTTAAACATCTTGCGGATACATGAATATGTTGATCTAAAGATTTTATCATTTCTTCAATTTCAATTACATATTTATAAATTTCATCATTAACTGTGACATTTCTTTTTTTGTCTTGTAGTTTTTTCCAATCAATTGGTTCTGAATTAATCGATGTTAAATCATAACCATTTTTCAACATATCCACTTTTTGATTTTCATTTAAATCTGATAACGAATATGAAATCATAAATCTATCGAGCTGTGAATCTGGCAAACTACTGGTTCCAGAAGAGTCCATTGGATTTTGAGTTGCTATAACAAAAAACGGTTCTGGTAATTTGTAAGTTTCACCGTCGATTGATACGCTTTTTTCTTCCATGGCTTCTAAAAAAGCACTTTGTGACTTAGGGCTTCCTCTATTTAATTCATCAGCAAGTACAATATTTGTAAATATAGGGCCTTTTTGAAAAACAAGTTTTTCATTTTGATAAATATTAAATCCTAAAATATCACTTGGTAATAAATCAGAGGTAAATTGTATTCTTTTAAAATTAAGTCCAAGATTTAAAGTTATTGTTTTAGCAAGAGTTGTTTTTCCTGAACCTGGATTGTCTTCAATTAAAATACTTCCCTCTGATATAATAGCTGCCAAAGTCAATTTTACCTTATCAATATTGCCAACAATCGATTTTGAAATATTTTTAATTAAATTTTCAAACATTTTATAAAATAAAAAACTGTAATTGCTTTTCTAATAACAGAAATATTAAATTTCCTACAATGATATATGGTCCGAATGGGATTTGTGTAGACATTTTTTTCGTTTTTTTTATTAAATCTGGCACAACTAATAATAAAGCAATTGCTGAAGATAAAAATATTACAAAAGGTATCGCATCTAAACCAAACCAAAAACCAATTACCGCAAGAAGTTTTGCATCTCCAAGTCCCATTCCTTCTTTATTTTTAATTTGTTTATAAAAATAAATTATTCCCCAGATAATAGCATAACCAAATATCCCGCCAATGAGAGATAATACATAATATGGAAAAATTGAGTCAAGATTAGGTAAAAATGATTTTAAGAAACCAAGAACCATTAATGGATATGTTATTACATTAGGAATTATAAAATGTTCGAGATCTATAAAAAATATTATTAAAAAACCTAAACTTAATATGAAAAATAACAGTGTAGTAATTGAAATACCATATAATAAATAAATAAATAAAAATGAAAAGATACTTATTGTTTCAACTAACACGTATCTAAAAGATATTTTTTTTTTGCATTTTCTGCATTTACCGCCTAAAAAAAAGTAAGAGAAAATTGGTATGTTATCATGCCATTTAATTTGTTTTCGGCATTTTGGACAAATTGATCTTCCAGCAACAACACTTTTATCTTTTGGTAATCGGACAATGCAAACATTTGCAAAACTGCCCCAAAGCCCACCTAAGATTATTATGAATAAAAGATCCACTGATGAAAAAAAATTTTATTATTTGATATTGGAAGTTATATGAATGATACCATCAATCAAGAACTGAACCATCAATACTGCGTCATGTAAATGAATATATAGATTTGGACTGCTGATGATTAACTCCATAGTTGTAAAATTTACCAAAATGCGCTTAAAATACCAGCTAAATAAATGTTTCTTTTTAAACCAAAAAAACCTGAAGAACCTAAATTAGAGGTTGCATCTAAAGCTGACATTGATCTTGAGATCATCATGAAGATGAACCAGCAATTTGCATCTTCTCTAGATTTAAATGATACTTTAAACACTGCGCTTAGAGTGATCATAGAAAGAATTAATGCTCAAGCTGCTAACATTTTTTTAATAAATGATAAAATTAGTAAATTTGAGTGTATTGCATCTTTAAATCAAGATTACCTTAATGAATATCAATTAGACCTGAAAGATGGAGTAATGGGTAAAGCCGTTAATGAAAGAAAATGTATTCGTGTTGGAGATGTAAGAAAAGATGTAAGAGAAATTGCAGAATTCTATTTTGATTTAGATAATAAAACAAATTTTACAACTTTTTCAGTACTATGTTCTCCGTTAATAGCAGCCAATGAGTGTATTGGGGTTATTCATTGTCTCAATAAAAAAACAGACAATAAACTTTTTCAAGAAGAAGATCGTCAATTATTAGAAACTTTATCTGCGCCTGCAGCTTTTGCAATTCGTAATGCAAAAATGGCTAAAGAAATGATCGAGAAAAATAAAATTCAAAAAGAAGTAGAAATTGTAGGAGATATTCAAAAATCTCTGTTATCAAAAAATAAAAAAGAGCCATTCCCAATAGCAGGTATAAATATTCCAGCTAAAGTTGTATCAGGCGATTTTTATAATTTCTCTGATCTTGGAAATGGAAAGTACGGATTTGGAGTTGCTGATGTTTCTGGAAAAGGGATAAAATCTTCACTGCTTATGTCAAAAGCCTCAAGTTTATATAGTTGCCTAAGTAAAACAAATTTTTCAGCTGCTGAATTACTCATCCAATTAAATAATGAGATCTGTGAGACTATTTCAAGAGGAATGTTTGTTACGATGTTAATTGGCATCTATGATAGTAAAAAAAAAGAATTACTTCTATCGAGTGCAGGCCACGAACCTCCAATCATTTTTAGTAAAGAAGGAGTTTTTTCAAATTATAACGAATCTGGACCCCCTTTAGGTATTATGGCAAATACAAAATATAGTGAGCATACTATTCCTTTTGACAATAGTTCTATGTATATTTTTACAGATGGAATAACTGAAATTAAAAATCCAAAAGGTGAAATGTTAGGCTCTGAAGGTTTTCAAAATTATATTAAAAAATATAAAGATAAAACTAATAGTGAAAGATTAAAAATAATAATTGATGATATTTTAAATTCTGGGCACATTCAAAAAGATGATTTAACAATTGTCGTTATAGATAGTAAAAATTAAATTATTGTATAATTTAAAAAATCTTTAATTACTGTACGAATATAAGGCTGATTTGAAATAAAAAACTTTGATAGTTTATTAAAACCAGAGGACCCTTTTTTAGCACTAGATGTTGTATATAAATTCTGCTCGTTTCGAATTATAAACTGTTCTTTCGACAAATCATTGAGCTTTCTTATTACGCTCGCTCTGGGCATGCCAGTAAGCTCTGATATAGTAGTAGGATTTAAACCTTTAGAATTTTCTAAAGTAAATTGAGTTATAGTATTTACATAATTGTCTGTGATTTTGTCCGAACTTTCACCTGTAATTTGTTGTTTTGAATTTTTCATATTGTAAGCCTGATTTAAAATACAGATACAAAAAACCATTGCATTTTCATAGTTTTTGAAGAGTTGTTTGAATTTTAAAACTAATCCTATTTGAAAATTAAGAAAATCATTCCAATAATGAGTATAATTTTCTTTTATTTTTTCCTCAAAATACTGTGCACTAAAACTTTTTTTACTATTTCCTAAAGCTAGTTGCTCTGTTGCTGTTGATAAAAAATTAGAAAAATTTTTTATACTTACGATTGGTTTTTGAAAAGTGAATGCATTCTGCTCTATAGTTATTTTTTTTTTATTTCTTACTATAATTCCATCTCTGGTCATCTCATTAAGTTTTCTTCTTGCGGTCTCCTTTGTTATATTTAATTCTCTAACGACTTCGCTTATACTAATCTTTTCAATCTCTACTGATTTGTTTGAATAAAACTGATCAAAAGTCAAATTATAAAAATGTTTGTTATATGTAGAAAGAGTTTTATTTACTAAGTGGGCAAGAATTATATATTTATCAATATCTTTAAACGAATTATAAGCGTTGTGAAACCAACCAAACTGCAATTGGTAATATTTTAACATCACAGCTTGATAATTTTTATCACAAGCATCATTAATAACTTCGATATTTAACTGATTAGAAATTTTTGGCTTTAACTGAGACATTAAATTTTTTTTCGACTTCTAATGTAAGTAAAATATATAAGTATAAAAAGATACTGTAGCAGAGCATATGCTGCGACTGGAAATATAAATTTAGGATTATCAAACATTAAAGTTCCAATTACTATTCCTATCCCTCCATTTTGTAATGTTGTCTCAACAATTACTGTAACTTTATCTTTTTGATTTAGCTTAAATAATTTAGTGAAGTATAGACACATTATAAAAGCCAAAACAAATATTAATACTGTTTTGATGCCTGCATATCTAATATACTCTGGTATTAAATAAAGATCTTGATAGACAGCTATACCTACAATTAATAAAAATATTAAAAGAGATAATTTATCAAATATAGGATCAATTTTTTTCGATAAATTATAAAATATCGTATTAAATATTATTCCAAGTATCACTGGAATTGTAACTATCGCGAATAATTTAAATGAGGCACCAATTAAACTTGTATTAAATATAATAATACTTGAGTCCTTAATAACATAATTAAAATAAATCTTAATTATGATTGGTATTGTTATAAATGCTATTAACGAAGTAATGGCTGTTAATGATATAGATAGTGCAACGTTGCCTCCCATTTTCTTTGATAAATAGTTTGAAGTTACAGCACTTGGAAGGCAAGTAATTAAAACTATTCCAACTTTAACCTCAACAGGAAAAGGTATAGTAAGTGCAATAATGAAACCAATTAATGGCATTCCAATTAACTGGAGGACTAAACCTAGGTAAAAACTAAGTGGATTTAATACAATAGCTTTAAATGCTGAGGCTTTAATTGACAAGGCCAAAGAAAACATTATAAAAAACATTCCAGCTGGACCAGCTAACTTAACAAATTCCATATTATCTCTGTTTGGATTTATAAGTTAAATTAATAAAATTTCTAGTAATTTGAAATTTGATCCTGGCTATAAATTTTACAGCTCATTACAATACTTAGGCCTAGCATTATTGATAACATTGAAGAACCACCATAAGACATTATTGGCAGAGGGGCCCCTACAATTGGTAATAATCCTAAAACCATTGATATATTTACAAAAATATAAAGAAATATTGCAGAGGCAAACCCAAAGCAGAAAAGTTTTGAAAAGAAGCTTTTTGCATAAAAACCAATACTTATAATTCTGTAAATTAATAATATGTATAATAACAGAAGCATTATAGATCCGATAAAGCCAAATTCCTCTGAAAAAAGTGTAAATATAAAATCTGTATGTTTTTCTGGCAAAAATTCCAAATAACTTTGCGTTCCTTTTAAAAAACCTTTACCAAAAAAGCCTCCAGAACCTATAGCAATTTTTGACTGTATAATTTGGTATCCTGCACCAAGTGGATCTCTGTCTGGATTGAAAAAAGTCAAAATTCTAGATTTTTGATAAGGTTTCAACAAAGAAACTGCGAAGGGTAGAGAAACAATTAGCAATAAAGCAGAGTAGACAAAATATTTAATATTTAATCCTGCTAACCAAATTATTATTACTCCAGTTCCGGCTATTAAAATAGATGTTCCAAGATCAGGTTGCTGTAATACTAAATAACACGGAATGAGTAATAAAATTAATGGCACTAGAATAAATTTATAATTTTGTATCTCTGCAGTTTGTATTCGATGATAGTATCTTGCAAAACAAACTATTATAGCAATTTTCATTATTTCAGAAGGTTGAAGATTTAAAAAATAAAGATCCAGCCATCGTCTTGAGCCAGATGCCATAAGACCAAAAAATAAAGTTATAAATAAAAGAGATACGCAAACTGCATAAAAAAAATATGCATTTTTATACCAAAATGTAATTCGTACAAATGATAAAACTAAAAACATTCCAAAAAATACCAACAGTCTAAGCAAATGATTTTTAGTGTAAAAAGAAAACTCGCCTCTTTCAGTAGAATAAATTGCAAAAACACTTATCGCGCCAATTAGAATGATAATGAGTATTAAAAAATAATCCACAGACTTCAATTTTTCAAAAAATGAATAATTTCGTGTATTTAATCTTTCAGTTAACATTATGCTAAACTTGTACTTCCTTTTTCAATTTGTTCTCTTAGAGAATGACGGTCAATGATCTTTTTAATTAATTTACTTGCAAGTGGTGCTGCACCACTACTACCAGATCCCCCATGCTCTACTAAAACACTTATTGAATATCTTGGATTTTTATATGGAGCGAACGCGATGAATAATGCATGATCTCGATTTTTATACTCTATTTGGGATTGATCTAAATCAAGCTTTCTTTCTTCTTCAGTAATTCTTTTAACCTGTGATGTTCCAGTTTTTCCAGCATATTGATACTTTACATCATCGTATCTTGATTTATAAGAAGTTCCATATTGCTCATTAGTTGAACCAAACATCGCATCTTTTATAAATTTAATATTTTCAGGATTTCTATATAATCGCTCATATAATTTATAATCTCTATCAATTAAAAATTTTTCATCGTTTGAAAAATCTGCAGTTTCGTTTACGAATTGATTCGCAATTTTGAGTCTCGCACTTTCATAATTAATGCTTTTATCTTGAATAATATGGGGTTTTATTTTGTATCCTCCGTTTGCAATTTGAGCTGTCATTAAGCATAATTGTAACGGTGTTGTTTGAATATACCCCTGACCTATTCCATTTATTACTGTTTCACCCAAATACCATGATTTTCCAATTGCATTTTTCTTCCAAAATGTATTTGGGACCATTCCTTTTT
The DNA here is from genome assembly GCA_902614125.1 of uncultured Pelagibacteraceae bacterium. Lineage (GTDB taxonomy): Bacteria > Pseudomonadota > Alphaproteobacteria > Pelagibacterales > Pelagibacteraceae > Pelagibacter. The sequence goes on along the minus strand of CACMJW010000008.1, from coordinate 32,425 downwards.
TTTCGTCAAAATACAGGTCTTTTAAAATATTTGAGCCAAGACCATAACGCTTTGCAATGATTGCAAGTCTATCAACCCCCAACAATCTAGCCATTTCATAAAAATAAATATCACATGATTGCTTAATTGCATTTCTAAGTCTCATGTATCCATGTCCCTGTTTTTTCCAGCAGTGATATTTAACACCATATAATTCGTAAGGATGCTTGTGTCCTTTACATAAAATAGGTCTCTCTGGATCAATAGTTCCAAACTCTAAAGCTGCAAGAGCAACCAAAGGTTTAAAAGTTGAACCTGGAGAATATAATCCAGCAATTGATTTGTTTATCAATGGTTTTAATGGATCATCTCTAATCTCTCCCCAATCTTTGTGGCCTATACCGTGTGTAAATTTATTTGGATCGTAAGTAGGAGAAGATGCCATTGCAATTATTTCTCCAGTATAAATATCCATAGCTGAAATTGATCCCGCTTTACCTTTTAAAAGTTCTTGTGCTAATTGCTGTACTTCAAGATCAACGGTAAGCTTAATTTTCTCACCTTGGGTTTCTTTTATATAGTCTATTTGACTAATTCTTTTTCCTGAAGAATTTACCTCATATCTTTTAATTCCATATCTACCAATTAGTTGTGTTTCTTTTGCATATTCAATGCCTGATTTCCCTACCTTTAATCCTGGAACTAAATTTTCTTTTATTACATCTTTTCTCTCAATATCTTTTTGACTAGCTGCTCCAACGTAACCTACTACATGAACTAGTGCATCCTTATATGGATAAAACCTTGAAGATGAAACAACTGGTTTAACTCCCTCTAACTCATGAAGATATAAATTCAGTTTAGAAAATTGTGTCCAATTTAAATTATCAGACGCAACTAAGGTATCCCACGGTTTCAGTCTTTCTTTTTCTCTATAAATTTTTTTTAATTCATTATTTGATAATTCTAAAATATTTTTGAGTTTAAAAATTACATCATTGAAATCTTTGATCTGGTCCAAATCTAAGTGAACCTGAAATACTCTATCGTTATCAGCGAGAATATTGTTAAAATGATCGACTATAATTCCTCTTTGGGGAGGTGTTTTCCATTCTCTAATTCTATTTTTATCTGAAAGTAATTCATATTTTTCTCTATCTGAAATTTGTAAGCTGTACAATCTTGATGTAATTCCTCCTAATAAAACTAATTTTGCAGCAGCTAACATAAAAACTCTTCTTGTAATTAATCTGCTTTTTTCAACACTACTTGCTCTATTTTGCATTTTCTTGTCTAAGATCTATTAAATAAATTTGATTAAATAATTTTGAAAATAAAGGATACACTAAAAAAGTTAATACAGAGGAAAACATTAAGGTACCATATCGAATTGGAATATCAAACACGATTGTCAAAATACTATAGTGTAATGAACTTATAATTAAAATTGCTATAATAAAAAATCCCCAATCATATAATAAGTTTGGAAGAAGAGTTCTCGCTCTTATAAATAATGCAAAAGAACAAAGAAGCATATAATTAATTGAGGAGATGCCAATTGGAAAATTTTGAACAACATCATTAATAATTCCTGCACAAAACACCAAACCATAACCTAATCTTTCAGGTTTTTTTAATATCCAAAAGAAAATTAAAATATATATAAAGTTAAATGAAAAGCTTAGGTCAAATAAAAGAAATGATAAATCAAAACCGGTGAAAGCTATGAAAAATAATAGCAAAATAGGGAAGCTATGTATAAAGGTTTTATAAGCTTTTTTTGGAAAGGATAATGCCATAATTAGTTATTTACTCTAATAAATTTTAATTGATTGTAATTAACAAAAAAATCGACATATCTTATGCCATTATCAATTTTGACTTTTCCAACTGGTATTGCTGGAGAAATTATTCCATCAACGCCTGAAGTATAAACTATTGATCCCTCCTTTATTTCGTTCATTTTTGGCAAAAATTCTAGATCTGCAAATGAGTTATTTCCATTGCCAGATAAAATTGCATTTATTCCACCAGGTTCTATGACCACTGGAATTTTGCTATTTAAATCAGATGCTAGCAGAATTCTAGATGTTAACAAATTTACATTTATTATTTTTCCAACAAAATAAGATTGATCTTTCACTGCAACACCTAATTTAATACCATGCTTATAGCCTTTATTTATTATCATAGATTTTAAAAATGGACTTTGTTGATCAAGTAAAACTTTTGCTAATAAATAATCTTCAGAATAGATATTTCTTTCATCAATCAGTTTTTTAAGTCGAATGTTTTCAGATTTATAAAACTCAATTTCGTTTTTTATTTTCTCAATTTCAAAATTTTTTACTCTTAAAATTTTAAATTCATCATACATATTCAGATGATCTTGAAGTAAGTAGTATTGATCTTTTACATAAACAAAGGGCGCTGATACAAAAAAAGATCCTTTAAATATCAAATCTTTTGTTATAGATCTAAATTTATTAATTGGACCTGATTTGAAATACTCTAAAGATAAAACTAAAATTGAAATTATTAAAAGAGTAAATAATGAAAAGTTTTGACGTGTCCCTTTTTTTAAAAAAGCTGATCGAATAGCAATTATAAAATCATCTCTACCCGAATCTGCTGCCATAGTATTTTAATACTCAGATAATACAGTAGAAAATATTTCTTCTTGATCTAGTGCTTTTCCTGTTCCAATTGCAACACACGATAGCGGATCATCTGCTATATTAACTGGTAAACCTGTTTCTTTAGAAAATCTTTTATCAATATTTTTTAACAAAGATCCACCACCTGTCATTGTTAATCCCATATCAACTAAGTCGGCAGATAGCTCAGGAGGTGTATGCTCTAAAGCTTTTTTAATTCCAGAAACAATATCTTTTAAAATTGGGTTCAAAGCTTCTGCAGTATCCTCTTCTGAAATATTTACCTCTTTAGGTGTTCCTGATCTAATATCTCTTCCCTTTACAGCATAAGTGTTATTGTTTGTTGGAATTGCAGTTCCAATGTCTTTTTTAATTTTTTCTGATGTGCTATCTCCGATCATAAGATTGTATTCTTCTCTCATATAATCTCTTAATGCGTTATCCATTGCATCACCTGCCACTCTTAAAGATTCTGAATAAACAACTCCACCCAATGACATCACTGCGATTTCAGTTGTTCCTCCACCAATATCAATTACCATAGAGCCAGTTGCTTCTGAAATTGGAAGTCCAGCTCCTATTGCAGCTGCAATAGGTTCTTCAATTAACTGTACCCTTCTTGCACCAGCAGCAAGCGCGCTGTCTTGAATAGCTTTTCTCTCAACAGGAGTTGATCCTGTTGGAACACAAATTAAAATTCTTGGATTTGCTAAAGTTTTTTTGTGAACTTTTTTGATAAAGTGCTTAATCATTTCTTCAGTAACAATGAAATCTGCAATCACACCGTCTCTTAATGGTCGAATTGCTTGAATATTTCCAGGCGTTCTCCCTAACATCGTTTTTGCTTCATCACCTACTGCTAAAACTGACTTTTTTCCTTTATTATCAACAACTGCAACAACAGATGGTTCGTTTAGAACAACTCCTTTTCCTTTTAAAACAACAAGTGTATTAGCTGTTCCAAGGTCAATTGCCATGTCCTGGCTCCAAAATTTTTTAATTGATCCTAGTATTTGCATTCTCTTATATTCCTTTCATTTGTTTATTCTCGAATTGCTCCTCAGGAGCTGTTTTCTCCCTTTTAATAATCATTTTATTTAAAGAATTTATATATGCGTTTGCTGAGGCAACTAGTGTATCAGTATCTGCTGCTTGACCAACAGTTGTTTTACCATTTTCCTCAATTTTTACACTTACTGTTGCTTGTGCATCTGTTCCCTCTGTTACTGCATGAACTTGATATAGTTGTAGATTTACATCATGAGGATAAAGTTTTTTAATACATTTAAAGATTGCATCTACTGGACCATCTCCAGTCTCCGATGTCTTTTTTACATCGCCAAAAACATCTAAAGTCATTTCTGCTTTTTGTGGTTCACCTGTGCCAGCAAATACTTTTAAAGATTTTAAATTTATCGCATTAACCTTGTTATCAATAATTAAACTATCATCAATTAATGCTATTATATCTTCATCATACACATGTTTTTTCTTATCAGCTAAAACTTTAAATTTTGCGAATGCATTACTTACTACATCATCTGTTAAATCTGGATAACCTAATGAATTTAATTTATCTTTAAATGCATGGCGACCAGAATGTTTCCCCATAACAAGAGATGTTTGTTTTACACCAACACTTTCGGGTGTCATAATTTCATATGTTTGTCTGTTCTTTAACATCCCATCTTGATGAATTCCTGCTTCGTGCGCGAATGCATTTTTACCAACAATAGCTTTATTGTATTGAACAGGAAAGCCTGTTGCATTTGAAACAATTTTTGACGCTTTGCTTAAAAGAGTTGTATTAATCCCAGTATCATAAGGCATTAAATCTGGTCTAGTCTTGATTGCCATTACCACTTCCTCTAAAGCAGCATTGCCAGCTCTTTCTCCTAATCCATTAATTGTACATTCAATTTGTCTTGCTCCCGCTTGAACACCAGCAAGTGAGTTTGCAACTGCTAAACCTAGGTCGTTATGACAATGAGTTGATAAAATGGCTTTATCAATATTTGGAACTTTATTTAATAATGTTTGAATTATAGTTGTAAATTCAGATGGTATTGTATAACCGACAGTATCTGGAATATTTATAGTTTTTGCACCACATTGAATTGCAAGTTCAACAGTTTTACACATATAATCCATATCAGTTCTTGTTCCATCTTCACACGACCACTCGACATCATCGGTAAATTTTCTTGCATATGTTACATGCTCTTTAATCGATTCATAAACTTCTTCTGGAGATTTATTAAGTTTGTGTTTCATATGTAGCGGACTTGTTGAAATAAATGTATGAATTCTAAATCTTGGTGCATGTTTCAATGCTTCATAACAACGATCTATATCTTTTTTGGAGTGTCTAGATAAACCTGCTGGGATGGAATTTTTTAAAATTTTACTCACTTCTGTTACTGCTTCAAAGTCTCCAGGAGATGCAATTGGAAAACCAGCTTCAATGATATCAATTCCTAATTCATCAAATACTCTAGCGATCTGAATTTTCTCCTCTAAACTCATTGATGCACCTGGTGACTGCTCACCATCTCGCATTGTCGTATCAAAAATATAAACTCTGTCTTTATCAGCCATAAAATGTAAACTTATTACCGGCATGCATCATACATGCTCTCGTTCAGATTGCAAAATAAATTGGGGTTAAATACCCAAATTAATTAAATGATTCTATTTCTTATCGCTATCTACTAATTTCTTTTTAGCAATCCAAGGCATCATTGCTCTAAGTCCTGCACCAACCTTTTCAACTGGGTGTTCTGCAAGTTTTGCTCTAGTTGCAAGGAAGTTTTTTTGACCATTCTTACACTCATCCATCCACTCTTTTGTGAACTTACCAGATTGAATATCTGCTAGCACTTCCTTCATTCTTTTCTTTGTTTCTTCTTTATTAATTATTCTAGGTCCAGATTGATACTCACCGTATTCAGCTGTATTCGAAATAGAATAATTCATATTAGCAATTCCACCTTCATAAATTAAATCAACAATTAATTTTACCTCATGCACAGTTTCGAAATACGCCATTTCAGGTTCGTATCCTGCTTCGACTAAAGTTTCATATCCATTTTTAATTAACTCTACTAATCCACCGCAAAGTACCGTTTGTTCTCCAAATAAATCAGTTTCAACTTCATCTTTAAAAGTTGTTTCAATAATTCCTGATCTGCCACCACCTACAGCCGATGCATAAGACATTGCAAGATCTCTTGCTTTACCTGATCCATCTTGATGAACAGCAAAAAGGCAAGGTACACCTCCTCCTTTTTCAAACTCAGATCTAACTAAGTGACCTGGTCCTTTTGGAGCAACCATAAAAACATCTAAATCTTTTCTTGCTTTGATTAAATCGTAGTGAACATTTAAACCATGAGCAAATGCAATTGATTTTCCTTCTCTAACTCTTTGTTCAATATGATTTTTATATATTTCTGCTTGTAATTCATCTGGAGTTAAAATCATGACAACGTCAGCCCATTCAGCAGCATCAGATAAGTTCATTACCTTTAAACCTTTTGATTCTGCTTTTGGTGCACTTGATGATCCTTCTCTTAAAGCTACAACTACTTCCTTAACACCACTGTCTTTTAAGTTTAAAGCATGAGCATGACCTTGACTTCCATAACCAAAAATTGCGATTTTTTTGTCCTTAATTAGATTTACGTCAGTATCTTTTTCATAAAACATTTTCATAGTTTTTCTCCTTAATTATTTAAATACTTTTTCACCTCTAGTCATAGCAACCGCCCCAGTTCTAGATATACTTATTAGGCCATATTTTTTTAAGTCATTTGCCATTTTATCTATTTCTCGTCTTAGTGCTGTTATTTGGACAACTTTAGATCTATTTGTACTATCCAATATTACAGCATTATACTTTTTACAAGCACTAATGGCTTTATCAATTTTTCCATTAGTCCCAACAAATTTAAAAAGAGCCATTTCTTTAAATATCACGTTTTTATCTTCACGTTTAAAGTCAGCGACTTTATGAACTGGAACAAGCTTTTTAAGCTGTAGTTTGATTTGGTCGACTACTTGTGGTGTTCCTGTTGTAACAATTGTTATTCTTGAAATGTTTAATTTTTGATCAATTTCAGCAACTGCCAAAGACTCAATATTATAACCTCTTCCAGAAAAAAGACCTACAACTCTTGCTAAAACACCAGCCTCATTATCAACCCATACTACAATAATATGAGTGTCTAATTTCTCTTTCTTGCCAGCAAAGCTGTATGCAGATTTTGATTTTGGCATTAAACGAGTGTTCTTCCTTTGCCTGTAATTTTATTCTGTTCCTTATCTTTTGGACCTAATATCATTTGATTGTGTGGCTTGCCTGATGGTATCATAGGAAAGCAGTTCTCTTGCTTGTCAACTAAACAATCAAAAATAACTGGTCTATCAGTATTTAACATTTCTATGATTTTATCGTCTAATTCTTCAGGTGTTTTGGCTCTTATACCAACACATCCATAAGCCTCCGCCATTTGAACAAAGTCTGGAAGTGCTGCTGTATAACTTTCGGAATAATTTTTATCATGAAGTAATTCTTGCCACTGTCGAACCATTCCCATGTATTCATTGTTTAAAATAAATATTTTTATTGGCAAACTATATTGCACAGCAGTAGACATTTCTTGCATCGTCATTAATACAGATGCCTCTCCTGCAATATCAATTACTAACTTTTGTGGATGTGCAATTTGAACTCCAACAGCTGCAGGCAAACCATATCCCATGGTTCCCAACCCTCCAGATGTCATCCATCTATTTGGTTTGTTAAATTTATAGTGTTGTGCAGCCCACATTTGATGTTGTCCAACTTCAGTAGTTATAAAAGTGTCTTTGTCTTTTGTAAATTCATACAATCTTTCTATTGCATACTGAGGTTTAATCGTCTCTTCACTACCAATGTAATCTAAAGATCTTTTTGATCTCCATTTTTGAATTTTTTCCCACCACTTAGATGTTTTTTGTTTATTAGATTTTATAAAATTTGGTTTTGATTTCTTTAAAGTTTTTAAAGTTGATGTAATTACTGATTTAACATCTCCTACAATTGCAAGATCTACTTTAACATTTTTATTAATTGAGGAAGGATCTATATCAATATGAACTTTTTTAGATTTTGGAGAAAACTCATCTATTTTTCCTGTGATTCTATCATCGAATCTTGCACCAATATTGATCATTAAATCACATTCGTACATTGCATTATTTGCTTCATACGTTCCGTGCATTCCTAGCATTCCTAAAAATTGATTATCATCTCCTGGGAAAGATCCTAATCCTTGTAGTGTTGTAGTTATTGGAAAACCTGTTGTATAAACTAATTCTCTTAGTAATTCACTGGCCTTAGGACCTGAATTAATAACACCTCCACCTGTATAAAAGATAGGTTTGGTTGCTTTGCTCATTAAATTAATTAATTCATTAATACTTTCTTGAGAAAAATTATTATGGCTTGCGCCATTTGATTTACTTTTTCTTTTAAATTTTTTGTAAGGTGCTTTTTGAAATTGAATATCTTTAGGAATATCAACAAGTACTGGGCCTGGTCTACCCGTTGTTGCAACTTCAAATGCTTTATGCATTATTTCTGCTAAATCGTTTATATCTTTAACCAGCCAATTATGTTTTGTGCATGGTCTTGTAATTCCTGTTGTGTCACATTCTTGAAATGCATCTGTACCAATTAAGTGTGTTGGTACTTGTCCAGAGATACAAACTAAAGGTACACTATCCATATAAGCATCTGTTAATGCTGTAACTACATTTGTTGCACCTGGTCCTGATGTAACAAGAACAACGCCTGGTTTTCCAGTTGATCTAGCATAACCTTCTGCGGCATGACCTGCTCCTTGTTCGTGTCTTACTAAAATATGTTTTACAGAATTATGATTTTTTAATTCATCATATATTGGAAGTACTGCGCCACCTGGATAACCAAAGATATGGGATACATCTTGGTCTTCAAGACATTTAAATACGATCTCAGCTCCAGAAAATAATTTTGGCATTCAGCCAATCTAGCTGAAGTTGTACTTAAAGGTCAAGTTTAAGAGTGTTCAAATTAGATTTTTTTCAAAAATTTTTTTAGGTCCTTGGAGTTAATTTTATTCCAGCTAGACATCTGACCTCTCGCCCACGTGCTTTGTCTTTTAGCGTATTGTCTTGTTTTTATAGTAATTTTCTCAATAACATCTTTGAGATCTAATTTATTTTCCAAATGTTCTTTAATCTCAGCAATACCAATTACCTTATTTGAGCTATTATCTTTCTTAATCTTAAGTTTTAAAAATCTTTTAACCTCATTAATTGCTCCATCTTTTAACATTTGATCTGATCTAGAAGCTATTCTCACAATTAGTTTGGGTCTTGGATAATCGATATAAATTTTAAAAAATACGTCATCTTGAAATTTAGATTTTGTATTTTTAAACCAATCATATAATGATTTTTTTGTATGATACTTTACTTCATATGCTCTAATTGATCTTTGAGCATCAGTTTCAATAATTTTACCTCTTATATTGGGATCTAGTTTTAAAAGTTTTGAATAAAATTTTTTTTGTCCGATTTTTTTTTGTAAATTTCTTATCTTGTTTCTAGTTTTAAGAGGAATATTTGGAATTTTGACCAATCCATCAGTAAGTGCTTTAAAATAAAGACCTGTTCCACCAACAAGTATTGGAATTTTATTTCTTGATTGAATTTCTTTTATTTTTTTTTGACAATGATTTAGCCACTCACCTGTTGAAAATTTTTTTGTGACATTTAAAAAACCATATAAGTGATGTCTAATTTTTTGATAATCTTTTTGTTTAGGTCTTGCAGTTAAAATTCGAAGTTCTTTATATACCTGCATACTATCAGCATTAATAATTTCTCCTTTAATTTTCTTAGCAAGGCTTATTGCAAAATTTGATTTACCAGATGCCGTTGGTCCTGAGATTAAAATGATTTTGGACTTAAGGTCCATTAATCTAATTTAACACCAATATATCTTCTTTGATTTTGGTTGTTATAAATTGCTATTAGTAAAGTTTTCTCTGAACTTCTTGTAGCCATTTTTACAATATTTTCTAAGTCACCTATTGTATTAATTTTTTTCTTTTGAGCTTCAACGATGATATTACCAGTTTCTAAATAATTTACTGGGCTATCTTGTGCAATTTTAGTTATAACAACTCCTTTAACATCTTTTGATAATTTTCTATCTTCAATATCTTTTCTATCTAGTAATCTTACAGTAATTTTTAGTCCTTCAATTTCAACTTCCTTTGGTTTTTCAGTAATTATAGTTTGTTCTTTAAAATCTTCCGATGTCTCAAGTCTTCCTAATATTATATTTTTAGTGATCTCTCTTTTATTTCTCCAAACTTTAACAACTACTTTTTTTCCAACATCAGTTTGGGCAACTATTTTTGGAAGTTCAACCATTTCTTTGATGGGTTTTCCATCAAACTCTAAAATAATATCTCCTGCTTTAATACCACCTTTGTCAGATGGGCTTCCATCTGCAACACTTGCAACCAAAGCACCTCTTGGTTTATCTAATTTTTCAACGTCAGCAATTTCTTTTGTAACGGTTTGAATTCTAACACCTAACCAACCTCTTTTTGTTTCTCCAAATTCTATCAATTGCTTTATAACTCTGTCTGCACTATTTGAAGGAATTGCAAATCCAATTCCAATTGATCCAGATTGACCTAAAATTGCTGTATTAATTCCAATTACATCTCCGTTCATATTAAATAAGGGTCCTCCAGAATTTCCTTGATTAATAGATGCATCTGTTTGAATAAAATCTTCGTATCTTGACAATCCAATTGATCTATTTCTTGCTGAAATAATTCCTGCTGTAACAGTTCCACCTAAACCAAATGGATTTCCAATTGCAATAACCCAATCTCCAATTCTTGCTTTATCAGAGTCGCCAAATTTGACTGGTACAAATTTTTCATCACTTTCTATTTTTAAAACGGCTAAATCCATTCCTGGATCTGCTCCTAAAATTTTTGCTTTGAACTCTTGATCTCCATTTACTCTTACAAAAACATCCTCCGCACCCTGAATGACGTGGTTATTAGTAATTACTATTCCATCATCACTAATAATAAATCCTGATCCTAATGCACTTGTTTTTCTCTCTTGAGGCGTACCAAAATCTTTAAACATATCCTCAAATGGTGATCCTGGGGGAAATTGGAACGGGAAAGGGTTTGATCTTGTTGTAATTGTTGTAGTTGTTGAAATATTTACAACTGATGGCATTAATCTTTCAGCTAAATCAGCAAATGAAGCTGGGATTTCTTTAGCATTAGATACTATTGAGAAATTTAGACAAAAAATAAGAAGAACTAATGACTTTAAATATTTTCTCATGACTTTAAGTACCAAATAATTAAAAACCCTATAACTGCAAATACCAATCCACCTGTACGAAGCTGACTGTCATTTACCTCATTTAATTTTGATAGCATATTTTTCATTTTTGATGGAAATAAGGCATATAAAATTCCTTCAATGAATAAGAACAGACCAAATGCAATGATCAATTCCTTCATAGGATTAATTTATTCTGATTTAGGTTTTATATTTCCAAAAAATTTAAAAAATTCACTATCAGGAGATAAAATCATAGATGTCTCTCCTGCATTAAATGCTTTGCCGTATGCTTGCATAGATCTATAGAAAGCAAAAAATTCTGGGTCTTGACCGAAGGCATCAGCAAAAATTTTATTTCTTTGACCATCCCCTTCACCTTTCATAATCTCTGATTTTTTCTGAGCATCTGCTAAAATTACAGTTACTTCTTTATCTGCAGTTGAAGTAATAGTTACAGCCATCTCCGCTCCTTTTGCTCTAAATTCTTTTGCCTCTCTCTCTCTTTCAGTCTGCATTCTTCTAAAGATTGCATCACTGTTTGCTTGTGGAAGATCAGCCCTTTTAATTCTTACATCAACAATTTTAATACCAAAGTTTTCGGCTTCATTATTTACGCCTTCTTGAATTAGAGCCATTTGTTTTGTTCTGTCTTGAGATAATAATGTTTGAAGTTCTTGTTGACCAAGAACATTTCTTATTCTTGAATTTATAATTGTTGAAAGTCTTGATCTTGCAACTCTCTCATTCCCAACTGAAATGTAAAATTTTAATGGGTCTATAATTTGAAATCTTGCAAATGCATCAACAATTAATCGTTTTTGGTCTGATGCAATTACCTCTTCTGGTGGAGTATCTAAATTTAAAATTCTTTTATCCAAAAATACTACGTTCTGAATAAATGGTATTTTAAAGTTTAAACCTGGTTTTAATAAAATTCTTTTGGGATCACCAAATTGAAGAACAATTGCTTGATTTACTTCTTTTACAATAAAAATAGAAAAGAATATTGTTGCAGCAATTACTATTATAATTGGGATTAAAATTTTTCCAGTTTTCATTTAATTATTCTCCGCTTTTTTTAGTTCAGGAAGTGGTAAATAAGGAACTACTCCTGATCCAGAATTTTTATCAATTATTATTTTATTAATGTCTCCTAAAACTGTTTCCATAGTCTCTAAAAACATTCTTTCTTGTGTTACTTGTTTAGCTTTTGCATACTCATTATAAATTGCTAAAAATCTACTTGCTTCACCTTCTGCTTTTGCAACAACCTCTTTTTTATATGCTTCTGCTGCTTGTAAAATTTTTTGCGCTTCTCCCCGTGCTCTTGGGATCACATCATTTGCATATGCTTCAGCTTCGTTTTTAGATCTTTCCATATCGGCTCTTGCTGCTTGAACATCCCTAAATGCATCAATAACTTGATCTGGTGGATCCGCTTTTTGCGTTTGAACTTGTGTAATTTGAATTCCAGACGTGTATTCATCTAAAATCTTTTGAATAATTTCTTGAGTTTCTGTTTCAATTACTGACCTTCCCTCTGTTAAAATAGGTTGGATGTTGGATCTTGCAATCACCTCTCTCATAGCAGTTTCTGCTGCGGCTTTCACAGTTCCCTCTGGATCTTGAATTTTAAATAAAAAATTTCCTGCATCTTTTATTACCCAAAATACAGAAAAATCAATGTTAACAATATTTTCATCGCCTGTTAACATTAAGCTTTCTTCTGGTACATCAGCAACACCTCCTGATGAAAATCCACTATCTCTTTCAGATCTAAAACCAATATCCATTCTGTTTACTTTTGTAACCTTTGGAGTGATCACACTCTCAATTGGATATGGAAAATGATAATTTAGACCAGGCTGAGTAGTATTTACAAACTTTCCAAATCTTAAAACAACTCCTTGTTCATCTGGAAGAACTCTATAAAGTCCACTAAGTCCCCAAAGAGTTACTATAATAATTAAACCAACAATTATTGGTTTAGCTCCACCTTTGCCACCGCCTAAGAATCTATTTAATAAACTTTGAATTTTTTTAATAACTTCATCAATATCAGGTGGAGTTGGACCTCTTCTAAATCCACCGTTACCTCCACCGCCTCCTGGAGGACTGCCCCATGGGCTTTGATTTTTGAAATCATTCATAAGACACTCTATATAGTGTCTTTATTGCTAAAAACAAGGTAATGGTATTTTAATGAATGACAAAAAAGTAGGCCTTAGTGACACAATGAAGGCTAAAACTGAGCCAAAAAGCTTTCAAAAAAACCCAATACCAGGCACCAAATTTACGATTGCAATCTCAAGTGCAAAAGGTGGAGTGGGTAAATCTACTTTTGCAACGAATCTGGCATTAGCTTTAAAAAAAGTTGGATGCAAAGTTGGATTGTTGGATGCAGATATTTATGGCCCATCTCTCCCAAAATTATTTTCAATAAATGAAAAACCTGAAAGCGATGGTCAAACCTTAAAACCGATAATTAAGTATGATATTCAGTGCATGTCTATTGGTTTCTTAACTGATGAGCAAACACCAATGATCTGGCGTGGTCCAATGGTAACAAGTGCAATTAAAACATTTACTCAAAAGGTTGCATGGAAAGATTTAGATTTTATTATTGTTGATATGCCTCCAGGAACTGGGGATACTCAACTAACATTCGCTCAAGAAATAAATATGGATGGAGCAATTATTGTTTCCACCCCTCAAGAAATTGCTCTTCAAGATGTAAAAAGAGGAATTAGAATGTTTGATAAATTAAAAGTAAAAATAATCGGGTTAGTAGATAACATGAGTCATTTTATTGGTGATGATGGAAAAAAATACGCAATCTTTGGCGAAGGCGGGGTCAAAAGGACTGCAGATGAATTTCAAAAAGAATTTTTAGGTGAAATACCAATTAATTCAGAAGTTGGTAAACAAGGTGATTTAGGATCTCCAATAGTTGTAAGTAAACCTGATCATGAAATTTCCAAAATTTATTTAGAATTTGCTAATAGGATTAAATCAAATTATCTTTAAGATCAAAAGCTTCCATTAATTCATTCCATTCTCTTTTAGAAAGTCCTGATTGATCTATGTCAACTTTATCGCCTTTGATTAGTTTTTTAAGCACTTCTTTTCCTTTTGCAGAAACTTCTGTTCCTCCTACCCTATAATCCATAAAAGCCTCGTAAGTTATTGGCACCCATTTTTTAACTGTATCCAACATTACATCTGCATAAGCCCGTATTTCATATTGAGCGTGGTGATCAGCTCGCAATCTCAAAAAATTCATTAGGTTTAACAAATCTGTTTTCCAGTACCACTGCGTATAGGTATTTAAAGTTAGATTCATTCTTGCAAGTTCTCTTGCAAGTCCAACGGCATTTTCATCAATTATAGAACCATCATATCTTTCATTGAGCATTGTTTGATAATTATTGTAAGTTTGTTCTGCATCTCCTTTTAAAAGTTCTAAAACTTGTTTAGCTTTGTCACCCTCAAGAACATCACCTCTTCCTTGTCTGTTACTTTGTGACTGGGCTGCTAAATGCTCAGGTGCAGGCAGATAAAACTCCTTATCTAGAATTGAATATCTTGCAGAGTATTCATTTACATTTGCAGTTCTGTGTCTAATCCATTGTCGTGCAATAAAAATTGGAAGTTTAACGTGATATTTAATTTCACACATTTCAAATGGAGTGCTATGCCAGTGTCTCATTAAATATTTTATTAGTCCTTCGTCTGTTGAGACTTTCTTTGTACCCTTACCATAAGAAACTCTGGCTGATTGAACTATTGAGGTGTCATCACCCATATAGTCAACCACCCTAATAAAGCCATGATCTAATATTGGAAGAGCCTCATAAAGAATTTTCTCTAATTCTGGCGCTGTCACTCTTTTAGTCTTATATTCTTGTGATTGTTGATCTTTTATTTCTTGTGCTTGTTCGCTGGTTAATTTCATGAATAAATTATTGAATCTCTATCATTAGGTTTTATATTAATAAGGTTGGTTTTCCAACTATGACGATAAACGAATTTCGTAATAACCATTACGGACGTGGGGGCAGTACCCACCACCTCCACCATTTTCAACTTATGGGGGTGAATTAGGATCGACGGGTGTCTAAAGGTTATTCTTTCGTTCGGTATTGTTCCGCCGTGATGGGCTAATTTATAAATGCTAACGAAAGTTACGCACTTGCAGCTTAATTAATTTATTAATTAAGTTACGGGGTTTGGGGCACCTGGCAACAGAACGCCCCTATATAAAATTTCATTTTTCTAATCTATGGTGCGGCCAGAGAGACTCGAACTCTCATGGGCTAGGCCCACACGGCCCTCAACCGTGCCTGTCTACCAATTTCAGCATGGCCGCAAATTATGTCTCAGATTAATTGAATGACAATTCTAATTCAAGTTGATAAGTTTTTAATATGGAATTCACTGCTGAGATAAAAAAAGCAACCAGTTCAATTTACGAGAAAGTTCAAAAGAAAATTCCAGAAATTGAATGGGCTACACACGCTCCATATATTTATAAAATTAATAAGCTCAAAAAAGAAAAAAATGCTGTGATTCTAGCACATAATTATCAAACACCAGAAATCTACCATGGGATTTCAGATTTTTCGGCGGACTCTTTGGCTTTAGCTGTAGAAGCTGCGAAAACAAAAGCAGATATAATTGTTATGTGTGGTGTTCATTTTATGGCTGAGACGGCAAAATTAATGAGCCCTGAAAAGAAAGTATTATTACCTGATATGAAAGCAGGATGTTCTTTGTCATCTTCTATTACAGGAGATGATGTTAGAAAATTAAAAAAACAATATCCAGGTGTACCAGTAGTTTCTTATGTAAATACTTCTGCTGAGGTAAAAGCAGAAACAGATGTATGTTGTACATCTGCAAATGCTGTTAAGATTGTAGAATCTCTTAATGTAAAGAAAGTTATATTCTTACCAGACGACTTTTTAGCAAAATATGTTGCTTCGAAAACAGATACCGAAATTATATCATGGAAAGGAACTTGTGAAGTTCATGAACAATTCAAAGATGAGGAAATTAATGAAATTAGAAAAGCTAATCCTGGTATAAAAATAATTGCTCATCCTGAGTGCCCACCTGACGTTATTCAAGCATCTGATTTTGCTGGATCAACAAGTGGTATGATAAAATATGTTAGAGACAACCAACCAGAAAAAGTTATGATGGTCACTGAATGTTCAATGAGTGACAATGTTCAAATTGATAATCCAAATGTTGAGTTTATAAGACCATGTAATCTATGTCCTCACATGAAAAGAATAACGTTGCCTAAAATATTAAATTGTTTGGAAAATGAGTCAAATGAGCTTGTAATGGATGGTCAAACGATTGCCAAAGCAAGAAAATCTGTAGAAAGAATGGCAGAAATAGGCAGATAAAATCTGTGTCAAATATTCTATTAAGTAATCAATTTATAAAATCTACATGTAAATTAGCTCTGAATGAAGATCTTTATCCTTCGGGTGATATAACTTCAGATCTTATAAATAATAATATTAATAAAAAAGTTAAAATGATAAGTAATCAAAGTGGAATCATTGGTGGTTTAGCATTTGCGAAAGAAACATTTAAATTGATTGATAAAAAAATAAAATTTAAAATAAAAAAAAAAGAAGGCTCTTATATCCAAAAAGGTAATGTTTTAGCAATTATAGAGGGTAATTTAAAAAATATACTAATAGGAGAAAGAGTTGCTTTAAACTTTGTTTCTCATATCTCGGGTATTGCATCAAAAACAAACAAATTTGTAAGACTAGCAGGAAAAAAAACTAAGGTCTGTTGTACTAGAAAAACTATACCAAATTTAAGAGTAATTCAAAAATATGCTGTCAAATTAGGTGGAGGGGTTAATCATCGTTTTAATTTAAGCGATGAATTTTTAATTAAAGATAACCATCTGAGTTCGGAAAAGAATTTTGAAAATATTATTAAAAGGGCAATTAAAAATAAAAAAAGAAAAAAAATTACGGTCGAGGTTGATAATTTAAAACAATTAAACAAAATATACGGACTAAAATTTGATACAGTTTTGCTAGACAATATGAGTATTAAAAACCTTAAAGATGCTGTTAAATTAGTTAAAAAAAAATACACAACGGAAGCCTCAGGTGGTGTTAATTTGAATAATATCAAAAAAATTGCATCAACTGGGGTTGATAGAGTTTCAATTGGCATGTTAACTCAAAGCGTTTCGGCAATTGATATAAAACTAGAAATATAATCTATTTATTTTTTTAATTGCGCCTGGGCTGCAGCTAATCTTGCTACCGGAACCCTGTAAGGGGAGCACGAAACATAGTTTAATCCTATTTTAGCACAAAATTCTATACTTTTTGGATCTCCTCCATGCTCACCACATATACCTAACTTTATTTTTTTATTTTGCGAACGCCCTTTTTCAGAGGCGATATCAATTAAGTCGGCTACCCCCTCGTCAATTGATACAAAAGGATCTATATCAAATATTTTATTTTCAATATAATCGTTTAGAAATTTACCACTATCGTCTCTACTAATACCAAATGTAGTTTGTGTTAAGTCGTTAGTACCAAAACTAAAAAATTCCGCATGTTTAGCAATATCATTTGCTTTTATAGCAGCTCTAGGCAATTCAATCATTGTGCCTACCAAAAAATTTAACTTCATTTTTTTTTCAGTCTCAACTTCTTTTGCAATTCTTATGACTAAATCCTTCATAATTTTAATTTCAGCTTCAGTTGAAACTAAAGGTATCATTATTTCTGGTATTATTGATTTAACTTTTTGTTTTTTACATTGAACTAAGGCTTCAAAAATCGCTCTACACTGCATTTCATAAATTTCAGGAAAAGATATTCCAAGCCTACAACCTCTGTGCCCAAGCATTGGATTTTGTTCATGAAGTTCGGTAATTCTTACTTTTAATTCCTTAATTGGAATATTTAATGAGCTTGCAACTTCACTTATTTCCTTATCAGTTCTTGGTAAAAATTCATGTAATGGAGGGTCCAATAATCTAACTGTTACCGGCAAACCACCCATAATTTTGAAAATATCAATAAAATCTTTTTTCTGATGTGGTAATAATTTTGAAAGTGCTAATAATCTATCATCTTTAGTTTTTGAAAGTATCATTTCTCTAACTGATAATATTCTCTCTTCGTCGAAAAACATATGCTCAGTTCTACATAACCCAATTCCTTCTGCTCCAAAGTCTCTTGCTATTTTGCTATCAAGAGGTGTCTCAGAATTTGTTCGTATTTTTAATTTTCTATAATTGTCAGCCCAATTCATAAGCTTGGAAAATTCTCCTGAAATTTCTGGCTTAACAGTCTTTACTTCACCTAAAATTATCCTACCAGTAGATCCATCAATAGTGATTAAATCTCCTTCTTTTATTTCTCTGTTTTGAACTTTGAATAATTTTTTTTCATAATCAATTTCGATTTCACTTGAGCCTGATACACAAGGTCTTCCCATCCCTCTAGCCACTACAGCTGCATGACTGGTCATACCTCCTCTTGCAGTTAATATGCCTTTTGCAGCATGCATGCCATGAATATCTTCAGGTGAAGTTTCAACTCGAACTAATATGGTATTTTGCATCGTTGCATTTAGCCTTTCAGCATCATCTGATGTAAATACTACTTTGCCACTTGCTGCACCAGGTGATGCCGGCAATCCCTTTGCAATTATTTCTATATTTGATTTTTCATCTAAAGTTGGATGAAGCAAAGTATCTAAAGAATTTGGTTCAACTCTCAATACTGCCTCTTTTTTTGAAATTAAATTTTCTTTAACCATATCGACAGCAATTTTTACAGCTGATTTAGCTGTTCTTTTTCCTGATCTTGTTTGAAGCATCCAAAGTTTTTTATTTTCAATTGTAAATTCAACATCCTGCATATCTTTGTAATGTTTCTCTAATTTATGTAATATTTTTTTTAATTCTTTGTACGCGATAGGCATAGACTCTTCCATTGACGGCAAGCTTTCATTTGAGGCTATTCTTGCTTTTTTAGTTATGTGTTGTGGAGTTCTTGATCCTGCAACTACATCTTCTCCTTGTGCATTAATTAAATATTCCCCGTATATCTGGTGATTGCCATTGGATGGATTCCTTGTAAACACCACCCCTGTTGCACAATCATTGCCCATGTTTCCAAAAACCATTGACTGAACATTTACTGCAGTGCCCCACTCTGATGGAATTTGATTTAACTTTCTGTAAACTTTAGCTCTATGACTTTCCCAAGATAAAAAAACTGCACTAATTGCCCCAAACAATTGCTCTCTTACGTTTTGAGGAAATTCTTTATTTGTTTTTTTCTTAACAATATTTTTAAAATCTTTTATTAATCCATCCCAATCATTTTCATCCAATTCTGTATCTAACAAGACGCCTTTTGTTAATTTATAATTTTCAATTAATTCCTCAAAATTATAATTCTCAACTCCTAAAACAACATTTGAATACATTTGAATAAAACGTCTGTAGCTATCTTTTGCAAAACGCATATTTGAAGTTTTATTTGCAAGAGCATGAACTGTTTCATCATTAAGTCCTAAATTTAGAATAGTATCCATCATGCCTGGCATTGATACTCTTGCTCCAGACCTTACTGAAACTAGTAATGGGTTATTCAAATCTCCAAACTTTTTTCCAGTGTCTTTCTCAATATTTTTTAACTCTTTATCAATTTCCCCTAAAATTTTATAATTTATTTTTTTTTTATTTTTATAAAATAATTCGCAAACTTCTGTCGAGATTGTAAAACCTGGTGGAACTGGCAAGCCCATTCTGCCCATTTCAGATAAATTTGCACCTTTTCCACCCAGAATATTTTTTGATAAGTTTATTTTATTTGAAACTTTAGATTTAAAATTAAATATATACTTTTTCATTAACCTTCTATTTTTGAAAAATTGAAATAGTTATCAAAACTTTTACATAACATTGATAAAAGTTCTAGTCTGTTTTTTTTAATTGTTTCATCATTATCATTTACAATAACATTTTCAAAAAAGTCGTTAACTTCTGATTTACAAAGTGAAAGTATTTTTAAACTTTCTTCAAAATTTTCATCTCTACCTACACTTGAATAGTATTTTTTAATTTCGTGTATTTTTTTATAAAGATTTTTTTCATAATCATTTTTAAATAAACCTGGATCTACATTGCCATTAAAATTGGATAAATTTTTATTTTCGCTTAATAGAATACTTGCGGACCTTTTGTAAATAGCAACAACATCTTTCCCAAAATCTTTGTTTATGCTTTTATTTAAAACGTATGTTTTTTTATAAACTTTTAATAATTCATCAATTGAAAAATTATGACTTGCACTTTCTATAATATCATTTCTAATTTGTTTTTCTTTAAGATAATTTTTTACCCTTTCATATAGAAAATCCCCAAGTTCTAAATTTAATTTCTTTAAATCAAATTCAAAGCCTTGTTCTTTGTAAAACATACAAGAATAATTAATTAATTCTCTAAGTTTTACTTTTAGGTTATTTTCAATTATTAATCGTACCACACTGATTGCTGTTCTTCTTATGGCATAAGGATCTTTTGAGCTGGACGGCTTTAGATTAATTCCAAAAAAACCAACTAAAGAGTCAATTTTATCACTGAGTGATAAAGCAATACTATAAATTTTCTTTGGTAACTTACTATCCATACCTATAGGATAATAATGCTCTGCTACAGCTAGACTGACATCTTTTTCAAAGCCTTGTGTTTCTGCAAAGTAACCTCCCATTACACCTTGAAGCTCAGGAAATTCACCTACTAAGTCAGACATTAAATCAACTTTACAAATTGTTGATGCGATTTCTATTTTTTCTTTACTAATCATAAATTCATCAGATATTAGACCACTAAGTTTTCGCATTCTTTGAATCTTATCAAAATAAGTTCCTAGACCTTTAAAGTAATTGACATTTTTTAATTTTGTAACCTGCTTGACTAAATTTTGAGTTTTGTTTTTATTCCAAAAAAATTCTGCATCACTCAATCTAGCATCAATAACTCTTTCATTTCCTGACTTAATAAGTCCTTTTTTATCGTTCGCATCTGAGATTACAAAAAATAAGTTTGTTAAATTTTCTTTTTTGTCAAAAGTCGGTATATATTTTTGGTGTGATTGCATTGTAATAATCAATATTTCTTTAGGTATGTTTAGAAATTTTTTATCAAACTCACAAATTAATACTTTCGGTTTTTCAACAATATTTGTTATTTCATTTAATAAACTTTCACTTGTATTTATTAAAATATTTTTGCTATTTGATAACTTGTGTAATTCAGAATTTATGAAATCCTTTCTTTTTTCGTGGTTAATAATTACTCCTTTGGTTTTAAAAAATTTTAAATATTGGTCGAAGTTATTAAATGACTTAGTTTTTTCTTCTATATCTTTTTCTATAAAAGTGAGATTAGAACTTTTCAGATGCTTAAAATCAAACTCAAGTTTTTTCCCATCAAATATTGATAAAATAGATTTCAATGGCCTACCCCAAAGCAGGGTATGTTCCCCCCATTTCATTGATTTTTCCCATGTAATTTTAAACAGAATGTGAGGAAGATTTTCTCTCAACATGTTATAAAGACTTATCTTCTTTTGTGGCTTCTTATAAAAATAAAATTCTCCCTTTTCAGTTTTTTTTTTATATATCTTATTTTTATTTATTTGATTAGAATTTAAAAAGCCGTCTAATGCTTTATCTGGTGCATTTATACTTGGACCTTTTACCTCTTTAGATTTGAATAAAACTTCTTTTGGAAGGCCTTTAGCATTAATAGCAATCCTGTTTGGTGTTGAAAAAATTCTAATTTCACCTTTATATTTTACACTATGTTGTTCAAAAAAATTTGAAAGAATTTCTTTTAATTGTTCTCTTGCTTTGATTTGTAACTTTGCTGGAACTTCTTCGCTAAATAGTTCAATAAATAATTCAGACACTTTAACTCTGACTTTCTATCCAAATTTTTCCAATCTCTTTGGTTAAATCTCGAATTCTTGAGATATATTCTGCTCGTTGCGCAACACTTATAACGCCTCTGGAATCTAATATATTAAACACATGACTCGATTTTAAACATTGATCATAAGCAGGGAGAGAAATTTTATTTTCAATCATTGATCTTGCCTCACTTTCTAACATATCAAACATTTTAAAAAGTTTTTCAGTATTTGCGTATTCAAAATTGTATGCTGAAAATTCCTTTTCAGCTTGGTGGAAGACATCTTTATAAAAAATTCCATCATTATTCCAATCAAGTTCAAAAACATTTTTTTTGTTTTGTATAAACATGCATAATCTTTCTAATCCATAAGTAATTTCAACAGAAATAGGATCACATTCAACTCCTGCCATTTGTTGAAAGTAAGTAAACTGTGTTACTTCCATTCCATCACACCAGACTTCCCATCCAAGCCCAGCTGCTCCTAAAGTAGGGCTTTCCCAGTCGTCCTCTACAAATCTTATATCATGCTCTTCGTGTTTTATTCCAATTGATGCAATGCTATTAAGATAAAGTTTTTTTATATTTTTTGGAGAAGGTTTTATTAATACTTGAAATTGATAATAGTGTTGGAGTCTATTTGGATTTTCTCCATATCTTCCATCTGTAGGTCTTCTAGATGGTTGAACATACGCTGTTTTCCATGGCTTCTTTCCTAAAGATCTCAACGTTGTTGCTGGATGAAATGTTCCAGCTCCAACCTCAACATCATAGGGTTGTAAAATAATACATCCCTGTTTTGCCCAAAATTTTTGTAAGCTAAATATTGTATCTTGAAATGATAAAATTTTTTCTTTTTTCAATTTAGGTCTTTTAGAAACCATATTTTTGCCAAATAGATCTTTCTTCGATCAAGTTCAAAATTTTATCTGCTTGATTTTCTGAAGAAGATAATTTTTTTGCAAGCCATCCTTTACTTTTCTCAAAAATTTTCACTTCAACGTTTTCACCAAATTTTTCTCTTAGAATTTGTTCGGAATTACCCAAACCGTCAATTAAACCAAGATCCTTAGATTTTTTTCCTGACCAAAATTCTCCTGAAAATAATTCAACCCCAATATCTTTTTTCAACTTTGTCTTTCTACTTTCCTCAACTACATCAATAAATTCTTGATGAAGTTCTAATTGTATATTCTTTAACCTTTTTATATCTTCTTCTTTTTCATCGAGGAATGGATCGAGTGTGCTTTTATTTTTTCCAGCTGTATAAACTCTTCTTTGAACACCAATTTTTTGAATAAGATCTTTAAATCCAAATGAAGAATAAATAACTCCAATAGAACCAATTATTGAACTAGGATTAGCATATATTTCATCTCCAGAACAAGCAATTAAGTAGCCGCCAGAAGCCGCAACATCCTCTGCAAATACAATCACTTTTTTTTTATATTTGTCTGCCTGATTTCTAATTAATTTATAAATTAAGTGTGACTGTACTGGTGACCCGCCTGGAGAATTAATTGTTATTGCGACTGCTTGGGCTTTTTTCAATGAAAAAGCTTTTTTTATAATTTCCTCTTGGCTAGAATAATCAATCCCCTGTTTAAATTTTCCAACATTTCCAATAACACCGGATAGCCTGATATGGCTTACAATTTTTTTTTTTTTGAAAAAGGAAAACATAAATATGCTTATTAAAAATTTCGATATTAATAAAGCATACTTATAGTTGAAGAAATAGGTGCGTCAATTGATAAGTATTATAATAAACTTAATGTAATATTTTCGATCTATGGGATCTGTAGTTCAATTAAAAAAGACAATTAACAACTCATATTCGGACTTACTTAAGTCTGTCGAGGATAAACTTATATTGGTCAATGAAAAAATATCATCAAAATTAACAAGTAAAGTTGATTTAATTCAAAATATGACGGACTATCATTTGGATACAGGTGGAAAGAAATTAAGAGCCCTTTTAACTTTATCTAGTTCAAAACTTTGTGGATACTCAAAAGGTGGCAGAGATATAAACCTTGCAGCATGTGTAGAATTAATTCACGCTGCAACTTTGATGCATGATGATGTTATTGATAACGCGCTTGTTAGAAGAAACAAAGAAACACTCAATACTGTCTGGGGAAACAAATCCTCTATTTTAGTTGGAGATTATCTGCTTAGCAGATGTTTCGAAATGATGGTAGAAGATGGAAGCCTAGAAATTTTAAAACTACTTTCTTCTACTTCTTCAGAAATTGCACAAGGAGAAGTGTTACAACTTCAGCATCACGGAGAGATAGATATGCTCGAAGAAACATACCTAAAAATTATTTCTTTGAAAACTGCAGCACTTTTTTCAGCATCTACTAAAGTTGGGGCAATATTGGCGAATAGAGATAATAAATACAAAGAAGCTTTAGAGTTTTATGGAAAAAATTTAGGTCTTACATTTCAAATAGCAGACGATGCTTTAGATTATAATTCAGAACTTAAATTATTTGGAAAAAAAATAGGTAATGATTTTTATGAGGGAAAAATTACTTTACCAATAATATTGTTATATCAAAGGTGTTCAAGTGAAGAAAAAAAATATTTGAAAAATTTATTTGAAAAACAAAATAGAGATGAAAATGAATTCAAAAATACTCTTGAGAAAATAAAAAAATATAAAATTATAAATGAGTGCTATAAAAAAGCTGAATATTTTATAAACTTAGCATCTAACTCATTGTCAATCTTCGAGGAGAACCAAGATAAAAATATTCTTAAAAATTTGACATCATTTAGTTTAGAAAGAAATTTTTAAGGAGATAATAAAATTTTTTTCCAATCCTTTTTTTCTTTAATATATTTCAGTCTCTCATGTATTCTAAATTCACCATCTAGCCAGAATTCTATTGACCTCGGCTTTAACCGCCATCCTGACCAATGTTTTGGTCTTGGGACATTATTTTGTTCAGGATATTTGGATTTAAAGTTTCTAATCGACTCTGTAAGCTCTTTTCGATTTGAAATTTCTGAGCTTTGATTTGATGCCCAAGCACCAATTCTGCTTTCATATTTTCTAGAGGAATAATATTCGTCTGCCTCAGTATCAGAAACTTGTTCAGCTGCACCTTCGATCCTTATTTGCCTAAGTAAACTTTTCCAATGAAAACACATTGATATATTTGGATTTTTTTTAATAGCTAATCCTTTAGCACTGTTAAAATTTGTATAAAAAACAAACCCTGTCTCATTAAAATCTTTTAATAAAACCATTCTGACCGAAGTGTATCCACGGTCATCTGATGTGCCTAGTGCAACTGCATTTGGGTCATTTAACTCTGTTTTTTTTGCTTCATCAAACCATTCCTTAAATAATTCAAATGGATTATTTTTTTCACCAAAACATATATCTAGACCAAAAGAGTTTTTTTCGTTCATAATTTTAACAAAATAACTTATATAATAAATATATGTCATTTAATACCTTTGGGAAAATATTTAGATTCACGACTTGGGGAGAGTCTCATGGACCAGCAATTGGATGTGTAGTCGATGGTTGCCCACCTAATATCAAAATAAATATTGACGAAATTCAGAAAGATTTAAATAAAAGAAAACCTGGTCAATCAAAATTTACAACTCAAAGAAAAGAAGATGATAGAGTTGAAATTTTATCTGGTATTTTTGAAGGCAAAACAACTGGAACTCCGATTTCAATGATAATTTATAATAAAGATATGAGATCTAAAGACTATGGAAATATTAAAAATAAATTTAGGCCAGGACATGCAGATTTTACCTATTTTAAAAAATATGGAATTAGAGATTATAGAGGAGGAGGAAGACAATCTGCAAGAGAGACAGCCTCTAGGGTTGCAGCAGGAGGTATAGCAAAACAAATATTAAAATTTATTCTAGGAAAAAAATATGATGTTGTTGGAGGAGTAACTCAATTAGGAATCTTAGGATCTAATCCAGAAAATTGGAACGAAAAATTTATCAAAAAAAATCAATTATTTTGTCCAGATAAATCTGTGCTAAAGCTTTGGGAAAAATATTTACTTGGTATAAGAAAAGCAGGATCATCTTGTGGAGCAATTATTGAAATCAGAGCTAAGGGAGTACCTGTAGGATTAGGGGCGCCAATTTATTCAAAATTAGATATGGACCTTGCATCAGCTATGATGAGCATCAATGCTGTAAAGGGAGTAAACATAGGATCTGGAATGAATTCTGCTCAATTGACAGGTGAAGAAAATTCAGATGAAATTAATCAAAGAGGGAAATCTACAAAATTCAATTCGAACAATGCTGGCGGTATTTTGGGCGGTATATCAAGTGGTCAAGATATAATTGTATCATTTGCTGTCAAACCGACTTCATCGATATTATCTACTAGAAAAACAATTGATAAGTTTGGGAAAAATACAACTATATCTGTTAAAGGCCGACATGATCCTTGCGTAGGGATAAGAGCCGTTCCTATAGGAGAGGCTATGATGCATTGTGTAATACTTGATCACTACTTGCTAAATAAAGCTCAATGTGGAAACTAATTAATCTTTTTTACTATTACTTTTGAATTTAAAACTTCTAGTACTTTATTTTCAATAGATAAAGCATCCAGTCCAGCAGATTTATACATATTTTCAGGCTTATCTTGATCTATAAACTTGTCTGGGAGTATCATTGATCTAAATTTAAGATTTGAATCTAAAAGATTTTTATCATTTAAAAAATTACTTACGTGTGCCCCAAAACCACCTATAGATCCTTCTTCAATTGTAATTATCACCTCATGATTTGTTGCTAATTGCCAAACTAAGTTTTCATCAAGAGGTTTGGCAAAACGTGCATCTACGATACTTGCATTAACTCCTTTTTTTCTCAAATTTTCTTCAGCAATTAAACATTCATTTAATCTTGCTCCAAAATTCAAAATAGCAATTTTCTTTCCTTCTCTAACAACTTTTGCTTTTCCTATTTGGATTTTCTCACTTATATCAGGTAACTGAACTCCAGTGCCATTTCCTCTGGGATATCTAAATGCACATGGTTTATCATTAATTTCTACTGACGTGTTTATCATTTTTACCAATTCTGCCTCATCGCTAGCTGCCATAACAATAAAATTTGGTAGAGTAGCCAAATATGTTATATCAAAAGATCCAGCATGTGTTGGGCCATCTGCTCCCACGAGACCTGCTCTATCTATTGCAAATCTTACTGGTAAACTTTGAATTGCAACATCATGTACCACTTGGTCATAAGCCCTCTGTAAAAAAGTAGAATATATTGATGCATAAGGCTTATAACCTTCTGTTGCTAGACCGGCAGCAAAAGTTACCGCATGTTGTTCTGCTATTCCCACATCAAACATTCTATTAGGAAATTTATTTCCAAAAATATCCATTCCTGTACCTGAAGGCATCGCGGCAGTTATACCAATTATTTTGCTGTCATTTTCAGCATGCTTAACAAGAGTATTTGCATATACTTTTGTATAAGATGGCGCTTTTGAAACACTTTTTTGCTGTATGCCTGTTTTTATATTAAACTTAGATACCCCATGATATTTATCCTCTGACTTTTCTGCGAAACTGTAACCTTTCCCTTTTTGTGTTTTAATGTGAATTAATATTGGTCCTTTATGTTTTGACTCTTTTGCATTTTTTAATACAGGTAGCAAAACATCCAAATCGTGTCCATCTATTGGTCCAATGTAATAAAAACCTAATGAATTAAACAAAGTTCCACCAGTAACAACTGATCTAAGAAAATCCTCTGCTTCGCCAGCTTTTTTACTAAATCTTTTTGAAAATGATGAAAAAATTAATTTTAATGTTTCTCTAAAGTTAAAATAAATTTTTCCTGAAAAAATTTTTGCTAGATAAGACTTCATTGCACCAACGGGTTTTGCAATCGACATATCATTATCATTTAAAATAACTATCATTTTTGTTTTTGATGCACCGGCATTATTCATAGCCTCATATGCCATTCCAGCACTCATTGCTCCATCTCCTATTACAGCAACTACCTCTTCTGATTTATTTGAAAGTTTATTTGCAGTTGCTATTCCTAATCCAGCAGATATTGAAGTCGAGCTGTGTGCTGCACCAAATGGATCAAACTCACTTTCTAATCTTTTTGTAAAACCTGATAAGCCATTGCCTTGTCTAAGAGTTTTAATCTTATCTTTTCTTCCAGTTAATATTTTGTGAGGATAAGATTGATGTCCAACATCCCAAATAATTTTATCTTTTGGTGTATCAAAAATATAATGTAAAGCTACTGTTAACTCTACAACTCCAAGACCCGCACCTAAATGACCACCAGTTTCTGATACCGCATTTATCATTTCCTCTCTTAACTCATCCTTAAGTATTTTAAGTTCAGAATGATTCAACTGTTTCAAATCTGTTGGAAAATTAATTTTATTTAAGAATTTTGTTTTGCTCATTTACTTATTTCTATTTAAAATATATTTAACAGATGCCTTTAAATTATTAGAATTTTTACCATATTTTTTTAATGTGGCAAAAATTTCTTCTTT
This sequence comes from uncultured Pelagibacteraceae bacterium, assembly GCA_902614125.1. Classification (GTDB taxonomy): domain Bacteria; phylum Pseudomonadota; class Alphaproteobacteria; order Pelagibacterales; family Pelagibacteraceae; genus Pelagibacter. The sequence goes on along the minus strand of CACMJW010000008.1, from coordinate 3,843 downwards.
AAGAATATTGGCATACTTTATTGAATTTTGTTGTCCTAAAACGCGAATAATAGTTGCCTTACCCCTCGCTAAATCTTTTTGAGTTTTTTTACCAGCAATTTGCATATTTCCATTATAATCAATTAAATCATCAGCAATTTGAAATAAAAGTCCAATTTTTTCTCCTATTTTTTCAAATTTTTTTATTTCTTTAAATTTTCCAGAAACAATAACTGGTGCCAAACAACAAAAAGAAAATAATTTACCAGTTTTTTTAATTTGCATATCTATAATTTTATTTAATGGTATTTTTTTTTTTTCAAAATTTAAATCTGAAAACTGTCCTCCAGCCACGCCTTCATGACCAGAACATTTTGATATTGAATTAATTAATAAATTTTTTTTTTTATCATTAATATTTAAAATTTTATCTGACAAAATTTCAAAGGCTAAGGTTAGAAGGGAATTCCCTGCTAAAACCGCTGTAGATTCACCAAATTTTTTATGTGTACTTAATTTTCCCCTTCTAAAATCATCATCATCCATGCAAGGCAAATCATCATGAATAAGTGAATAAGCGTGTATGCACTCAACCGCAGCTCCAATATGGATTACAGATCTATAATTTATTTTAAATATACTTCCAATATCATAAATTATTTTTGATCTTATCTTCTTACCGCCTGAAAATAGGCCATAAGACATTGGTTTAATTAAATCAGTTTTATTTTGTTTTTTTAAATATTTTTTAAGAAAATTATTCGTATCTATTACAATTTTATTTAATCTTTTTTGCATTTTTAATCGATATTTCGTTGATTTTAAATTTTGCTGACTCTGAAATTTCTTTAGAGGATTTTTGGAATTTTTTTTCAATTAAATTATTTAATCTAATAAGTTTTTGATATTCATCTAGTGACTCTTCTAAATTTTTTTGATTTTCTAAATTTTGAATAATTTTATTAGCAATTTCTGTTAACTCATTCAAAGTTTTTGAATTAATATCATCTGGCAAATTTTTTTCATTCATATAATAGTTGGTAATATTATATGAATATCAATCTTTCAAATATTAAAAAAGCAGTAAAATATCTCAATAAAAATGAGTGTATTGGAATTCCTACAGAGACAGTTTATGGTTTAGCGGCGAATGCTTACTCAGATAAAGCAACAGATAAGATTTTTAAATTAAAAAAAAGACCAAGAAAAAATCCTCTTATTGTTCATTATTATAATTTAAAAGATCTAAAAAATGATTGTAAAATTGACAATCAATTTTTGAGTCTATATTCAAAGTTTTGTCCTGGACCCATAACCTTTGTCTTGGAGTTAAAAGAAAAAAGTAAAATTTCAAATAATGTTACTAATAATAAAAATACTATTGCAGTTCGCTTCCCAAAACACAAAATCGCTAGAAAACTATTAAAAAATTTAAATTTTCCTTTAGCTGCACCTAGTGCTAATATTTCTAAGAGTATTAGTGCTGTATGTAAAACCGATGTGATTGAAGAGTTTGGGAAAAAAATCAAATTTGTCTTAGATGGTGGGAAGTCAAAAGAGGGCCTAGAATCTACAATAGTTAATTTAGTAGGTAATCAAAAAATATTGAGATTAGGCAGTCTAGAAAGAAGTAAAATAGAAAAATATTTAATTAAAAAAAGAACTAACAAAAAAAAAGATATAGTAATGCCCGGGCAGGGAAGAATTCACTACTCACCGGGTTTGCCTATAAGACTAAACATTAAAAGACCAAAAAAATTTGAAGCTTTCTTATTAATTTCAAAAAGAATTAAATCAAATAAAAATTTTTTTTACCTAAGTAAAAATAAAAATTTAAAGGAAGTAGCGAGAAATTTATATAAAACATTAAGAAAAGTTAAAAAAAAAGGTTTTAAACAAATCTCTATCGAGAGAATTCCTAATCGAGGTATCGGTGAGGCAATTAATGATAGATTGTTACGTGCAGCTGTAAAAAAATGAAAACTTTAGTTGAAGTACAAAATCTAAAAAAAAACTATGGTGATAAGCAAGCTGTAAAATCAATATCATTTAAAATAAATGAGAATGAAATTTTAGGCCTTTTAGGCCCAAATGGTTCTGGAAAAACAACTACTATTGGTATGATGTTAGGTTTACTAAAACCAACAAGTGGAGAAATTTTAATTGAGGGCGATAAAATAGAGGAAGATAGAATTAAAATACTTCAAAAAATTAATTTCATATCCCCCTATATTGAACTTCCAAAAAAATTAACTGTGAAACAAAATTTAATTGTCTTTGGAAAACTTTATAAAATTAAAAATTTAAATAATAGAATTGACTACCTGACATCAAAACTTCGTTTAAGTGATATACTAAACCGAATAACTGGTGAACTTTCATCTGGACAAAAGAATAGAGCGAGTTTAGCAAAATCATTAATAAATGATCCTAAGGTGCTATTATTAGATGAGCCTACAGCATCTCTAGATCCAGAAATTGGTGATTTTATAAGATCTTTTTTAGAAGATTATAAGAAAGAAAAAAAAATATCTATTTTGCTTGCTTCACATAACATGAATGAAGTCACTAGATTATGCAAATCAATTTTGATGATGAAAGATGGGATAATTGTTGACAGTGGGAGTCCTGCTGACCTTATAGAGAAACATGGTAGAAAAAATTTAGAGGAAGTATTTTTAAAACTTTCAAGGAAACCTAATGAGCATAATTAAAATGTATGGGTTATTTTTAAGGCATTTTTATTTAATCACTAGATCATTTCCAAGAATACTGGATTTAATCTACTGGCCATCAATTCAAATTACATTGTGGGGTTTTATTTCAAATTTTTTTGCATCTCATACTACTTATTACAACAATGCAGTTGGTGTTATATTAACATGTGCAATACTTTATGATTTTTTATTTAGAACAAGTATTGGTTTTAACATGTTATTCCTTGAAGAAATTTGGAGCAGAAACTTTACAAATCTCTTTATAGCTCCAATGAAAATTAGTGAAATTCTAACCTCACTAATTTTCACTGCTTTGGTGCGAGCATTAATTGGTTTAATACCTGCTGTATTATTAACTTCTCCACTATTTGGAATTTCAATCTTAGAACTTGGAATTTATCTATTTTTTCTTTTTTTAAGTCTTTATATATTTGGGATTACATTGGGAATTTTAGTATCAGCAGGGCTTCTAAGATTTGGACCTTCGTTTGAAAATATTGCTTGGTCAACTATGTTTTTATTAGCTCCATTTGGTTGTATATATTACCCAATTGAGATTCTTCCAGAGATTTTTCAAAAAATAGCTTATATGTTACCACTTGTTTATATTTTTGAAGAGGCAAGAAACATATTAATAAATAATACAGTTGATATATCAAATTTAATAGAGGCTTATTTGTTAAATATGGTTTATATCATTATTTCAATTACTTTATTTTTTTACTCATTTAATAAAGCACGAGAGAAAGGCACACTAATAAATATTGGTGAATAATGGCGCGCCCGCAAGGAGTCGAACCCTGAACCTCCAGAGCCGAAATCTGGCGCTCTATCCAGTTGAGCTACGAGCGCATTATGTACTATTATATCAATAAATGAAAAATATCATTAATTTAGTTGTGGAGGAAGAATTACACGGACAAAGAATTGATTTAGTAATAGCTAAAAAAAATGATTCTCTTAGCAGAACCAGGGTCAAAAACCTTATAATAAATGGAAATCTTAGTATTAATAATAAAATTGTAAATGACCCCTCAAAAAAAATTTTTAAAGATGATAAGGTTTTTTTAACAATTCCACTTCCTAAAAAGGCGTCTCTAAAACCATTCAAATATAAATTAAACATAATTTATAATGATGAAGATTT
>CACMJW010000007.1 GCA_902614125.1 uncultured Pelagibacteraceae bacterium | reverse complement strand
CTCTTCAGGTTGTCGATCTTAGCAATATGCAAATACCAGATGATGTTAGGTCTGTTCTACCATCAAATTACATAAGAATGAATTTTATCGCTCCATTTAAAATTGAAGGAAAAACTCTTCATATAGCAATTTCTGATAGTTCAAAATTAAGTTTAATGAGAAACTTAAAAACTATTACTAAAAAAGATATAGAGTTACACGCTGCAAAAGTAACTCAAATTTCTGATTACATTCAAAAACTTCTTAAAGAAGGTGAAACAACTATTGAAGCTATCCAAAAAGCAAATAAAGAAAAAATACAAACCTTTGATTATGAGGTTGATGAGAACGCAGAGGTTTTGGATGAGAAACCAGAAGAAGATATTGAAGCATTAGAAAACGAGTCTGAGGTAATTAAATTTTCTACAGCAGTTGTTGCAGAGGCAATTAAAGCAGGAGTATCTGATATCCATATAGAACCTTATAGATTTAGTGCAAGAGTAAGATACAGATTAGATGGAATGTTACAGGAACAAGAACATTTTGCAAAATTTCTTCATTCAAACTATGGAGCAGTTGTTACAAGATTTAAAATTATGGGCAAACTTGATATTGCAGAAAGAAGATTGCCACAAGACGGTGCTATCCCATTTAAAATTGATGGAAAAGTTGTGGACCTTCGACTTTCAATATTACCAACAGCTACTAATGAAAGAATTGTTATGAGGATTCTTAACAAAGACGCTGGTGACATAAGTTTAGAGCAACTAAACTTTGAGGAAACTGATTTAAAAAATTTAAGAAAAGCTATTCATGGAACTCAGGGATTAATACTAGTTACAGGCCCAACTGGTTCAGGAAAAACTACAACTTTATACAGTATTTTAAAAGAGGTATCTAAACCTCACTTAAATATTTTAACAGCAGAGGATCCTGTTGAATATGAATTAGATGGAGTAGGACAAGTTCAAATAAAAGATGATATAGGTTATGACTTTAATAGGGCTTTAAGATCTTTTTTAAGACAAGACCCAGAAATAATTCTAGTTGGAGAGATGAGGGATAAAGAAACTGTTGATATTGGTTTGAAAGCTGCATTAACAGGTCACTTAGTATTTAGTACACTTCACACAAATGATGCACCAAGTTCAATTACTAGATTACAAAATATGGGCACTCCAGATTATTTAATTTCAGCTGCATGTACACTTGTTCTTGCACAGAGACTAGCGAGAAAAAATTGTACAGAATGTAGAGAACCAGATCCCGATGTTAATCCTAAAGTTTTAGAAGAAATTGGATTTAGTGCAGAGCAAGCCTCGAGAGCAAAAGCATTTAGAGGCAAAGGATGTCCAAAGTGTAAAGACAGTGGTTACAAAGGTCGTATGGGAATTTATGAAGTATTAAATGTTACAAAACCTGTAAAAGAAGCTATCTTAAGAAAAGCAACTACTCCAGAATTGAAAGAAATTGCAAAAAATGAAGGATTTAGAACAATGTCAGATATGGGTAGAGAAATGATTATAAGTGGGGACTTGAATTTCAGAGAATTTGATCGAGTTCTCAGCATGGATTAATTTAAATGTCATCAGAAACTTACAGTTATAAAGGTATTTCAGCAGGAAAATATGTTGAAGGTACTATTGATGCCCTAAGTCAAGAGGAAGCATCGTTTAAATTAAAAGATCAAAAAATTATCATAACAAAACTCATCAGAACTAAGAAAAAAGCAGCAGAGAAAAAGAAAAGTGGCGGGAGTAGCTTTAGCCTATTTAAAAAGAAAATAAAACCAGAAGATATAGTTATATTTTCAAAGCAATTTGCAACAATGGTAAAAGCAGGACTTCCAATTCTTCAAACTCTCTCGATGTTGAGAGATCAATTAGAACATCCAGAGGTTAAAATAATAGTTGAAGATGTTAGAAAAAATCTTGAAGGAGGATTAACTTTATCTAAGTGTTTTGAAAAATACCCAAAAGTATTTGATAATGTATATATTAACTTAATCAAAGCTGGTGAAGCTAGTGGTAAGTTAGATGTTTTTTTGCTCAAACTTGTAGACTCTTTAGAGAAGAGAGAAAAAGTAAAAAAGAAAATTAAAGGTGCTTTGATGTATCCCGCTGTAATGTTTACAGTAGCAATTACAGTCATGGTTTTCATGTTAGTAAAAGTTGTACCTATATTTGCTGAAATGTATGAAGGCATGGGTGTTGGATTGCCTACTCCTACACAAGTAATAATGAATGCAAGTAATTTTATGCGTGGAACGGGGGGAATGGTTTTACTTTTAACAACTGTAATTGGATTTATAGTTTTTAGATATCTTACAACAAAAGTTCCAGCAATAAGATATAAATGGCATGGGAGAATGTTAAAAATGCCTGTCTTTGGTGATATGATTTTAAAATCTCTAATTGCAAGAGTTTCTTTAATTATGGGTAACCTTAGTGCAGCTGGAGTAAATTTATTAGAAAGTATTGAGATAGCAAAACAAGTAAGCAATAATGATGTGGTCACACAAGCACTTGAAAATGTAAAAAAAGGAGTTTTCTCTGGGGATACGCTTACAAAATTATTTTTGAAAGAACCAACTTTTCCTCCAACATTTAGTCAATTAGTTTCAGTTGGAGAACAAACTGGTAATCTTGATGAAATGTTTACTTCTGTTTCAATGTATTATGAGGAAGAATTTGATACAGCTGTAGATAACATGTCTAGTTTAATAGAACCAATTATGATTGTTTTTATGGGAACAATGATTGGTGGACTAATGATCGCCATGTACTCACCAATCTTTAACGTTGGTGCATTAATGGGTCAATAAATTAATAATTTTTTGTCATAATTAGATGATTAACCCAATCCGATGCGGACGTTTTAAAAGTTACCTCATCCATAATTTGACCAATAAAAAATGTTCCTAGTCCTCCAGGCTTAATATCATCGACTGCTCGTGGTTTTATATTCTGAGGAATTGCTGGTTTACCTTTGTCGTATAAATCAATAACTAGCTGATTATCTTTAAAACTTAATTCAACTCTCATTGTATCACCTGTCGGTTGACCATTGTATGCATGTTTTACAATATTTTGCGCAGCTTCAGCTAAAGCTAATACTACATCGTCACTAGTATTTTTAAATAATGGATCTTTTGCTAAAACTTCACGTGCAAAGCTTCTAACATCTTTTAAACTTGAAGAGTCTACAGGAAATTCTTTATGCTCTTCGAATGTCATCACTCAATAATTAATATTTGTTCTAATTTAGCCATCATAATTACCTTAAGAACTGATTTACTTATTTCTTTTAAAATTACTTTGGTTCCAAGTTCAGCTGCCTTTTGATGACTTTCGATTAGAACAGATATCCCAGAAGAATCCATGTATTGTACTTCTTTAAGATTTAGATGAACCTCTTTACCAGCCTCAATAAGAGGCATAATTACTTCTTTTGCTTTTTCAGTCACATCCATATCTATTTCACCGTCAAGATGAACAGTAGCTACATTTCCCTCTTCTGATATTTTGTAAGACATTGGATGGTTATATCATGAATATTTATTAAATTTTAATTAAAATCAAGCAATTCATCGCATAAATGACCCATTTTTAACACTTGCATATTTGAGCATAATCTAAAAATATGTATTCATTCTAAAGTTTATTAATAAATAAAAAGGAACATTATAATGAAGAAAAAACAAAAAGGATTTACGCTTATTGAGCTATTAGTTGTAGTAGCGATTATAGGTATCCTAGCTGCTGTTGGTGTTGTTGCATATTCTGGTTATGTTGGAGGAGCAAAAAAATCAGCTGCAAAATCTCACCAAGCTCAAATTGTTAAGCTTGTAGCTGGCGAACTAAAGAAATGTGATTTAGGTGATCTGAAAGCATTTGGTGAACAGTTAACTTGTACAGACAGATATACCGCTGGTAAAGTTGATGAAGCTGTAGTAAACATGATGGCGGGAGAATTTAAAAATCCATATGATAAGACAGAGGCTCTTATCGACGGAACTGCTATGACTGCATGTACTGATGCCACTCAGGGTGATACTGTAGTCGACCACACGAAAGGTACTACAGCAGGTAGTAATAAAGTAACAATTACTACTTGTGGCAGTAACGCAACCGCTGACTTAGTTACTAACGTCATTAACATTGAATAAAAAAAAAAAATCAACATCTAGGAGTTCGGGATTTACATTAATCGAACTCCTAGTTGTGGTTGCCATAATAGGAATTTTGGCAGCAGTTGGTATTGTTGCTTACAACGGCTATGTATCCTCTACAAAGCAAAAATCAGTAGAGAATGCATTAATGCAATTATCATTGGGGCAAACAGAATATTATTCAGACAACTCTACTTATTACGGTACATCAGGATCAACTTGTACACCAAGCGCTTCTACTTCAGATGCTGTCGAGGATGCATTGGTGGATAAGGCTGAATTATTCCCAACAGAAGTTGGATTTAACGTTTGTGCTGTACAAAATAGTGCAGCACTTTATTTTCTAATTGCTAAAGAAACAGGCGGTACTTGTGAAATTAAGTTGACCGGTAATACACAGTCAATAACTAGAACTAATTGTTAAAAATATCTTAAATGTACCAAGATATTAAAAATTTTATTATTAAAATTTTTAGTGGAGATCTTACCCAAAACCAAAAAATTTTTACAACCATAAGTTTAGCTTGGATAATTTTAATTGGCTATTTAACTTGGTGGAATGGACTAAAAAGCTTTGCTGTTGATAAAAGCTTTCGTTGGGATGAGTGGTTTTGGTTTGGTATCGTGCCTGCCATAGCACCTTATTTTTTTTTCTATATTTGGAAAAAAAGAGATTAAACTACATTAATGGAAATAAATGTGGGTGATGTAAAATCATTTATAGATACCCTTTGGGTAATTGATTGTGCAATTCTTGTATTTATCATGCAAGCTGGTTTTATGTGTGTTGAGAGTGGTTTATCAAGACACAAAAACAGTATTAATGTTGCATTAAAAAATGCAGCTGATTTCGGTGTATCTGTTGTAGTCTTTTGGCTTTTTGGCTTTGGCTTGATGTTTGGTAAAAGCTTCAACGGTTTATTTGGAACAGATTTATTCTTTTTTGCAACTGATATTCCAGAATTCCAAACTTATTTTGTATTCCAAGCAATGTTCGTTGCAACTGCAGCAACTATCATATCTGGTGCTGTTGCTGAACGACTAAAATTTGTTGGTTATTTAATAATGACCATATTTGCTACTGGAATAATTTATCCAATTGTAGGTCATTGGGCATGGTCCTCAAGTTATTTAGGGGAGGCTATGAATAAAGGATGGCTTGCAGCCTTAGGTTTTGTAGATTTTGCCGGAAGCACAATTGTTCACTCAGTTGGAGGCTGGATAGCATTATCAGGTGTTTTAATTTTAGGACCTAGAATTGGGAAATATTCAGAGGCAAATAAAGGTAAATTTACAGGTTCAAGCTTTCCACTTGCTGTTCTTGGAACTTTAATTCTTTGGTTTGGATGGTTTGGATTTAATGGAGGAAGCAATGGTGCAATGGATGAGGCTGTTCCATTGATATTGATTAACACATTTCTTGCTGCTGCTTTTGGATTGTTAACGAGTTTATTGATATCTTTTGTACTATTTAAAAAACCAGATCCTTTTTATGTAGTCCTTGGACCTTTAGCGGGATTGGTATCTATAACTGCAGCATGCAACTCTGTAAATTCTCTTTTAGCGATTTTAATCGGAATTATTGGAACGATTATTGCAATTATTGTTCATGAGTTATTAAATAAAAAAGAAATAGATGATGTTGTTGGAGCAGTACCAGTGCATTTAGCTGCTGGAGTTTGGGGAACACTTGCTGTTGGAATTTTTTCTAATTTAGAAATTTTAGGTACAGGTTTAACAAGAATGGAACAGATCAAAGCTCAACTAATTGGAATAGGTGCAATAGGTTTCTTTTCGTTTGTTTCATCATTTATATTTTTTAAAGTTGTAAATTATTTTTATCCTTTGAGAGTAAGCCCAATACATGAAGAGTTAGGATTAAATATTGCAGAACACGGCGCTGTATCTGTTGAACATGATTTAATTGCAATTTTAGATAAACAATCAAAATCAGGTGATCTAAAAATAAGAGGCCCTCAAGATCCATTCACAGCAGGAGGTGTAATTGGATTATATTATAATAAACTTATGAGCAAGTTAGAGTCTAGCGAGACCGAAAAAAATAAATGGCGAGATCGAATATCTAAAGAAGTAAATCTAGCAGTCAAGGTTCAAGAAAACTTTTTACCAAAAAGAAATTTAAATAATTTTCCTGTAAGTGGTATTAACATTCCTGCAAGAGAAGTCTCAGGAGATTTTTATAGTTTTTACCCTCATAACGAAAGTATTTATTTTATTATTGCAGACGTTGCTGGAAAAGGAATTCATGCAGGCATGGTAATGGCAAAAGCTTCTACATTATTTGAAATAATGTCAAAGGATAAAGTTGATCCAGATGAAATGATGTTTCATATGAATAATGATTTGTATCAAACAAAAACAGCTGGAATGTTTGTGACATGTATTTTAGGTGAATATGATTTGGTTAGTGAAGAAATAAGATGGGTTAATGCAGGTCATCAGCCAGCGTTAATAAGAACACATGATGGAAAATATTCTGAGTATATTTCAAGCTCAACACCTTTAGGTGTTATTAAACACAAGGATAAAAGTGTTTACAAATTAGAAAAAACTAAATTAAGTTCCTCAAGATTTTATGTGTTTACAGATGGATTATCAGAAAGTTTAGACAAAAATGGGAATGAAATAGGCGTCGAGGGCTCCATTAAGATTATAGAAAATAATTTTAATACTGATTTAAAAAAACAACTCAAGGATGTAACATCGGAGGTAGTTAAAGTCGCGGGGGAGAAAAACCTTAGTGATGACTTAACTTTAGTAGGATTAGGAAACTAAAAATTAAATAAAATAGATAAATTTATTTTGATTTAAATTTTAATAAATATAGATTTCAGCAGTTTTAAAATAAGGAGAATATGAAAAAAATAATTTTAAGCCTATTTTTAACATTGATGAGCACAAATTTGTTTGCAGCACAAACTCAAATTGCACAAGTAAATGGCATGATGTGTATTAAATGTCAAAAAATGGTTACGGAAGCTTTACAAAAAGCAAGTCCTGATGCTGATATTAAAGTATCTTGGCCCGAAGGTGTTGCTGTGTCTGCTTTTCAGGACAAATCAAATTTATCTGATGAGCAATACAAAGATGCTATCGCAGGAACTGGGTTTGAAGTAATTAAAGTTGTTAGTGTTGACAAAATAGTTACTGATGCAGGTGAAGCTGTTAAAATATTGGACTAATAAATTTTTATGACTGTAGCTGAATTACAGGCCCTGGTCTTTAAGTTACAGTCTCAATTAAATCAATTAGAGTTAACTAACAAAGGTGCGAACAAAGCACTAGAGTTTAGACTTGAAGCTGTTCTTCAAGCAAACCTAGATACATTTTGGCTTCTCATTTGCGCTATTTTAGTTTTTTTGATGCAAGCTGGCTTTATGTGTTTAGAGTCAGGTTTATCAAGAGCTAAAAGCAGTATTAATGTTGCGCTTAAAAATGTTACAGACTTTGGAATTTCAGTAGCAACCTTTTGGGCATTTGGATTTGCTTTGATGTATGGAACTAGTGTATCTGGTTTATTTGGTTCAAAGTTTTTCTTTTTTACTACAAAAGTTGCAGGATATCAGTCGTTCTTTGTATTCCAAGCAATGTTTGTTGCAACAGCTGCAACAATCGTTTCTGGTGCAGTTGCTGAGAGATTAAAATTTTTTTCATACGTAATAATTACATTTGTTACATCAGGAATTATTTACCCAATTGTTGGACACTGGGTTTGGTCATTAAACTTTTCAAATCCAGATGTAAAAACAGGTTGGTTAGGAAAACTGGGTTTTATTGATTTTGCAGGATCAAGCGTTGTACATTCTGTTGGTGGTTGGGTTGCACTTGCGGTGCTGTTAATTATCGGGAATAGAACTGGAAGATTTCAAGATGGAAGGAAAAGAACTTTTCAAGGAAGTAACACACCTCTAGCTGCACTTGGTGCTTTAATTTTATGGTTTGGTTGGTTTGGGTTTAATGGGGGAGCCAATGGTGCAATGGACCTTAGAATTCCACTTATATTAATTAATACATTTCTAGCAGCTTCGGCAGGTTTAATTTTATCTAGTGTCATGGGTATATATGTTATGAAAAAACCTGAGCCGATGTTCATGATTACAGGGCCAATCGCTGGTTTAGTTTCAATCACTGCATCTTGTGCTTATGTTGATCCAACAGAGGCAATTATAATTGGAGCAATCGGCGGATTAGTATCTGGATCTGGAATTTTGTTATTAGAAAAAATAAAAGTTGATGATGTTGTAAGCGCTGTTCCAGTTCATTTGTTTGCAGGAACTTGGGCAACAATCGCTGTTGCAATATTTGGAGATTTCGAGGCAATGGGAATAGAAAGATCAATGATTGATCAATTATATATTCAACTTATTGGGATAGTAAGTGTTGGTGCTTTTTGTTTCATCTCAGCTTTTACAATTTTTTTTATGATCAATTTATTATTTAGATTAAGGGTAAATAAAATTGAGGAAGACATGGGACTTAATATCTCTGAACATAACGCATCTACCGCTACTCATGACTTGCTAAAAGTTTTAAACAAACAACAAGAAACTGAAGATTTTAGTCTAAGAGCGCCGCAAGATCCATTTACTGAAGCAGGAGTTATAGCAAGTCAATACAACAATATAATGGATAAGCTCGAACAATCAGAACATCAAAAAAACATATGGAAAAATAGAGTTTCAAAAGAAATTAAACTTGCAATCGATGTTCAAAAAAGACTAATGCCAAGAAGAACTATTAATAATTTTCCAATTGAAGGGATAAATATTCCAGCAAGGGAAATATCAGGAGATTTCTATGATTTCTATACTCACAACGATCAAATTTATTTTACTTTATGTGATGTATCAGGAAAAGGTGTGAACGCTGGCATGGTAATGGCAAGAGCCATAACTTTATTTAAAATATATTCTAAAAACAAATTTAAACCCAACGAAATTCACTACGAAATGAATAATGATCTTCGTCAAACAAATCCAAAAGGGGTATATGTGACAAGTATAGTTGGATCTTATAACTCACAAACAGATATTGTTGAACTTTCAAATGCAGGACATCTTCCTGCATTATTTAAAAATGGTGAAGGGTTTAAAGAGTATGAATCCTCTTCTTTGCCATTAGGAATTAAAAAAGCAGATAATAGTAATGAATACAAACTAGAAAGTTTCAAATTAGATAATGGAAGATTATATTGTTTTACAGATGGATTTTCAGAATGCAGAAACGATAAAGGTGAGGAAATAGGAATCGCTGGTGTAAAAGATTTAATAAATAGTTATCAAAATACATCTTTAAAAAAAGAGTTATCCAAAATTATAAAAGATGTTGAGAGCAAAAGTACGAAAGGCCAGAATTTTGATCAAAATAACGATGAGAATATTCTTGAGGATGATTTAACAATAATAGGACTTGGCAAATAGACACAGGCAGATTCATTATTATTTCACGCACTCTATCTGATTGTATCAACCCAATATGAACACTAATTTAGGTACACTTTTTAAAAATATTTCGTACTTTCCTCTAGTGAAAAAATTTTTTAAATACTCTATTCTAATCCTTTTTTTACAAGGTTGTGGACCTACAGCATCTATTGTTAGTACAGGAATTACCATCGCTCAATCAGGTAGCACAACAAGAGCAGTTGCAGCATCAGGTTCTGGTTTATTTGTCAAACAAAAAACTGGCAAGCAACCACTAGAACATGTGGCAGACAGTGCCTTTAATGCAGAGTTAAGAAAATGCAATGTTAATCATTCAGCTGAAATCAATGAAATATTCTTTACGACTTTAGATGAATTTGATTGTGAAAAAAATTACTTAAATCAAGCAAACCTTTATTATTTAAGATAAATGTCTGAAATTATAATTTTTGAACTGTTACTTATTTGGTCATATTTTTTTGTAGTTATCAAAAAAATATTTTCGTTTAGTAAAAACATTTTATTTAGTATTTTTGTTTCAAATATTTCCTTGCTTACTTTTATTGGAACAATTGTGATGGGTTTATTTAAATTCGATATTATATTTGTTGTATTGTCAGTTTCATTAGTAATGGTAGGAATGCATTTACTATACGACACTATTAGAAGAAGGTATGATATTTTAAGTAAGAAAAATCAGAACTTTAATAAAATTAAACCTGTATTAGATTATTCAGTGATGGCTTTAATTTTATTTAAAATTATAAACTAGTTTACATTAATCACCCGCGTCAAATATCTTCTTCATTATAAATTTTGTAGATTTATATTTTCCTTGTGCCAGAAAAATCTGTAAAAATTGGAATTATAGGAGCGGGAATACAGGGAGTTTGTAATGCGTTGTTCCTTCAAAAAAAAGGATTTCAAGTTACATTATTTGATAGAGACGAGCCTGGGAATGCAGCTTCTTACGGCAACGCTGGTCATTTTTCACCTTATGCATCTGTATCATTAAATAGAACTGATATTTTGGCAGATGTTCCTCAAATGCTCGTAAGCTCAAGGGGACCTTTAGCTCTAAAATGGAATTATGTACCAAAAATGGTTCCTTGGTTTGTCAAATTTATTGTAAATTGTAGAAAAGAAAAAATGATGCATACAGCAAAATATATGCATCAAATTTTAGATCAATCATTACCAGCCTTTGATGAATTATTTCAAGACGTTGATTTAGAAGGGCTAGTTGAGAGCAAGGGGATTTTATATGTTTGGACAAATAAAAGTTTAAAAAGTAGAGAACTTGAAATTCAAATTAGAGATGAACTTGGAGTAAAACAACAATTAGTTAATCCAAAAGAAATTCATGATTTAGAACCTAATCTAAAACCATTTTATGATGGCGGAGTTTTTTATGATTATGCAAGGCATGCAAGAAATCCTAGAAAAATTTTAGTAAAATTATTTGAAAGTTTTGTAGAGAAGGGTGGAAAATTTTTAAAACTAAATATTCAAAATGTTGATTTTGATGGTGAACAGCCAGTTTTAAGGAGTGAAGCACAAAGATTTATATTTGATAAATTAGTAATAGCGTGTGGAGCTTTTTCAAAAAAATTAACAGACAAACTTCATGAAGATATTCCACTTGATACTGAACGTGGATATCATGTGCATTTTAAAGGTTGCGATCATTTAATTTCAAGACCAATTGTTTATGCTGATAGAGGTTTTGGTATGACACCTATGGAACAAGGTTTAAGAGTTGTTGGAACTGTTGAATTTGGTGGATTAGAAAACCCGTTATCAAAATCAAGGATTAAAAATTTAATTTTAAATGCTAAGGATATGATTGATGGATTACCTGAACATAAAGATGAATGGTTAGGATTTAGGCCATCGCTTCCAGATTTTTTACCGGTGTTAGGACCTTCCAAAAATTATAAAAATGTATTTTATTCTTTTGGACACCATCATCTAGGTTGGACTTTAGGTGCAATATCTGGAAAAATAGTTAGCAAAATGATTGCTAATGAGCCTACAAATCTTGATTTACAGCCTTATAGCTCAATAAGATTTTCATAAACTAAATATTAATTACCAATTTGGGTCTAGGATTTAATTAATAATTAAACTACAGTCAATTTGTTGTAATATAACTTTTTATGAAAATAAAATTTTTAAGTTACATTTTTCTGTTGCTCTTAGTTCCATTTAATTTGAGCTTTGCAAAACCTTTGCCACCTGGAACAGGTAATTCTACTCCAGCAAATATTTTATTTCTTGTTGATAAGTCTCAAAGTATGCACAATTCTGCAAGTGGAAATATTCCAAATGCAATGAGACCACCCACAGATGTTTCGGGCAGATGGGGTGGAAATTACTTTGTAAGTGCAGTTGATGAAGGTGGTGTTTCTTATTGGGACGCTGATCAAAATAAATTGGCCAGTAGTAACCAAGTATTTAAGAGTCAGAACACGAGAATTCATGGTTATAAAAATAGAGACCTAGGTAGTCCAGTTCAAATTGAACATCATGCAGGAACAAGGCGACTTTATATTTTAGCTGATCAAAGAGACATGTCCCATGGGAATATGTGTAGAGTTAATCATAATGGAAAAAATTATAATGGTGGCTTCATACTTTATCAAATGGAGACAAAAATATCTCCTGGTACTAAAAACAATTATAAACAAGGATCAGTAAGATCTTTTCACTCTAATCTTATTTCAAGTGAAAACAAAGGTGGTTTTAGAAGTAATTGTACCACTACTAAGGATGCTCAGGGAAATCGACCAGCTTCAATGTCAGGCAATACAGCTATGGCTATACACGAAAACAAACTATACGTTGTTTCCTCCGAAACACCTGGTGAAGACAAACTCGGTGGGATGTATATATTTGATATAGTGGCAGGTGGAAACGGTTTCAATAAAGGAAAAATAACATGCGAGTTCGATTTGGAGATCTACAAGTATTTTAATGAATCTATAGACGTTGTTACAGAGGACGGTAGCATAGTAATGTATAGCAAAGATACGACCGGTAAAGCAGGTGAAGCAGCAATTCGAAGAACTGTACTCAATGATGGAACAACAGATCCTGATAAAAAAGGATGTCTAAAACACAATTCGACGTTGACTCCAATATATCCTGAAGATAAATGTGGCGAGGGTAGAGGAGCTGCCAGCATAGCTGTAAAAGTAAAAGTTAAAGATGGAATTATAGACAGAAAAATCTACACAAGTGGATATTTTTCACATTCCATTTGTAAATATGAGTTAACAGGCAATGCAGCTCTGGCAGATTTTAAAAAAAAAGCTGGTATTGGCAATGCATTTACTGAAAACAAGGCGAATAATTCCCAACTTTATTTATATTATCCAATGGGTATAGACTTTGGAGTAGGAGCAGCAGACGCAGATACATTATTCGTTACCAATTATGGAAGACTAGAGATTACAATGTTAGACCCTGCAGATCTAACTTATAAAGACCATTTTGGTGACCCAGGTGTTTCAAGGTTTCAAGGTGTTAAAGAAGCAATTAGTTATGTATTAAATGACTCGGCAACTCTTCAACAAGCAAACTTTGGTCTAGGTTTTTGGAGCGGCGGTAATGCAAATTTTGACGGATTTTTGACAGTAGGTGGAAATATTAGATATGATAAACCAAAAATATGTAAACCAGATGCGTGCATGAATATTGGTATTAATCCGAAAGGGGCCCAGCAAATTCGAGAATTGTTTGCAAGGGATGATGTTCACTTGCTTTATAATACTAACAGTAAAGGTTTTAGAAATATTATTCACAGGTACTATAATGTTTCTACATACCCAATGACTGCGTATCAAAGTCTCGACGATTGTCAAATCAATGCAATTGTAATAATTGGTGATGGGCAATTCACTGACTCAAAATGGGGAATTAATGATGACACTTTAAATGTCATTAAGGGTTTAGCTCAAAAAACCCCACCAGTTTTGACTTTTGCAGTTGGTTACGGATCAGATGTCATTAACGATAATCAGGCAAAAACTGATTTTACAGATATAGCAATTAATGGAGGAACAGAAACAGCAACCACTAAAGGGGTATATTTTGCTGAAACTCCAGCAGATTTAAAAAATGTGACTGATAATATTGTGCAGGCTATCATTTCAAGAAATATAGTTTTATCTGCACCAAGTATTGCCAGTGAATTTAAAAGGGACGGTGAATTATTTCAATCTAACTTTACAAACCGAACAAACAAGGAGTGGACTGGAACTGTTAAAAAATTTGCACTCCCAGGCTTAACAGAAGTATGGTCTGCAAACAAAGTGATGCCAGACCCAAACAATAGAAAGATATGGACGGCTTTGGATGGAGACACATCAATAAATAATTTTAATGATGGTAATGTGGGAAAAATCAGAAACTTATTTACTCTTCAAGGAAATGTTATCCAAGAGTATCATAGAAAAACTGTAGGGAATTACCCTGTTAATCTAACTCATTGTTCTAATGTTGGAAAAGATGGAACCATTGACGATGAGGATAAAGGTATAATTAATTTTGTAAGAGGAGAAGACTATTTTAATTATATGAATAATTGTCAAACTTTAAAAAGTAAAAGAATGAAACCCAAAAAAGATGATCCAAACAACTTAGAAAATGGTTATTTAGCAGATATCTACAACTCATCATTATTAGTTATCGGTCCTCCCAATGCCTCAATGGAAAGTTCAACCAATCTAACTGAGGCATATTTCAGAAAAAAGAAAGGATACGGAAATTTTAAAAAAAATAACAGTGACAGACTAGAAGTTGTTTATGCTGCAGCAAATAATGGTATTCTCCATGCTTTTTCTACTAGAGATCAGGGGGGTTATAAAAAAGGAGAGGAGATATGGGGATTTGTACCTCCATTGATTATCCCTAAAATGCCAAGAATAATAAATTCAGGTTTAAATACAGGATCTGGTGGAGGAGGAACAAATCCTAGATTTTTGTTAGATGGATCTCCAGTTGCACATGATACATACTTTGAACATCCTGTGCACAATAAAGAGGGCTGGTACACTCTTTTAATGATACCGTATGGCAGAGCTGGAGCTGGCTTTTCTTTAATTGATGTAACTAAACTAGACCAACCTTTACATTTATACTCTATTTTAAACGATACAGTTAGCGAAAAAGTACATAGAGTTGATCATAATGGAAAAGTTTATAGCGGTTCCTACTCAACCTCAAGGATTAACGAGACAAATTTCAAAGAACTACAGACTGCTAAAATTAATGCAACGCAAGGTTTACCGAATACTTGTAATACAACTGGTAACACCTCATGCTATCAAGGAAAAAAGATAACTTTAGCAGGTCAAACTTTAGACACAAGCAACACAAGTATAGCTTTAAATGGAAGTGTTGTAACAAATTCAGTGACAGTAAACATCGTTGGGGCAAATACAGAATTTACATTTCAAAATGACATCACTTTTAATGCTAATCCTGGAGGAGTAATTGACACGATCTCAATAGTAGAAGTCGGCTCATTACCAACTGGATGGGAAGACTATGATTATAGATATTTAGGTGAAACATGGGGTTCACCTAGGGTATTTAGAATGCCAAGTGGACCTGGAGATAGAAATGTGATGGATGATGAGTACGTTGCAGTAATGGGAGGAGGCAATGGAAACTTTAGTCCATCTATAGGATCTAATTTATACATTATTGATTGGCTTACAGGAAAAGTAAAAAAAGAGTTAAAAATATCTGACAAAAATAATGATATAATTAATTCTGTTCCAGCAACTCCTGTAGTTGTAACTGCAGACTTATCTCAAGAAGAATATACAGGTGCCTTAGTTTACGTTAGTGATCTTGAGGGAAAAATAACAAAAGTAAATTTATCAAGTTTAAATGGAACTTTTAATGTTAATCAGAATACAGGCAATGTTCAACAAATACCTCCAACCACAGGTTCTTCCACATCCTTACCTACTGGAATTCAATTATATCAGAATTACACCTTTTTTGATGTGAAGGCTTCAACTATTACAAACAACAGATATATGTATCATGCATTAGAGGCTGGAATTGGTGTTAAAAGTAAAAAATTTTGGCTATTTGGTGGAACAGGTGATTATTATAATTTAAATGACTCGATGCTAACTACACCGTATCCTGTTAAAAATGTTATGTTTGGTCTTAAAGACCCTTTTTTCCCAGGCTTTGGTTCCGCAAAGTCATCAACTGGATCAACCATAGTCGAAACATTTGCAGATTGTGTAAATAGAACTGATCAAGCAAATTCTACTTGTCCCGATATTGGAGACTCTGGATGGTTTGTTGAATTAGATGATCAAAAGAAAGTTTCAGCAGAACCTACACTTACAGGTAATGTTGTATATTATCCAATTTATAAACCAAACAGAGGATTTGCATCATCAAATACAACTGGAACTCAGAAATGTGGATCTGGTACAGCTTATATTTGTGCCTACGATGCAGATTGTGGTGATAATATTTCAAGTTTACTAGGCACAAACCCTTCAGGTCAAACTGATAATTGTTATTATGTTGGATCAGGTGTTCTCTCAAAAATTATTCCGTTTGGTGCAAAACTTTATGCAAATATTTCTGGTGAATCTACAAATGTAGTCAAACCTGACTTAGTTGTTATAGATTCAATTGATACTGGTCTAATCAACTACAGATCTAGCTGGAGAGATAATTTTTAATAATTATCTTTTTAATACATTTTTTAAATGAGCTTTCAAATAAATAACAGTAATTCTAAAGCTTATTTATTTTTGACATTAGCAGCTTTGTTTTGGTCTGGTAATTTTATTGTTGGCAAAGCTGCAAGCTTTTATGAAATCCCACCATTCTCACTAAATTTCTATAGATGGTTATTTGCTTTCCTAATTCTATTTCCTTTTACTTTTAAGGAAGTGTTCAGTAATAAAGATTATATATTTCAAAACTTAGGATTATTTTTTTTACTTGGTATTACAAGTATTACAATATTTAATTCAATTGTTTATTATTCTTTATATTATACCCAAGTAATAAGTGGTATTTTGATGATATCAACAATTCCAGTTTGGATATTATTTTTTGCGTCTGTTTTAAAAATTGAGAAAACAAATATCTTTCAAATATCAGGAGTAATTTTATCTTTAACAGGTGTTTTGTTTATAATTACAAAAGCGGATATTAAACTGATTAAAGAACTAGAATTTAACAAAGGGGATCTTTCAATGGTTATTGGAATGCTGTCCTGGGCTATTTATTCCGCATTACTTAGAAAGAAAATTCATCCTATTTCCCAATTAGCTACACTTGAAATAATAATTATATGTGGTTTTATATTTCTTACTCCTATTTACTTTATTGAGATGAGCCTTGGTAATAAAATTGTTTTAGAACTTCCATTTATTTTAACTTTGAGTTACGTGGTTTTATTTCCTGGAATATTCGCTTTTCTTTTTTGGATTAAGGGAATTGATATTATTGGAGCAAATAGGTCAGGTGTTTTTTTGCATTTAATGACAATTTTTGGAGCCTTGATGGCAATTTTAATACTTGGTGAAAAATTTATGTTTTATCATTTTCTTGGCGCAATATTCATAATTGCTGGCATAACACTTTCGAATAAAGTTAAAAAAAATGCTTAAAGTTGCGATTTTAGACGATTATCAAAATGTTGCTCAAGAATTTGTTGATCTTAAAAAATTATCAGGAAAATTTGAAATTGAAGTTTTTAATGAACCTTTTGAAAGTGAAGAAGATGCAATAGAAAAATTGAGAAATTTTGAGGCTTTATTGATAATGCGGGAGCGAACTAAGATTACTGCTAATTTAATTAATAACTTAAAAAAATTAAAATATATTGCAACAAGCGGAATGAGAAATAAGTCAATTGACCTTGAAGTTTGTAAAAAGAAAAAAATTATTGTTACTGGAACTGACTCAAATATAAATCCAACCCCAGAGTTAACTTGGGCTTTAATTTTAGGATTAGCAAGAAATCTAAAAACTGAAGTTGATAATATGTTTCAAGGCTATTGGCAGACAACAATTGGTGTAGAACTAAAAGGTAAAATATTAGGTTTAATTGGACTTGGCAGAGTAGGTTCACAAGTTGCTAAAATTGGAAAATCATTTGGTATGGAGGTAATGGCTTGGAGTGAAAATTTAAGTTTAGATAAATGTAAAGAGTTAGGTGTTTTGCCGTGTAGTAAAGAAGATTTAATTCAAAATTCAGATTTTTTATCTCTTCACGTACAAGGTGGAGAAAGATACAGAGATTGTATTAAGTTAGCAGAGTTTGATAAAATGAAAAAAACTGCCTTTTTAATAAATACATCTAGAGGACCTATTGTAAATGAAGATGATTTAATCATTGCACTGTCTACAAATCAAATTGCAGGCGCAGGAATTGATGTGTATGAAAAAGAACCTTTGCCTTCAAGTCACAAATTAAGATTTTTACCAAATGCTTTATTAGTTCCCCACATTGGTTATGTAACAGCAGAGAATTATTTAATTTATTATAATCAAATGATTGAAAATATTGAGGCATGTATATCTGGAAAACCGATTAGAGTTATCGAATAATAATGGAACTTCCTGTTGTCAATCATAAAGACTATGTTGCCAAAATCGACGATGATCACAAATTTCCAATTAAAAAATTTGGAGAACTTGCTAAACACTTGATTGAAAAAAAAGTTATATCTAAATTTTATGAACCAACTCCATGTTCATTTGAGACATTAAAAGAGGCGCATGCAGAAAAGTATATTTTAGATGTAAAAAATAAAAAATTAAGTGAAAAAGATATTAAAAAAATTGGCTTTCCATTAAATGATAGTGTTGTAAGAAGATCTTTTGTTGCTACTGGAGGAACGGTTTTAGCATCGAAACTTGCAATAAATTATGGAATAGCATGCAATACAGCTGGAGGATCCCATCATGCAAATTTTGATGGAGGTGCTGGTTATTGTGTTTTTAATGATGTTGCTGTTGCAGCAAAGTATTTACTTAACAGAGGTCTTGCTAATAGAATATTAATAGTTGATCTTGATGTTCATCAAGGAAATGGAAACTCAGATATATTTAAAGATAACAGAAATGTTTTTACTTTTAGTATGCACTCAAAATCTAATTATCCTGCAAAAAAATCATTAAGTGACTTAGATGTTGAGCTTAAAGATAACACTGAAGATAAAGAGTATTTAGATATATTAAAATTTAATTTAGCAAATTTGAATGATGAGAACTTTGACTTTGTTTTTTATATAGCTGGCGTTGATATTCATCATGAAGATAGATTAGGTAAATTGAAAATTACTGATGAAGGTATAAATTTTAGAGATAACATTGTAATTGATAACTTTTTTTCAAAAAGAATACCAATTTGTGGAGTGTTAGGCGGCGGGTATAACAAAGATTTTAATAAACTAATTAAATTACACTCAAGTTTACACAAAACTTGTGCTAAATATATTTAACATGTCAAAAAATAATCCTAATTTAACCGCTGAACAAAAACTTATTTTATTTGAAGAGGGAACAGAAAGACCTGGTTCTAGTGAATTAAATAGTGAAAAAAGAAAAGGTTCCTATTATTGTGCAAATTGTGGCGTAAAGTTATTTAACTCTGATACCAAATATGAAAGTGGGTCAGGATGGCCATCATTTTATAAATCTTTACCTGATGTTTTTGAAACAAAAACTGATTATCATTTAGGTTATGCAAGGACAGAAT
Source organism: uncultured Pelagibacteraceae bacterium (assembly GCA_902614125.1). GTDB lineage: Bacteria > Pseudomonadota > Alphaproteobacteria > Pelagibacterales > Pelagibacteraceae > Pelagibacter. The sequence continues at coordinate 36,153 of CACMJW010000007.1, read as the reverse complement.
ATCATTGTAAGAATTGTGGAGGTCATCATGGACATATTTTCGATGATGGTCCAAATCCAACTGGCAAAAGATATTGTAATAACGGTGTTTGCCTTGTTTTTAAGGAAGAATAACAGCTATCATTAAAGACTTTTAAAACATATAGTTATAGTATGAAGCTTATATCTAAGTTATTTATTTTTGTAATTTCCTTTGCAACTATTTCACTTGCAGACATTAAGCAAGTTAAAGACAATTTTTTTAATTCTTTAGAGACATTTTTAGATGGAAATTTTGAACATACTGACTTTACTATTAGAACTACTGAAGAGACAAAACCTGAACTAAGCATACAAACTTTCAAGCCTCTTAATGAAAATGATGAAGAGCTTACTTTCTTTCAAGGCTCTTTCTTTATGCATGACGGAGATAGGGAAACATTAAACCTTGGTCTGGGAAAAAGATATATTTCGGAAGACGAGACAACTATGTATGGTCTGAACATTTTTTACGACCACGAATTAGATTATGATCATACGAGAATGAGCTTAGGTGGAGAGATAAAATCCTCGTATTTAGAATTAAATTATAATCAATATTTTTCAAACAGTGATAGCAAAACAGGAAAACATAGTAAGGCGGAAGAAGCTTTGGACGGGTACGATTTAGAATTTGGTGCACAAATCCCTTATATCCCTTCTTCTACTTTTTATACAAAAGCTTTCAAATTTGATGTTCCTAGTGGTAATGATTTTGAGGGTTATGAGTATACAACAAAAGTTGAAGTCCCAAACTCTGGTTTAACATTTGAGTTAGGACATACTAATTATGATCATCATACAGATGAATGGTTTTTACAATTAAGGTTTAGCACTAATAAAACAAATAAAGATCGTGAATTTATTAGCGATGAAGTATTTGAAAAAACTTCAATAGTTGATCAAAAATACGATAAAGTAAGAAGAGAAAATATTATTGTTAAAAGTGGATCAGGATTTACTGTTAAAGCGGGAGGTTTTTAAGTGAAAGTATTTAAAAATTTATTAATCATATTAGTAACAATATTTATATTTGAGCTATCATTTACCAATGATGCCAAAGCAGCAGCATGTAATACATCTAGTGGTGTACTTTCAGAGGCTGATATCAAAAGTGGATGTGAATATACTCCAGATTTATATGAAATTGTCATTTATAAAATGTATTTGTGCACAAGTTCTCCAACACTTCCAACCGTCACAGCAACGGTAGATTTAACTAATTGCAGTCAGGTATTTAATAATGCAAGTGGTGCAACAGCTTCAGTTTCACAAAACGCTGAGGTAGATCTCGCTGGAACTTATACTAAACCTCCAAATGGTACTTATACACACGGTTATGCCATGATGAATAATACATTTGGAATTACGGCATCTTTTCAAATTGATGGTTCAATGGATGGTCTTACAACTGGATCAGGAGTTTTTTGTGGAACAGCTGAAGGATCTGGTACTCATTCCAAAGGGAGCGGAACGCATACAAATAATTCAGTTTGTTCATCAAGCGCAATAACAGCTGGAAAGTTTACCGAGACTTTAACACACTTTGGTGGATCAAGTGATAATTGGACTAGAATTGGAACTGCAACAAATATTAATGGAACATCTGCAGAGATTAAAGGAATTTTAGTTGATACAAATGGACACTTAGCTGCAAATGAAGGAGAAGTAGATAAACTTGAGGGAATGGTTACCTTCGCAGATTCAATTGTAATTACAGATGCAACATCCTCATTGACAATGAGTTTTAACTTAGGTGAGGGAATGTCATTGAATTCTGGTGGAGGAGACTCAATTTTTATAGGAAGTGGTCCTTTTCAAGCAATATTCACTACAAACTAAGCCTGCTAAAAATATAAACATATTTTCAAAATTTATGTTAATTATTTAATCAGTGAAAAAAATTTTTAAATTATTAACATTATCAATATTTTTAAGCTCAACTTTTATAAACGCGAATTCTGATGAAGTTATAAATAATATAAAAAGCAAGTTTACTGGATTTTTTAATCAAAGTTTAAATGAGATGTTTCCTTATGCAGAATTTGGATTAACATCTGGAACTGGAAATGAAATAACAGGAAGTGTTATTGCTATTAATCCAATTTCAGATGAAAGTGATACTAGTAACACGACTTTTTTTCAGGGAAGCTTGTTTTTATCAGATGACAGTAGAGAAACTATTAATTTAGGTATAGCTAATAGAAAATTAACGAATGATGATAACTTATTAATTGGCACTAACTTTTTTTATGATCATGAGTTAGACTACAATCATAGAAGAGCAAGCATAGGTCTTGAAGCCATTTCTAGCGTTGGGTCATTTACTTATAACGAATACTTTAGATTATCTTCATGGAAAAGTGGTGTAGATAATATTCAAGAAAAAGCACTAAATGGAAGAGACATGGAAATTGGATCTCCATTACCTTTTTTACCCTCTACGAATTTATATTATCGAACATTTGAGTGGGAAGGTGCAAGTGGGGCAGCAGATCAAGAAGGTGATGATTTTTCATTAGAGGCAAGATTTAAAAGATTTAATGTTGAAATAGGAAAGAGAAGTTTTGATGGGACTACTGAGGACGAGGAATTCATTAGATTAACATATAGATGTTGCAATAATAATAATGAAGAATTTGTTGTAAGCGATAAAGCATTTGATTTGAACTCAGTTGAAAATAAAAGGTTTGCAAAAGTAAGGAGAGAAAACTTAATTGTTAAACAAAAAGAAATGGATCTAACTGTAATAGGATTTTAAAAATGAAAGCTAATATTAAAAAGTATAATTTCTTAATATTCTCAATCGTTGCATTATTAATAGCTTTTTATTGTACAGTTTTAAATGCTCAACCAAGTGAATCAATAACAAGAATTAATTCTGAATGTACAGGTAACGGCGGAACAATAACACCAGCATCTGCAAGTAACACATGCGAATTTCAACCAGATACTCAAAAAATGACTTTTTATAGATTGGATTTATGCACTTCAAGACCAACTGGCCCAACGACATCTGCTCAAATTGATAGAACATCTTGTTCTACATTTTATAAAAATGACAGTGGATCTGAGACAACAGTTATAAAAGGAACTGGTACTCAAATTGGAACCGCTGCAGATTATACGGCCTTACCATACGGGACATATACTTTTGGGATTGTAACAATGGGATCTACATTTAAATTTACGACAAGCCAAACTTTTGACGCCACTATGAGCGATAGAGCAAATTCGTCGACGACTTGCGTGACGAAAGTTTCTTCTCTTGGAACAATTTATGGATTTGAAAACAGAATAAATACTGCTGCTAAATCAAATGTAGACTGTACAGCGGGTGCAACTGCTGCTGAGACTACTATTGGTGTTAATACATTAACAACGGATAGTGATGACGATTGTTATCACGCTATGACGTTTCAAGGAACACATGTTAATGTGGATACATATTTATTAGAGTCTGACCTAACCCTTGTTGATGGAGTTGGAGCAACTGATACAGATCAAATTAAAAATGGTGAAACAGGCTGCACTGGAGGTGCAGACCATGGAATTTCAAGATTACTTGGTGTTATGCCTCTTGCAACTCCAATTAAAATAACCCCTGAAACTGTTGGTCTTCAAATTAAATATAATAATACAAGAGGATTAGCTAAAAGTATGACAAGCACAACCAATATGATTGGTTACTTTGACTCTGCTTTCTTTGATTTTGATCTTATAGCTAGATAATCTAGTTATTCTAAGCTCTTAAGTAAATTACCAGTTTTTTCTAATTCTCTTAATTCTTGATACCCACCAACATGATGATCCTCAAAAAAAATTTGAGGAATTGTTCTTTTACCACCAGCTTTTTTAATCATCTCATCCATTAAATTTGGATCTGTTGATATATCTATTTCTTTATATTCTAAATTATTTCTACCTAATAATCTTTTTGCAGCATCACAAAAAGCACAAAGTGGACCAGAGTAAACAGTGATATTTTTCATTAACTTTATATAATTCTATTATCTGTAATTACTAGTCTAAATATTCTTCTTTTTTTATCTTCGATCTTATAAGTTTTCTTGAATATTCAAATTTTTTTCTATGTTTTATACTTTGAGAATTTACTCTTTTTCTCCATAATCTAAATGATGAGGGTTTTAAAGATCTTCTCATCATCTTAATAACTTCACTTTCAGTTTTACCAGTTTTTTTTTCTATATCTTCAAAAGTAATACGGTCTGCCCAGGCTGCCCATATCACCCAATCTGAACTGCCCATTTTGGGTTCAGGGTTTTTTACTCTAGTTACTGGTCTGTGACCTTTTTTCATGAAAATCTAGTAAATTTAAAAAAAAATTTTAATGCAAATAAATTAAGGTATGATATTATCATTTTTAGATAGTCCTATCTAGCCATCTTTAGCTCCCGGTTTTTTAGGACTATCCTTTATGCTCCCCCCCGATTTTTTTCTTTTTCTTCAAATTATAATTTTTTTATTCATTACTCCCGGCACCCCTCGGATAGTTATTATTTCATATTCTATTAATTATGGAATGAAAAAATGTATATGGTCAGCGACTGGCGATGTAATAGCTAATTTTGTCCAAGCTACTTTAGTTATATTTGTAATAGGATCTTTTTTTTTGGACCATCCAAAAGTTTTAAATATTTTTAAGTGGGCAGGTATAATTTATTTGCTCTATTTGGCATACGATATTTATAAATCCAGACCAAAAAATATTTCTAAAAGTAATAATGTTTCTAAAAGTAACTTGTCTTTTTTTAAGGATGGTTTTTTAGTTGCAGGCACAAGCCCAAAAGCTTGGATGTTTTTTCCATTTATTTTTCCACAATTTATTGATTTTAATTCTACCTATATTATCCAATTTATAATCTTAATCTTTACATACATGATTTTAGATTTTTTATCTTTAATTGGATATGCTTTGCTAGCAAACAAATTAATTGTCTGGATTAAAGCAAAACCAAAAGCAATAAACACACTTTCGGCGTGTGTTCTAATAATTATTGCTTGTTTAATAGCTATAACTCAAAAATATTAGCTAGTTAATACATGTATTTTTCTGTTATCATTCTCTTTTACTAACTTACAGTTCACTATGAAAAAAATATTTGTTTTAATATTATTTTTTTTGATTTCTTCTAATGCAATTGCCGGGTGTGAAGATCCAATCAATGATGGTGTAGATTATACTAATTGTAGATTTTCTGACGGTCAAGATTTACAAGGTAGCTATCTTCCTAACTCAAAATTATCCTTTACAAGTTTTATTCAGGTAAATTTTGACAAAAGTATAATGATGAGTTCAAATTTATCTTTTGGCACTTTCTCTGAATCAAGTTTTATCAGGGCAAATTTATATGAGTCGATATTAGTTGGTGCAAACTTTGAAAAAGCTAATTTTACTAGTGCTAATTTGACTAGAGCAGACTTTATGGGATCAACACTAATTGAAACAAATTTTCAAAATTCCAATTTAATGGAGGCAAATTTTACATCGTCGAATATTACAAATGCAAATTTTGATGGGGCTAATCTAATTGGAGCCCTATGGACTAATGGTGAAACATGTGGTCCCAATTCTATAGGAGTATGCAACAAATAATTTAGATAATTTAATTACTAAGTTAATTCTTTTTTTATTAATTAATTTAATTTAGTGATAGTAATAATAAAATTTATCATGAAAATTGGATTTATTGGAACGGGCCATATTACAAAATCAGTAATTCATGGTATTTTAGGATCAAAACTCAAAATAAGAAAAATTATAGTTTCAAGAAGAAATAGGAAAATTTCATCGAGTTTAAAAAGAAAAAGTAAAAAAATTATAATTTTAAATAATAATCAAGAAATAATAAATATGAGCGATTGGGTTTTTTTATCAATCACGCCAGAAGTGGGGCACAAAATTTTACCACATCTCAAATTTAAAAAAAATCAAACTGTGATTAGTTTTATCTCTACAATAAAAATGAAAGAGCTAAAAAAATACACAAATATGAAATCTAAAATTTTTAGGGCTATACCACTGCCTCCAATTTCAATAAGAAAAGGACCCATACCTTTATATCCACCCGATAAAAGTGTTAAAAATTTCTTTGATCATTTGGGAACAACTGTAGAGATAGAAAATGAGAATTTATCTTTAAATTTTTGGTCTACTTCTTCAATGATGGCACCTTTTTATGAGTTATTAAATACATTGTCTACATGGCTTATTCACAAAGGAATAAATAAATCAGATTCTAAAAAATATATCACTTCTCTTTTTATAGCTCTTTCTGAGGATGCAAAAATTAATTCAAAAAATGATTTAAAGTTATTGGTCCAAAACTCACAAACTCCAAAAGGTTTAAATGAACAAGCTGTTAATGAGCTAAGAAAATCTGGTTTTTATAAATCTTTATACAAGACTACAAATAGTATTCTTAAGCGTCTTAAGAAATAAGTTTAATGTCTGAAAGTATTTTACAGGTAGAAAATCTATCAAAATATTTTGGTGGATTGGCGGCCGTATCTAATTGTTCTCTTAAAATTAAAAAAGGTTCTATAACTGGAATAATTGGTCCAAATGGTTCAGGAAAAACTACTCTTTTTAATTTAATTGCAGGGAATTTAAAATCTTCTCAGGGCAGCGTTATTTTTGATAACGAAAATATTACTGATATACCCTCGCACGAACTATTTTCAAAAGGACTTTTAAGAACTTTCCAAATTGCACATGAATTTTCGAATTTAAGTGTTCTTGAAAATTTGATGATGGTTCCGCCTAATCAATCTGGTGAAAATCTATTAAATGCACTTCTAAAACCTAAAAAAGTAAAAGAAGAGGAGGAAGTTAATAGATCAAAAGCATACGAAGTTATTGATTTTTTAAATTTAAAACATTTAGCAAACGAAAGAGCAGGAAATCTATCCGGAGGTCAAAAAAAACTTCTCGAATTAGGTAGAACAATGATGGTAGATGCAAAGTTAGTTTTATTAGATGAAGTCGGAGCTGGAGTAAATAGGTCACTACTTAAAGATTTAGGAACCGCAATTTTAAAATTGAATAAAGAAAAAAATTATACTTTTTGTATGATTGAACACGATATGGATTTTATAAGCAGAATGTGTGATCCAGTTATCGTGATGGCTGAAGGTTCAGTGCTATTTGAGGGTAAATCCGAAGAAGTAAAAAAAAATGATAAGGTAATAGAGAGTTATCTTGGGAAATCTACAATATCAAAAGAGAATTAATGGCTTTTTTTGAGGGAATAAAAATGACAGCTGGTTATGGAGATGGTCCAGATATTATTAGCTCATGCAATATAAATGCTAATAGAGGTGAAATAGTAGCCATACTTGGCCCAAATGGAGCAGGAAAATCTACGGCAATGAAGGCTATGTTAGGTCTGCTTACTTTGAAATCAGGAAGCGTTTGTTTAGATGGAGAGGATATTTCAAAAATATCTCCTCAAGATAGAGTAAAGAAAGGAATTTCTTTTGTACCTCAAACAAGAAATGTTTTTGCAGAGTTAACAGTAAGAGAAAATTTAGAAATTGGAGGCTTTCTCAGAGAAGATGGGTTAGAAGAAATGATTAAAAATATTTATGAGTTATTTCCTATATTAAAAGAAAAACAATCACAAATTGTTGGTCAATTGTCAGGCGGTCAAAGACAGCAAGTGGCACTTGGAAGAGCTTTGATGAGCGAACCATCTGTGTTGATGTTAGACGAACCAACGGCTGGTGTATCACCAATAGTAATGGATGAATTATTTGAACATATTATAAAAGTAAAAAAAACTAACGTTGCCATAATTATGGTTGAACAGAATGCAAAACAAGCACTTAATATCTCTGATAGGGGATATGTACTTGTTACTGGAAAAAATAAATTTGAGGGGTCAGGCGACCAACTTCTAACAGATCCAGAAGTGAGAAGATCTTTTTTAGGTGGATGATGGACATATTAAACGCTTTAACAGTTTTGATAAATTTCACAGTTATACCGGCCTTGGCTTATGGATCGCAGCTTGCATTAGGTGCAATATTTGTAACATTAATTTATGCAGTTTTAAGGTTTGCTAATTTTGCAACTGGAGACATGATGTCCTTTGGAACTATGTTTGCTGTTTTGTTGACTTACTATTTTCAAACTATAGGAATTAATTTTGGTTTTCTACCAACAGCGTTGCTTACAATTCCTTTTGCAATAATTGCAATGATTAGTTATATGCTTTTAATTGATAAATTTGTTTTCAGTTATTATCGAATTAAAAAAAGCCCTCCAGTACAATTCGCTATGGTTAGTGTTGGAGTTATGTTTGTAACTCAAGCAATTATAAGAATTGTTATAGGACCATCAGACAGAAGATTTATTGACGGAGAAAAATTTATTTTAAAAGCAAATGAATTTAAAGAAATTACAGGATTAAACGAAGGGATAACTTTAAAATCCTCTCAAGCTATTACTGTTATCATAACTATAATCATAGTTTCAATCATGTTCTGGTTTTTAAATAAGACAAAAACAGGAAAAAGCATGAGAGCTTATTCTGATAATGAAGATTTAGCTTTATTGTCAGGTATAGATCCCAAAAAAGTTGTAATGATTACTTGGATTATTGCTGGAATATTAGCAACAATCGGTGGGGTTTTATATGGTTTGGATAAAAGTTATAGGCCATTTGTTTATTTTAACAATATGCTTCCAATTTTTGCAGCTGCAATTGTTGGAGGTATAGGCAATCCTTTTGGCGCATTCCTTGGAGGATATGTAATTGCATTTGCAGAAATATTTTTAACTTATGCTTACAAAAGATTTATGTCATATCTTTTACCAGAGTCTTTAGAGCCCGACTCTTTATTACAGCTTCTTTCTACAGATTATAAATTTGCGATTTCATTCTCAATTTTAGTAATCGTTTTGTTAGTAAGACCATCAGGAATATTTAAAGGCAAAACCCTATGAGGAATTATTCAAATGTAATTGCAGCATATTCAATAATGTTAGTTTTAATAATATTGGTAGGAATATTTCAATCTTGGTCGATTGCTCTTACCATAATGAATTATTGTTTAATTTCAGCTGTTATGACTATTGGTGCAAATATACAATGGGGTTATGCAGGTTTAATAAACTTTGGTATCATGGGGTATACCGCGCTTGGTGGATTAGCTGTAGTTTTAGTCTCAGTAGATCCAGTTAAGAAAGCATGGCAAGTGGGTGGATTGAATATTCTTGCCTGTATATTGATAATAGCGGCTATGGTGGTGGTTGTAAGATACCTTTTAAAACATTTTAAAAAATCAAAAATAAGAAATTATAGTATTGCCTCAATTATTATTGGAGGGATACTTGTATTAAATATTACTGCTACTCCTGGTATAGAAGCTATTGAGGCGATTGATCCTGCAAAAACAGGTTTTCTTGGTGGACTTGGCATGCCAGTTTTATTTTCATGGGTTGTGGGTGGTTTATTTGCAGCGGGGTTAGCATTTGTGATTGGGAAAATTGCATTAGGTTTGAGAGCAGATTATCTTGCAATTGCTACACTTCTAATTGCTGAAATTGTAGTCTCAATAATTAAACATGAGGAATGGTTAGCAAGAGGTGTCAAAAATGTAATTGGACTAAAAAGACCTGCGCCATATGAAATTGACTTACAAACATCTGATTGGTTTATTAATTTAGTCGAGAAATTTCATTCAAAAAAATTAAGCTTAATTAGCTCAGCAATAGAAAAACAGGAAGCTCTTAACCAAATGGTTATCGAAGCTTCCTCTGTTTACGTTAAACTTTGTTTTACTGGTTTATTTTTAACAGTTGTGGTTATTTTATTAATCGTTACTCAAAAGGCTTTATATTCTCCATGGGGCCGTAAGATGAGGGCAATTAGAGACAATGAGGAAGCTGCCAGTGCAATGGGTAAAAATATTGTCAAAGAACATTTACTCATATTTGTTTTAGGATCTGCTGTGGTTGGACTTGCTGGGGCAATGATGGTTACTAATGATGGCCTGTTCACTCCTGGGAGTTATCGCCCAATGAGATATACTTTTGTTATATGGGTTATGGTCATTGTAGGGGGAACTGGAAATAACTTTGGTGCTATACTTGGTGGATTTGTTGTATGGTTTCTCTGGGTTGAGGCGGCTCCTATAGCCTTGTTTTTGATCAATTTATTTACTTCTCATATGCCTGAAACTCATGCATTAAAAGTTCATTTAATTGAGAGCGCTTCATATTTTAGGTTTCTTGTAATTGGAATTGGATTACTGATGATTATGAGATATAGACCGAAGGGTATAATACCAGAAAAAATAATTAAACAATAATGAAATATATTATTACAGGTGCTGCAATAGCTTGGGCTTTGTACATGGCAGATAAGTATCTATTTTTTTAAAATTTTTACAATAATAGATTTAGAAAATATAATTTTTACACATTAAATAAAAAAGAAAAAATTTACAAAACACCCCAGCGAATTCTTCGCTGGGGTTCACTAAATATTAAGTATTATCTTTGTTTTTTTGTTTTAAACTTACCACCTTTGATTTCTTTTTCTAAGAAAGATCCAAAAGCTTCACCAACATCAGTAAATTCAACACCAGTTGCTCCCTCGTAATTAACCTTTTTTCCTTTAGCTAATAAATCAAGAGCTTTTTTTAATTCACCTGGATAAATTTTTGTTCCAGGAGCATTAGCAACATTCATAACATTTGCTTGAATTGTTCCTCTATCTGCTTTTCCACCTGCTTGCATAGAAAGAGCTATTAATGCTGCTGCATCATAAGATTCTCCAGTATATGGCCCAGACGAATCAATTCCACCAGCTTTAGCTACTTCAGCAAATTTTCCAGCTCCTTTTCCTGTTGATCCAGGTAAAGAACCAAATGATTTGTTCAAATCTTTTCCAAATCTGTCTGTTAGAGAGTCGCCTATCATTCCATCTGAAAGTACAAATACATCAAATGCTCCAGAGTCTAATGATCCTTGAATTATCATACCACCAGCTTGATCAAGATAACCAAGTACTGCCAAAGCATCACCTCCTGCTGCAGCTAAAGTAGCTACTTCTGCACCATAGTCTCCTTTACCTTCTTCATGCGCAGTAACTGCTGTAACATTTATTCCGTGTGCTTTCACAGCTGCTACGTATACGTCTGCTAAACCTTTACCATAGTCATTGTTTGTGTGAGTAACAGCAATTGATTTTACTTTTCTGTCTTTAGTAATATCAGCCAAAACTTGACCACCTCTTGCATCAGATGGAGCAGTTCTGAAGAAATAACCATTATCATTTAGATCTGTTAATCCTGGAGAAGTTGCAGATGGTGAAATCATAACTACACCATTAGGTACAGCAACATTAGTTGCAATTGCACCAGTTACCCCTGAGCAGTCAGCACCCATAATAGCAACAACACCGCCAGATACTAGACCCTCTGCTGCTGTTGTAGCTGCCGCCGAGTCTACACAAGTAGAATCTGCTCTCTCAATTGAAATTTTTTCTCCACCTAACAATGAACCTGAATCTGAAGCTTCTTTAAATGCAAGCTCAGCAGAAGCAGCCATTGCTGGAGTAAGAGACTCAATAGGACCTGTAAATCCTAATATTATCCCCATTTTTATATCTGCAAGAACATTTGATGTCATTGTCATGACAAAAATTGTTGCAGTCATAATTAATTTTTTCATTTTTCCTCTAATAGTTAACAATTTATAAAGGCTAATTTAAATATTATTCAGTTATTATTTCAATAAGTAATTTTGGCTTATATTTTTGATGTTATCTAATTGAAAATGGATCCAGGGTAGGCTCATCAGAAGTATAAAACCATGTAGTCTTTACTCTAGTGTAATCTTTAATAGACTCTAGTCCAGCCTCTTTTCCATATCCACTATCCTTTATTCCACCAAATGGAGCAGTTGGAGATATTAATCTATATGTGTTTACAAAAGTAATTCCAGCTCTAATTGCTTTTGAAACTCTCATACCTCTTGCAAGATTGGACGTGTATACACCTGATGATAATCCATACTGATTGTCATTCATTTTAGAAATTACTTCATCTTCAGTTTTAAATTTCATCACTGATAAAACAGGTCCAAACAATTCATTCTCAGCAACTGGTAAATTATGGTTATCACATTCTATAATTGTAGCTGGAAAATAATAACCTTCATTAGAAAATGAATGTCTTTGTCCTCCACACTTTAATCTTCCACCTTGTTCAAGTGTTAGTTTAATATTTTTTTCAATAACTTCTAATTGTTTATAATTACTTATTGGACCCATCTCAGTTTCAGGATCCATTGGAGCTCCAATTTTTATTTTCTCAGCTTTTTTTGATAGTTTGTCTAAAAATTCATCATAAATTCCTTCCTGCAAATAAAGTCTAGATCCAGCAATACAGCTCTGTCCACTGGCACCAAAAATTCCTGCAGTAATACCATTAATTGCATTTTCCTGGTTTGCATCATTAAATACTGCAACAGGACTTTTTCCTCCAAGTTCTAAACTTACTTCAGATAAATTTTCTGCAGAATTTCTAATGATATGACGTGCTGTTTCTGGCCCGCCAGTAAATGCAATTTTTTCAACTAGATTATGTGATGTAAGAGCTTTACCACAAGGTTCTCCAAAACCGGAAATAACATTTACAACTCCTTTTGGAATACCAGTTTCTTGAATTAACTTTGCAAATTCAAACATTGTTGCAGGTGCTAACTCAGAACATTTAATAACAACAGTGTTACCCATTGCTAAAGCTGGTGCAAGTTTCGTTGCAGTTAAAAACATTTGTGAATTCCAAGGAACAATTGCAGCAATTACACCGATTGGTATTCTTGTCGTTATTGCTTGAATGTTTGGTTTGTCTATTGGAAGAACAGTACCTTCAACCTTATCAGCAAGACCTGCATAATAATCATAATACTCGGCTATATAGTTGGCTTGTTTATATGTTTCTCTATAAAGTTTTCCAGTATCAATTGTCTCTATTTTTCCTAAATGTTCAGCATTGGCTCTAAGTTTATCTCCTATCATCCTCAGATATCTTGCTCTATCTTTTGGTAACAATTTTGGCCACTCGCCTTCAAATGCATTTTGTGCAGCTTTGACAGCTCTGTCAACATCGCTTGCACTTGCCTCTGGAACTACAGCCCAAGGTTTATTATTTTCAGGATTAAGTGTTTCAAAAGTTTTTTTAGTATCTGAGTTAACCCACTCGCCATTTATAAACATTTTATATTTTTTTAACTCAGGCATTTTCTATATGTTTTTTAATTTCTAAATTTACCTTATCAGAACATTCAATACTACATAGATGTTTCCCTTTAGGAATTATTTTAAAGTAAGAATTCTCAATTTCTTTACTTAATTCCTCAGACATTTGAGGCGTAGAACCTACATCACCCTCTCCAGTCATTACTAAGGTTTTTACTTTTATTTTTGAAAAATCCTCTTGATCTTTATGATTTACAAAAAGTGAATATATTTTTAAAAAATTATTCATGTTATTTGTTTCCAATAGGTTACTTATTTTATTATATGTATCAGGGTTTTTTTTTAAGTAATCATCTGTAAACCATCTATTTAACGCTTGTTTAGATAATTTCTTACTTTTTTTGGCAAGTTCAAACCTATCATTTACTAATTTTTGTTGCTCTATACTTCTTTTGAATATTGAACAGAGCAATGTTAAAGACTGAAGTCTTTCATTAAATTTGCAAGCAAAATTTCTTGCTATTAATGATCCAATTGAGAAACCAATTAAGTGGATTTTTTCAATATTAAGTTCATTAATTAAATTTAATAATTGGTCTGAAAAAATATCAAATGAAATTTCATCTTTGCTGAGAGGAGTTTTTCCATGTCCTAGAATATCATATGTTAGTACACTATTCTTAAATGCGTTTACTTGAGGTTCCCAAATCGTATTATTCAAGCCTACACCATGGATAAATACCAAAGGAATTCCAGATTTTTGATTTAAAGAATAAAAAGTATTGTAGGAGTCTTTTGCATTGATCATTTTTTATTGTTCAATGCCCATTTCTTTCATATCTTGATATCTGTCTCCAGTTCTTGCATGCGCTCTTCCAAATGGAGCACCACCTATTGCAACAACTATCTCATCTTCGTTTGGAGCGTCATGAATTGTAAATTCATGTGTTAAATAAAATGGCCTTAATCCAGGATCTGTTTTATGCATCATGGGAATAGAAATCTTTGATCCTGCGGGTCCCCTTGTATTTGTAAAACTTAAATAAGCAGTTCCACCAACTGCATCTCTAAACTTATTTCCAAATCTTAAAGTATGTATAAAAGCAGATGCATGTTCTATTTCTCCATTAAGACCAACTATTGCAGCCTTCCCATATGCTTGAATTTTATCTCCTGAACCTATCTCTTTAATAAGTTCTGGAACTAAAATATCTCCAAGCTTTGGTGCCAGTTCTAAAATTTCAGGCTTAATATCCTCAACAAAACCTTTTCCAGCCCAAGGATTTTGTATTACTGCAGCAACTGAAACTAAAAGCACAGGGTTCTTTGCATCTTTTCCACCCTCTATAAATGTTTTATCTACAAATTTTGTAAATTTACGTAATTGTAATTTCATTATTTTGATCTGTGTTTAAAGCTATCTCTCCTAAAACTGTATAGTGCTTTTGGATCTACATCAACATCAATCACTACAGGCTTATTTACTTTAAGTGCACTTTTAATTGCATCGTTAATTTCAGACAACTTCCTCACTTTATATCCTTTAGCTCCATAGAGCTCTGCTACTTTGCTAAAGGGTGGACTAGAAATATCAGCACCTAAATATCTTTTTCCAAAAAAATCTTTTTGATATGCTTTTTCTGCACCCCAACTTTTATTGTTCATTACGATTGTTATAGTATTAATTTTATGTTCTACAGCAGTGCTTAATTCAGATATTGTCATACCAAATCCACCGTCACCCATTAGACTTACAACAGTTTTTTTAGGTTTTGCAACTTTTACACCTAATCCACATGCAAATGAAAATCCAACTAAACCAAAATCTAAAGGAGTAAATAAACTAGGTGGATTGTAATATTCTAAAGCATCCGTCGCTTGCAAACAAAGGGTTCCAGCATCCAAAGTAATTGCTGAGTTTTTGGGTAAAACTTTTCTTAGTTCTTTGAAAAGCCCTGGTGGTTGGATTGGATAGTTTTTAGAAGGTATATTATTACGTTGAAACAAGTAATTTGATCTTTCATTTTTAAACTTTTCTGTCCAAATTTTTACCTCAGATTTAATTTTTTGTTTTTTAAACTCTCTAAGCAATTGATTTGCAGTTGTTGCTGCATCTGCATTTATACCAATTTTAATTGGAAAATATTTTCCTAACATTTTTTTTTCTAGTTCAACTTGTATAATTTTTGCTTTTTTATTTATGTTCTCGAAAGAATAAAAAGTTGAATTAAAACCAAGCCTTGTTCCAATTGCTAAAATAATATCTGCCTCTTTAGTCAGTTTTGTTGCAACAGGATTTCCTCTTGGTCCCATTTGTCCAGCATTTAATTTATGATTAAAAGGAATTGCATCACCATGACCAGCAGCTGTTACAATTGGAACATTTAAATATTCCGCGAGTTCTATAACTGGTTTAAAACCTGAAGTATATTTTATTCCTCCTCCAACAATAATTATCCCTTTAGATGAATTACTTATTAATTTTGCAGCTCTTTTAATTGAATTAGGATCCGATTGAGTATTATTTGTGTTTTCAAACGATTTTATTTTTTCATTTATTTTATAATTATTTTTTTCAGCTAGTAGGTTTCTTGGTAAATTTATACAAACAGGGCCTCTTCTTGGTGACATTGCAACATTAAATCCATCTGATATCGCATTTGGAATATTTTTACTGTTCTTTAATGTAATTGTTTTTTTAGTTACAGGTTCAAACAAAGATTGCTGATCAAGTCCTTGAAATGCATCCTCCATTTTATCATTTGTTGAATATAGTCCCGCTAAGGATACAACTGGTGAAAAAGCAGCTTTTGCTTGAGCAAGTCCTGTAACTAAATTTGTTGCACCTGGACCATTTTGTCCTGCAATAATTACGCCTGGTTGATTAGAGGCTCTTGCATATCCGTCAGCCATATGAGTTCCTGTTCTTTCATCTCTTACATCAATAAATTTAATTTTTTTATCATGATAAAGAGCATCGAACATTTCCATAGTAGCTGATCCAATTAAACCAAATACATGTTTAACTTGTTCTTTTTTTAAGGATTTTACAGCGGCTTGACCGCCTGTAAGCTTTCTTGACTTAAGCTTCACGAAACTTTTTTGACTTCAGTGTCTAGATCATCTTTAAAATTTGGCATTACTTTTTCAGTGAATAATTTTATACTTTTCATACAATCTTTATGTTTTACACCTGGAAAGTTTGACCAAACTTGAAGATTTTGTAAATTTAATTCTGATTTTAATTCATGAATTTTATCAATTACATACTCTGGGGTACCAAAAAGCATGTTTCTTTGATGAAGGAATTCGTAATTTAATAAATCTAATTTGCCTTTGGTTTCTGGAAGCTCTTCACCTGGATCCATATGATTACCAAGACCTCTCCAATGACAAACCCATTTCATGTAATTAACCATGTGTTCTCCTGCCATTTCTTTTGCTTCTTCCATGGTATCAGCTACAAACATGTCTCGAACAAGGGTCACTCCTTCTCCTAAAGGAACATTTTTTTTTGTAACTTCTGATCTTTTATTTTTGTAAGCCTCAAATCTTATTTTCAATGCCTTTACTGTAGGAATCCACATGATTACATTAATATTATTTTCTGCTGCCCATTCTATCGACCTTATTCCATCTACAACTTGATGAATAGGCGGGTGTGGATTTTGATAAGGCTTTGGCACAACACTTATTTTTTTCATTGTGCTGTCTTCCATATTCATAAATTCCTCACTTGGCGGACTCATATCATGTTGCCATACATAGTTAGGAGATGGATAAGTATAAAATTCTCCATCGTGATTAAAAAATTTTTCGGACCAAGCTTTTTTTAAAATTTCAAGTGTCTCAGCAAACAATCTAAAGTTTTTTGCTTGATCTTTTAAATCAGCCTCTTTGTTTAAATTTATAGCTTCTCGCCCATAAACACCTCTAGCCACACCTACTTCCACTCTTCCTTTGGAAAGCTGATCAAGCGTTGCAATATCTTCTGCTAATCTAATTGGGTTGTGGAATGTGATTACGTTTGCAGCTTGCCCAATTCTAATATTTTTTGTTCTTGCTGCTGCATCTGCTCCTAACATTAAAGGATTAGTGCAAGACTCCATTCCCTCATGATTAAAATGATGTTCTGTAAACCATATAGAATTCCATTTATTTTTATCACAATATTCAGTGATCTCTTTAGTTTCATCTAATAATTGGTGATAAGGTTTGTGTGTCCAATTTGTTGTGTTACAAAAATAACCAAACTTCATAAAGCCTCCTTTAAATTTTAATTTAAAGACGACCGATCCCACTTTCGTAAATAAAAGATATTTGACGACGAGTTATGTATCGCTTTTTAATGGCTTAAAATCTACCTTATTTAACGTCTTTTTTGAAGAGTAAATTCGTTAAACCTATTTTCTCATAAATTAAATTTCTTAAAAAATAATTAACATAATTGTGAAGAAATTAAGGAAAAAATTGAGATTTTTTATAAAAAAACCCAGGTTTTTGCAATTCACATATGTAAGAAAATGATTGAAATATTAAATATTTATACATTATAATAATTCCTAGATTAAAAAAATTTTAAATTAATGAGATTAAAAAACTTAAAATCTCTTTTTCCTATATTTGCACTGATATTTTTAAATAACTGCGGCGGCGGCGGCGGCGGCGGCGCTTCATACGTAGGTATGAGTTCTGGGACGTCCTTAGCTTATACCTCTTCAATAGCTACTGATTTTCAGGCTAGGGCAGAATTTGATAATATTAACTTCGATGCAACTTCATCAGTAACACCATATGAGACTATAAATTTACATAAAGCTTTAGCCTACGGATTATCTGGAGCTGGAAAAACAATTATGATTATGGATAGTAGATTTGATACTAGTCATGCAGAATTTGCTGATAAAACCATTACAACACATGGAACTTTAGCTACTGCAAGTGATGATTTCAATGGAGGATATCATGGAAATTTTGTTGCTGGTATAGCTGCAGCTGATTATAACCAAAATTCAGATCCTACAGGTTTAGGTTTAGTGTCATATAGCAACCCTTCAGGTAATGTTGATGGAATTATGGGTGTCGCTCACAATGCAGATTTATTTTTTGCAGATTATAGTCAAGCAAATGGTGAAAATAATTATGGCACCGCTTGGAAGAAAGCATTAGATGCTGCTTCATCAGCAATTGTTTCCAATAACAGTTGGGGAGTTGATCAAACTATTGATACCGTAACAACCTATGCAACTAACAACGGTGTTTCAAATGCATTTGCAGCTGGAACATATTATCAGAACGCAGGTTTTACAATGAACTTTGAGTCAAATTTTCAAGCTTATATTGATGCATTAGATAATTTTCAAAATCATGGAGCAATAGTATTTGCAATTACTAATGATACTACATTTTCAAATATTGATGTTTCAGCTGGATTGCCTGAATTATTTCCAAAGTTAGCTGAGGCTTGGATTGCAGTTGGAAATACCGAAGTATTAGGTGCATCTGGTAATCACACATATGTTAGAAAAGGTGGAATTTGTGGAGACGCAGCAGAGTACTGTTTACAGGCTGATGGATTTGAGATTTTTAGCGTGGCAAATACAAGCAGTGGAACGTCATATAACCAAGGTGTAACAGATGTAGATCAATCGACAAAAAAAAGTGGTACATCTTTTGCAGCTCCTCAAGTATCTGGTGCCATAGCAATATTATCTGAAGCTTTCCCAAGCGCATCCCCGGCACAACTAGTTGATAGATTGTTAGCATCAGCAGATAATTCTTTTTTTACAGCAACAGGCAATACGACATTCTCTAATGGTGTCACTCATGGCTATCATTCTACATGGGGTCACGGAATGTTAGACATATACGCTGCTCTTCAACCTATCACAACATCAAGAATGGGAAGATCAATTTTAGTTGGTAGCTCTACTCAAGATTCAAAAATATACTCTTTAGAAAGATCAAATATTAAAGTTCCAAGACTATTTGGTGACGTTTTTGAAAAAAATTTCATAAATACAAAAGGTGTTTTCCACGATGCTATGTACGGTACTTTTAACTATGATTATTCACAAAGCTTTCTAAGGGAAAAAGATTTAAATATGAAAGAAAAATTAGAAAATCATTTTTCTTCAAATAAAAGTATTTATTCGACTCAAAGAACAGGATTAAAAACAAATCTAATTAGTAGATATAATAGTTCACCATTAAATAAAGTGTATGAACCAGAATTTTTTTTCAAATCAAATTTAACACCAACTAGAGGTATAATAAATTCTTACAATCTTCCTCTTGAAATTACATCTGGCTTTATTTCAACAAATGATAAAATAACAAGCAGAGGCTTTAATGACGGATTTAATGTGCCCTTTTTACCAAAAATAACGAGTGACTCAAATAATACTCACAGCTACTCAAGTGGAATTTTTCTAGACGATTTGAATAATAGCTCAATTTCTTTATTTTATAATGAAAACGAAAAAGGCATTAATACAAACGGAGCCTTACTTAAAACTGATTTAATTGGCTCTTCATTGTTGCTAGGCTACTCTAATGAAGATCAAGGATTTCTTGGTGCTACTTCAGAGGGTGCATTTGAAAAAAGTCAGTCAACCCCTACAAATTTTTTGGGACACAGCATAAATAAAAAAATCTCTGACAAACTTTCTTTTTCAAGTCTTATATCAGTGGGTCATACTAATATGAGAGGTTTCGAAAATACTTTGATCAGTGATATTGATGACATATATTCTAGCAGCTGGGGTACAAATTTTACTTATCAAACAAATGATAGAGATACACTATCTCTTTCCTTTTCACAGCCACACAGAGTTGAAAAAGGAAACGCAAACATACTTGTTCCAAAAGTCCACAATTTAAACGGCACATTAAATTATGACAAAAGAAAAATAAATTTACAACCTTCTGGACGTGAAACTAATTTTTCAATTAGACTTGACAAGCAATTATCAGAATATTCTAGCGCTTCTATTGAAAATATCTTAACAAAAGATTACATGCATAATTCTGATAACGGCCTAGACAATACTTTATTTCTTAGTTTCAAATCTGTATTTTAACTAATAAATATTTTTAATATTTATGAATTATATCTCTGTAAAAAAAATAATTTATTCCTTGATTATTTTGTCATTGATTACGGTAACCAACTGCTACAAAGACAGCAAAAATCTAATTGACTCTGGAAAATTTAATTATTCTTCAGAAAAAGAATTTGTATTTTCAATGAATCAGCATTTTGAAAAGTTTAATAATAAAAAAGCAAAAAAAAAATTAAAAGATTTTGAATTCAAATTTGATGAAAATATTAAAATTGATAATAATGATTATGTAAATTACGTTGAGAATAATCCTAGTTATGTTCTTCAGGTGATTAGAATTATTGAAAAGAAAGATTTAAATAAAGAAAAAAAAGAGAAAATTATATTTGACGTTACACAAGCTTTCATTAGATACCTCAACAATTTTAGTTTGAGATAAAAACTTTATTTGAAATGCTACCTTTGATACTCAATAAATTTTTTTAAAGATTTATTCAAAAATTTTTCATAAATTTGCCCATTATCATTATATTTTTTTTGACCCAGAAATGATTTATTCATTTTAAAATCATAAGATGGCTCAAAGAAAAAAGGTACAGATAATCTTTTGCTTTTATTCCATAATACTCTATGGTTAGTTGCTTTAAACTTGCCACAAGTTAAAAATTCTAGAGCTCTTCCCGTATTGACTATGAAAGCTTTTTTATTAAAGGGCACGTCATACCATTTTTTTGTTTTTTTATTTTGTACTTGAAGACCACCTTTTTTATCTTGATATAAAACTGTGAAAATACCACTATCAACATGGGTCTCACAGCCCAATGCAACCCCATCTTGTTTTGAAATTTCAACAGGTTTTCTTTGAAAAGGATAATAATTAAATCTCAATGTGCTTAAGGTTTTCAATCTTGAAAAAGCTTTTTTTGAATACTTAGGGTTTTTTTTGTTAAGTATAATTATACTTTTAAATAATGTTTCGCTTAAAAAATAAATGTTATCAAAATATTTACTTAAAATTTTGATTGATTTTTTATCAAAGCATTTATTAAGATCAATATACTCAATATATTTGTTTCTTATTTGAGAAGAATATTTTTTAGATACTTTTAAATCGCCTATATCTAAACCTTCTTTTCCATTCACATCGCTCGGAAAGTATCCTCTGTAAAAATTTTCATTTTTTTTATTCCATTTATTTGGGGATATTTTTTTTTTAAATTTGTCTGCTTTATTAAAGAAACTATTGCCAATAGAACAAACTTTTTTAATTTCACTTATTTGTAAACCATGTCCTACAATTTGAAAAAAACCAACTTCTTCACAAGCTTTTTTAATTTCTTGAATAGTTTTTTTTGAATTTTTTGAAAGAAATTTATTATCTAAAAGTGAAGATATATTGATTGTGGGAATATATGATTTCATTATTTATTAGGTGGTGTATCAGTTGCAATCATTTGTCCTCTCACTTTCTCTCTAAAATAAATATAAACACCAGCTCCTATAATTATGCATGCACCAAACAAGGTTCTTGGAACTGGAATAGTTTCAAATAAAATATATCCAGCTAATATTGCCCAAACAATATAAGAATATTCAAACAATGATACAACTGAAGGTGACGCAATGCTGTAAGCAGTAAAAACACAAAAAAATGAAATTGATGCAACTGTTCCCATAATTAAAACATAAGGCCAAGCTTCAGATGGGTTTGTAAACCATTCTCTAACAATAAATTGTAATGTTGGATCAGTGAAAGTATTAAATTTTCCATCTCCACTCACAGCAAATATTAATAAACTTGCAAGTAATGCAAAAATATAAAGCCATGTCATTTGTGTGTAAATGCTATCTTTATCTGATGTATATTTAGTTATTGTCATAGATATTGAATAACAAAGCGCACAAGCAACTGGTGCTAATTTAAAAAAATTAAATTCTTCTAATGTTGGATTTAAAACTATTAATACACCAATAAACCCAACAACAATTGCACTCCATCTTCTTATACCAATTTTTTCTTTTAAAAAAAACTTTGCAAACATGGACATAAAAAAAGGACAAGAGAAGAATAACGCACTTGTCATAGCAAGTGTCATGAATGTTAAAGAAATATAAAAAAAACTAAATCCAAAGAAAAAACAAACAACCCTTACCAAGGTCAACATGGGGTAGTGAGTTTTTAACGAAATTGATTTTTTTGTTATAATAATAAAACACAGCAAAAATATTGCTTGGATAAGTGTTCTTCCAAAATAAAGTTCAAATAACGCTATATCCTCAAAAATAAATTTAATTAAACCATCTTGAATTGAAAAAAAGGCCATACCAGTCATTATAAAAAAAATGCCTTTAGTATTTTGGTTTGTGTCCATCCGACACCTATATCAAATCAGGAATGATTATAATATTAATTATTAAGAATAGCCTCGGAGCCTTTTTCAGCAATCATTAGGGTAGGAGCATTTAAATTAGCACTTGGTATTTCAGGTATAACTGATGCATCAATTACTCTTAAATTTCCAATCCCATTTACTTTTAAATCTTGATCTACAACTGCCATGTTATCCACACCCATTTTACAAGTTCCACAAGGGTGATAAGCAGTATCAGCTTTAGATCTTATATATTCATTCAATTCATCATCTGACTGAGCGTTGAAACCTGGTCCTACTTCATCTCCAGCATGTTCTGCAAGAGCTGGTTGAGATAGAATTTTTCTTGCAACATGGATACACTCTCTAGTTTGTTTTAGATCTTCCTCTTCTTTTAAATAATTAAATAAAATTTTAGGGTAATCATATGGATCTGATGAATTTAGCGTTATCTCACCTCTACTTTTTGGATGATTTGGACTCGCATGTAATTGATAACCATGCGAGTCTGGATCTTCTAACCCATGGTTTATTACAAAAGATGGAAAGAAATGAAATTGAATGTTAGCAACTTTTCTCTCTGGTGAAGATCTTGCAAAACCTCCAGCCTCTAAAAATGATTTTGAACAAGGTCCTGATTTAAACATAAACCACTGCATACCTGCTAAAACTTTAGGTATTAATTTTGTGTATGTATAGAGAGTGTTGGGTGTCTTACATTTTTGTTGAATGTATGTTTCAAGATGGTCCTGTAAATTTTTTCCAACACCTTTTGAGTTATGCACAACATCAATGCCGTTATCTCTTAAGTGAGCTTCATCACCGATACCTGATAACATTAACAATTGAGGAGAATTAATTGATCCTCCACTTAATATGACCTCTTTATTTGCATATATTTTTTGAACTTTATTTTTAATTTTTACTTGAAGACCTACTGCTTTTTTTCCTTCAAATAATATTTTCTCAACAAATGAATTTTTTAAAATATTTAAATTTTTTCTATTTTTAACAGGATTTAAATAATATTTTGCAACACCAGCTCTTTCACCTTCGTGCATTGTAGTATCAAACATTCCAAATCCTTCTTGCTCTTCACCATTCATATCTATATTTGTTCTGTGGCCTGCTTCAGCTGCTGCATCAATAAATGCTTTAAATAATGGATTTGAATTTTCAGATAGATTTACTGGGAGAGGACCTAAGGAACCTCTAAATTGATTCTCTCCACCAGACCAAGTCTCTATTTTTTTAAAATACGGTAGTACTTTATCGTAAGACCAATTACTTAAACCAAAATTTTCCCATCTTGTGTAATCATCTCTATTTCCTCTAACAAAAACCATTCCATTATGAGACGAACATCCACCAATCATCTTTCCTCTTGGACAAAAGACACGTCTATTATTTAAGTATGGCTCAGGTTCAGAATAATATTTCCAATTATATTTTGGATCATGCATTGTATACAAAAGCGCCAATGGCATCTTAACTTTCCAAATATCACTAGATCCACCTGCCTCAAAAATTGCGACAGTGTTATTTTTATCTTCCGATAATCTATTCGCAACCACACATCCAGCTGAACCTGCTCCAACAATTAGATAATCAAAATTCATATTATCTTAGAAATTAACAATTTTTTATAATCATGAATAGTTTTCATTTTGACATATGTTTTTTTTGCTGCCTCATCAAATTTTCTCAATAAAATTGATGATTTAAAATAAGATTTTCTTTTAAAACTCTCAGTATCTTTATCATTTAATATACCACCTTGAAGTTCTAAGCTTACTTTTGATGCTTTTGATAGTTTTTCAAAATATGTTTTGTTTCTCGCAAGATATCTTTTAGCTAATACATGATATCTAATTGGCTCTACTATTTGTTTTTTAAAGAACTTTTTTAAATATTCATATCCAATTAACTCATGCCCACCATCTAATTTTTTTTTTACAAGTTCGTCAGGGTTGTCTATTAAAAAGTGTCCATAGTCATGCAACAAACACGAACATATTAAATCATCATTACATTTAGATTTTTCAGCAAGCATTGCAGATTGGATCATGTGCTCTGACATTGTAAGTTTTTCCCCGATGTATAAAGAATTATTATTAGAAAAATTTGAAATAATTTTTTCGATAATCTGCATCAAGATTATTGAGGATGATCACCCTCAATAGCAATACGATCCATCACTCTTTCAAATCCAAGACCTCTATTTGGAAAAAAATCGGTGAGACCTTGATGTTGCGTGCTTCTGTTATCCCAAATTGCAACAGCATTTTCAGTCCATTTAAATCTACATGTAAAATCTAATCTTTCTTGATGAAGGAATAACTCTTTTAAAATTTTATCACTTTCATCTTTATCCATATCAATTATCTGTTTTGTGTACATAGAGTTTACATAAAGTATTTTTTTACCTGTTTCTGGGTGAACTCTAACTATTGGATGGATATTTGAATATTCATCTAAATTTCCATTACCCTCCATCTCTTTATATTTTTTAACAAACGCCTCTGCACCGAGAGAACTATGAACTGCTTTTTTATCTTTGATTTTTTCTTTCATCTCATCTGATAAAGTTTCATAAGCAGTTTCCATATTCGAAAACATAGTATCCCCACCTACTGGTGGAATTTTTACTGATTTTAATATAATAACTTTTGTAGGCTTTGGATTGTAACTTACATCTGTGTGCCACGTTTCTCCCCACTGATGTTTTTCTTCAGGTGCTTTTTTAATTCTTACTATTTCTGGAAAATTTTCTAAACCTTTTACATAGGCATGTGTCTCAAGTGGACCAAATTTTTTTGCAAGTAAAATTTGTTGTTCAGAAGTTAGAGGTTGATCTCTAAAAAATATTACTTTGTGCTCTAATAGCAATTCATTAATTTTATTAAAGTTTTCATCAGAACTATCTGTTAAATCAATTCCGGAAACTTCTGCTCCTAATGCGCCTGATAATAATTTTACTTCCATATCTACTTTTTCAGTTTACCAGATAAAACTAAATTTTCTGAATTAAATTTTTCCTTATTTTCATTAATAAATTTATCCATGATATCTAATTTTTCTTGCTCAAATTCTGTAACTTTTCTTTTTTCAAGGTCTATATAAAGTGACATAGACTCTAAAGTAGCCGCTAATTTTTTGGTCTTTTTTTCATACATTTCATATCTAACAACTAGTCTTTTCTTATCATGATCGAAGAAATTACAATAAACATCAACTTCTTCATTTTCTTTTACCTCGTTATTGTATGTAATTCTCGATTCAACGACCATTGTGCTTCTATTATTTGCCTTTGCATCAATTGCTCCCATTTTAAATTTATTAAGCATACCCTCTGATGCTTCATCAAATATCAACACATAGTAGGCAACATTCATATGGCCATTGTAATCAATCCAATCTTTAATTATTTTTTGGTTTTTAAGAAATATACTCATATTAATTTACGTATTCAGGCTCTTCTTTATCTAAAATTAATCTAATTTGCGATAAGAATTGTTTTGCTGTATCTACAGGATAATTTGCAGCTTCCTCACAAGTTTTTTCTGCAACCTCATGACTGACAATATTTAAATTTTTATTTGTTGATAGAGCTGTAATGTAAGTTTCTGCAGCTTTTTCAAAATAGTACAAAGAATTAAAACCTTCAGCAACTGTCTCTCCAGTTGTTATGATGCCATGATTTGCTAAAATCATATGCTGTTTATTTCCAAGAGCATTTGCCATTTTGATAGACTCTTCCTCAAATCCCAATCCTCCAAAATCATCATAGACAGCAACTCTGTTATAAAAAAACATAGTATTTTGATCTATTGGTTTAAGCGTTGGATCTTTTAATGTCGAAAGAACAGTTGCATATTTTGAGTGAAGATGAAAAATGCATTTAGCATGTGGAGCTTTTTCGTGAATAGTTCCATGTATATTTAATGCTGTTGAATCTACTACTTCAGGTTTATTTCTAAGTTCTTCAATATTTTCTTTTGTTATTAAAATTAAATCACTAGCTTTAATTTGACTGAAATGAATACCAGCTTTATTTACGTAGAAATCTGAGGATCCAGGAACACAAGCACTAAAGTGATTTGCAACCGCCTCATGCATATTTAGTCTTGCTGTCCACCTAAATGTTGCAGCTAAATCTTTTTGTAACTCAGTTATTTCCATTTTTGCTTTTTTAAACTATAAGTGAATTATAAATTATGAACAATAAAGTTTTTGTATCGTGTGCTGTGACTGGTTCTGGTGATACAGCTAGCAAACATCCAGATTTACCTAAAACTCCAGAACAAATTGCTAAATCAGCAATTGAGGCGGCAAAAGCTGGAGCTGCAATAGCACATATTCATGTAAGGGAAGAGGACGGTACCCCAAGTCGAAGATTAGAATTATATAAAGAGGTTGTTGATAGAATTAGATCAAGTGAAACAGATGTCATTTTAAATTTAACAACAGGTATGGGTGGTGATTTGGATATTGGACAAGGTGAAAATCCCTTAGACTTTGGACCTATGACAGATATGGCAAACGTTATGGAGCGAATTGCAAATGCAGAACAGTTTTTACCAGAAATTTGTACACTTGATGCTGGAACATTAAATTTTGGTGATGGATCTGTAATAACAGTAAACACTCCAAATGATTTAAGAAAAGCAGCAAAAAAATTACAAGAAATAAAAGTAAAACCAGAAATAGAAGCATTTGATTTAGGGAATATGTGGTTTGGATCTCAATTATATAAAGAGGGATTATTAAGTGATCCTCCAATGTTTCAAATGTGTTTAGGAATTCCTTGGGGAGCACCTGCCACACCTTTAGCAATGCAAGCAATGAAAGACACAATGCCTAAAGAGGCAGTTTGGTCTGGTTTTGCAATCTCTAGAAATGAAATGCCTTATGTAGCTCAAACAGTTGTTATGGGTGGAAATCCAAGAGTTGGATTGGAAGATAATTTATATTTATCAAAAGGAAAATTAGCAACAAATGCTCAGTTGGTTGAAAAAGCAGTTCGTATCGTTGAAGATTTAGGCGCTTCAATAATGACACCAGCTGAAACAAGAGAAAAGTTAAAACTTGTTAAACACAAGTAATGCCTTCAATTAAAAAGGTTGCAATTATAGGAACTGGAGTAATCGGAGCGGGTTGGATCATTAGGTGCCTTGCACATAATAAAATTGTTTATGCATTTGATAAAGATCCAAAACTTAAAAATAGTTTAATTAAAGAAATTAAGAGAACTTGGCCATTTGTAAAAAAACTATTTAAAAAAAATAAACTCAATTTAAAAAATTTTTATTATTTTACGTCCTTAGAGAAAACTTTAAAGGATGCTGATTTTATTCAAGAATGTGCAACTGAAAATTATGCTCTTAAAACAAAATTAATGAGCACAATTGGAAATTATGCAAAACCAAACGCAATTATATCTTCAAGTTCATCCGGGCTTTTGCCTACTAGAATTTATTCAAAATGTAAAAATCCTCAAAGATCACTTATAGGACATCCTTTTAATCCTGTTTATCTTTTGCCAGCGGTTGAAATTGTACCTGGAAAAAAAACGAGCATTAATTATCTCAATCAAGCTAAAAAATTTTATAAATCAATTTCAATGAACCCGATAATGGTAAAAAAAGAATTACCAGGATATCTATCTGACAGATTGCAGGAAGCTTTGTGGAGAGAGGGGCTTCATATAATTAATGAAGGATATGCTACCACTGAAGATTTAGATAGAGCTATTGAAGATGGACCAGGATTAAGATGGTCTTTAATGGGTACCTTTTTAACTTTTCACTTAGCAGGAGGAAA
Organism: uncultured Pelagibacteraceae bacterium; assembly: GCA_902614125.1. Classification (GTDB taxonomy): domain Bacteria; phylum Pseudomonadota; class Alphaproteobacteria; order Pelagibacterales; family Pelagibacteraceae; genus Pelagibacter. The sequence continues at coordinate 7,642 of CACMJW010000007.1, read as the reverse complement.
GGCTGGAATGAAACATATGCTCGAACAATTTGGTCCAGCTCTTAAACTTCCATGGACCAAACTAAAAGCTCCTAAACTTACTAAAAATTTATCTTCAAGAATAATTAGTGGAACAAAAAATCAATCAAAGGGAAAATCTGTTTCAATGATTTCAAATATTAGAGACGAATATTTAGTTGAGCTACAAATGATGAGAGAAAAATACGAAAAAAAATTAAGATAAATGGAAAAAAAAATGATTAATAGAACTGGTGGATGCATTTGTGGAGAAATTAAATTCACAGTTAAACTAGATGAAATCCCATTAGTTTTTAATTGTCACTGTATTGATTGTAGAAAAAAATTAGGTGGCATAATGACAATTATTTTGCTTAGAGATGGCGCAATAGATGTTGATAAATCTAAATTAAAAATTTACGAACATTCTGGAGGAAGTGGACATAAGATAAAAAAACATTTTTGTGAAAAATGTGCAGCACCAATTTTAACTTATGTAGAGAAATTTAAAAAATATTATCTTTATGCCGGTTTGTTAGATGATATAAGTTTTTTGAAAAAAGCAGAGAATATACATTTCAAAGAGTCTCATTTCCCATTTTTACAAATTAAAGATGATGATATTAAAATTTAAAATGATAAAATAAAATTATGGAATTTAACCATTTTTTAACAAGTTATATGCCTAACGTTAATATTGGTTCAAAGGTTCACTTTGAAAATATGTTAAAGGAGAGTGTTCTTGCAGAAAAGTGTGGTTATGCAACTGTGTCAATTCCTGAACATCACTTAATCAATCTTTTAATGATGCCGTCTCCATTACAGATGGCAGTAAAAATCGCCTCAATTACTAAAAAAATAAATATTACAACTGGGATTGTGGTGCTACCGATTCATGACATGAGAACTTATGCTGGTGAAGTAACTACGGCAGATATTTTAACAGATGGAAGATTAATACTTGGCGTAGGAAGAGGAGCATTTCCATGGGAAATGGAAAGACTTGGAACACCTATTGAAACATCTAAAGAAAAATTTGTAGAATCATTGGAGGTCTTACAATTATTATTAAAAGACAAAGAGGTATCGTATCAGGGAAAATTTTATAATTTTGAATCAATAACAATTATGCCAAGACCAATAAGTAATCCAGTTCAAATGATGGTTGCAGCAATGAATTTAGAAAGTATTAAAGATGCTGCATCTAGAGGCTTTCATGTTCAGTCAACTGTGTTGTCAGGAAATAAGGAACTATTACTAAGTAGAGTAAGTGCATTTAAAGAAGGATGCGAGATATTGGGAGAAAAAGGAAAGTTATTAAAATTATCTATGCAAAGAATGGCTTATTTAGCTAAAGACGATAATGATGCAAAAGAGAAAATTAAAATGGCACACGGATACTATAAAAGATTTGATAATATGTTCACCGGGCCTGGAAAAGTTAAATCGGGTAGCGTTGAACCTTTACCAAGAAAGCAATCTGTAGAAGAACTTAAAGATAATTTATTGATTTGCACATTAAATGAAATGATAGATAAACTAAGCCTTTATGCCGAGTCAGGTGTAGATGAAGTTATACTTAGTTCAAGTTTTGGACAGTCACAAAATGATTTAGAACAATCAATGCAAAGAATAGGCGAAAATATTATACCGTATTTTAAAAAGTCGAACATCAAAGTTGCATAGTTTTAATGAAATCAGGAGCACTAGATTGCAATTATTCAATTGAGGGTTCAGGTCCGGCAATTTTTTTAACTCATGGAGTTGGTGCTGCAGAAGATGCATGGAGATTTATAAAGCCAAAACTCTTAGAAAAATTTACAGTTATTACATACGATTTAAGAGGCCATGGTAAATCACCTGTAACAAATAAAGATTTTAATCTTGATGATCTTGTTTTAGATTTGGAAAGGATTAGAGAGAAAACTAAAATAGAAACAGCTCATTTTTTTGGTCACTCTCTAGGAGGAATGATATCTCCTGCCTATGCAATAAAATATCCAGATAGAGTTTTATCAGTTGGTTTACTTTCAACAGTGGCCGGTAGATCTGATGAAGATAGTAAAAAAGTTTGGAAAATTATTTCTGATCTTGAAATTAAAGGAGTTAGAGAAACACTTAAAAATTTAACATCACGCTGGTTTACTGAAAAATTTATTTCAGAAAACCCAGATTTGGTAAAAAAAAGGTTGGAACAGGTTATAAATACGGACAAAGAGGTTTTTATAAATGTTTTTAAAATTTATGCTGAAACAGAAATGATAACTTGGTTAAAGAATATTAAAAAACCTTGCTTATTAATGACTGGAGAAAATGATGGAGGCTGCTCTCCTTATCATAACAATAAAATGTTTAATGAAATGGAAAACTCAAAATTAGTAATTGTCCCCGAGGTTAAACACTCTTTTTTAATTGAGGCACCGGATCAAGTGTCAAAAAATTTAATTAATTTTTTGAGCTCCATTTGATATTTCTAGTGCATTCTTAAGGTATCGCCATCAATACTTATAATCTGACCTGATATTCGTAAAGAATCATCTGAAATTAAAAAACTGCACATTTTTCCGATATCCTCCTCATAAACCCAAGTATTCATTGAGGTCATTGAAATAAATTCTTTTTCAATTAACTTTTTCGAAACTTTAAGAAATTTTGCCTTATCTTTAATTACTCTTTTCATCCTGTCACCTTTAATTGTTCCTGGGCATATTACATTCACTCTTATGTTAAATTTTCCTAATTCCATTGCCAGTGTTTTTGTCATTCCAACTACAGCCCATTTACTTGCTGCATACGGCGATCTTAGTGGAAAACCAAAAATCCCAGCAGTAGAGGACAGATTAATTATTGATCCACCTTTATTTTTTTTAAGCATTGGAATTGAAAGTTTAGAGAAATGAAAATGACTTATCACATTTACTTTTAAAGTATTTTCCCAATCTTTTGATTTTAATTTTTCTATAGTTCCAGTTGGTCCTGCAATACCAACATTATTTATTAAGCAATCAATTTTTTTGGTTTTTTTATTTATTTTTAAAAATAAATCTTTCACTGCTTTTTCATTTGAGGCATCACACTCATAAACAAAAAGCTTTTTATTATTTTGTTTATGTTTTTTTGCTTTAGATAAATATTTTTTATCTATGTCACAAATAAAAACAGTCGCTCCTTTTTCTAAACATACTTTTGTAGTTGCCCAACCTATACCTGAAGCACCTGCTGAAATAATTATTTTTTTATTTTTTAACGATGACATTTAAATTTTCTCAACTCTGCTAGTTATGCCTTCTTCTTCAATACTGTTAAATTTTTTATCATTATTATCATATATTTCTTTTATTCTTAATCTTTGAGTTTGGGGAGTTGGTAAGTTATTTTTCTTTAATCCAAGATGTCTTGCATAAACAGCTTTCTTCTTATTTAGCTGGTGAGGCTGAAAATCATTAATATCATCAATGCTCAAATCATCACCTTTTTCAATATAGCCAGCTTTAATTGCATCGTTTAATAAATTTATCCCTTTTTCTGTTCTAGCAATTACAGCATTAAAGCCCTCATCTTCTCCAGCTGGCGATCCACCTTGCCATGTATCAAGAGCTGCTAAATCAGAACATTCTCCTATTGCGTCAGGGCAAATTTTACATCTAAAATGAACTCTCCAATTGCTTTCATCACCCCAAAAGGAATTATATTCTTTATCATGCTCTCTACCATCTTTTGTTTTAATATACATAAGTCCAGGATTTCCATATCCTCTATATCTAAATATATCTAATTCCTCTTCTTTAACGTTAAAGCTGTTTATAAAATCTTGAGATTTAGTAAATTCGGTTGATCCACCACACACGAGCGTTAACAAATACAGACATTGTTTATTTACTCTTTCATCTATTTTAGAGAGTTGTCTTATAGCAGAGATATCACATGGCTTTCCAACAAATACAAATTTCTTATTTGTATCTAAAGCTTCATTAAATTTACTTAAAGGTGAAGCAGGCCCATATCTCGATCGACTTTCACAACTTAATAAATCTTTTTTGGTATAACTAAACTTAGGAAGACTTCTCATTGGGTTATCAGGATCCCCAGCGGTGTGAAGAACAAAATCAACCTTATTTGTCTCTAATAAATATAAAGATAAACCATTCAATAAACCTCCAGTGGAGCTTTGAAACCGGATATCTTTATCAGTAGACCAAGCATAAAATAAAGAATTGTAATACCCCCAGATTAAATCATGCTTTGAATTATTATTTACTTCTGTTTGTGGCAACCCTTCAACAATAACTCCTGGACATGTTTTTTTTTATTTTTTCAAATTCTAAATTAGATAAGGGTTTGATTGCCTTTGGCTCTAGCCTTCCTTTTTTAGACATTGAGATAGAAATTTTGTCTGTTCCAACAAGGCTTTGACATATTCCACAACCAATGCATAAACCATTGTTTGTAATATCTGATAGGCTGTTTATTTGAGACATTAATCTGCAAGACCATCTGATCTTGCTGTATTTCTCTCATAATGGATTGGTAGTGCTTTTCCATAAATTGCTTTTGAATGTTCAGGTGTATTTACTCTGTGGGGGTCCAAAACATAAGCAGGAATACACATATATCTCGATGAATTTCCCTCAATTTTTGTCACTCTATGCAATGTAAATCTGCCTTTAAAAATTTGTAAATCACCTGGTTCAAGCTTAAGCTGTTTCACTCTTGTGCGATCTCCATTTAATACTTTTTTAACTTCTTCAAAATTTTCATTTCCAGGTTCTCTTATATTTGGACAGTATTCAAATATGCCACCTTTCTCAGGTTTTTGTATCATTAAACTTAAAGTAAATTCACAACTATCAAAATGCCAAGGCAAAATACCTTCAGGTTTCATCACATTGTAAGCATGACATGCTAAAGGATCTGCCCATCTATAAATAGGTGAAACACCTAAACAAGCAGATACAAAATTTAATAATTCTTTGGTTTCATATAAAAATTTCATCTCAGAATTTTCTGAAAAACAGTCAGAGTTTAAATATCCGTTATATCTATTCATAAAAGTTCTTTTTGGATGATCTTTTGGTAAAGATGGATCATCTTTTGCATAAAGATAAGCATTGATACTTTCTTTAGACATATAAACTTCATTTAACTGTTGCTCTAATTCATTATTCATTATTTTTAATGAGTTAGGTAAAATAAAGTCAGGTAGAGTAGAGCAACTATCTTGCTCTAAATCACTTTTACATTTTTCTATAATACTTTTAGTTTTTGGAGAATTTAAATCGTGGATAGGGTACTTATTTAAATCAATAATGTCTTTTAAATTTTTAGACATATAAGGATATTATGATCTAGTTAAAGATTTTTGCAATTCTTTATTTGTTATATATCCTTTAATATTTCCTTGTTTATCTACTACTTCACAATTCGCATTGGTACAAACTACTTGAGGTAAAAACTCCTCAATAAATTGATCTTCACCAACCTTAATAAGATTATTTTTATCAATTCCATTAACTTCATTGGCGCTTTTCATAATTATTTTTGCTTTAAGAACTTTTGCTCTATTTACATCTTTAACAAATGCTTCTACATAATCATCAGCTGGGTTCATCACAATTTCAACAGGGGTTCCTACTTGAACAAGTTTTCCAGCATTTAAAATACCAATATGATCTCCTAATCTTAAAGACTCGTCTAAATCGTGAGTAATAAAAACTATTGTTTTTTTCAATTGAGCTTGAAGATCTAATAATTGTTTTTGCATATCACTTCGAATTAATGGATCTAATGCAGAAAATGCTTCATCCATTAACATGATGTCAGTATCAGTTGCTAAAGCTCGCGCTAAACCAACTCGTTGTTGCATACCACCTGACAATTGATTTGGATATTGGTTTTCAAATCCACTTAATCCTACAGCTTCTATTTTTTCCATTGCAACAGAATTTCTTTTTTCAGGATCAATGCCTTGCATTTCAAGTCCATAGCCAACGTTTTGCAAAACAGTTTTATGTGGGAACAAACCAAATCTTTGAAACACCATACTCATTTTGTGTCTTCTAAATTCAATTAATTTTTCTTTATTAAGGCTCATAACATTTGTGCCCTCAACTAATATTTCACCATCGGTAGGATCGATTAGTCTATTTAAATGTCTTATAAGAGTTGATTTTCCTGAACCCGATAATCCCATGCAAACAAAGGTTTCACCTTCCTCAATTTTTAATGAAACATTATCTAAGCCAACTGTATGTCCTGTTTTTTCTAGAATTTCATCTTTACCTGATCCACCTTTAACCATTTCCAAGACTTGATTAGGTTTTGGACCAAATATTTTATAAACGTTATTAATTTCTATTTTTGACATTATTTTTCGACATTTCTAACAGTTGGAGATCTCCTTTGTAAAGTTTCTTAGTATTTAAGATAGACTTTTATTCAGCATTATTAATTAATTTTTTTCCAAAATTTTGTAAAAAAATTCAAAAATTAAATTACAACTATTAATTGAATTGAAAACATTATAAGTTTAGTTAAATATTGGTCTATGCAGTCAATTTCTAAATTAGAAAAAAACTCAACTTATTTGAAAGTAGTTTGGAGTGATGGTGAGGAAAGTAAATTTAATTATTTATGGTTAAGAGATAACTGTCCTACTGCACACGATAAAGATTCAAGACATAGAATGTTCAACATTCTTGAAGTATCACAAAATATTAATCCAAAAAAATATAATGTAAGCTCAGATGGAAAACTTGAAATTGAATGGAGCGAGGGCGATCATACTAGTTACTATGACCCAAAATGGCTTAGAGAAAATTGTTATACAATCAAAAACAAAAAAAAATATATCTCACCTTACAAACTTTGGGATAGCTCATTAGAAAAAAATTTAGAAACAATTCAAATAGAACATGATGAAATTATTAATTCAGAAGCTGGATTAATAAAATGGTTAGAACTTTTACATTATACTGGAATTGCAATAGTTAAAAATGCACCTGTAGAAAAAAATTCAGGTTTGAAGGTTTTAAATAGAATTAGTCATACTAGAGAAACTTTTTTTAAAACTCCATTTGAGGTTATCAATATTCCAAAACCTAATAATTCAGCTTACACAGCGCACGCTCTAAGAAATCATATGGATTTACCTTGGTTTGAAAATCCACCAGGTTACCAATTTTTACATTGTTTGGTTAATTCTGCAAAAGGTGGAGACTCATCTGCTGTAGATGCTTTTGCAGTTGCAGATTATTTAAGAAATAACGAAAAAGATGTATTTGATATCTTAGTTAATACACCTCTAAAATTTAGAGATAAAGATTATACTCAAGAAGCAATTAGAAGTGTTCATGGAACTGCAATATCTCTTACTAAAGATGGAGATTATAATGATATCAGATATAGCATTGCAACGTTAGACGCTTTGGATTGTCATCCAGACCAAATGGATTCTGTTTACAAAGCACATCACAGATTTGGCAACTTATTGCATGATCCTAAATTCCAAATTAATTTTAGGTTAGAACCAGGTGATATTTTTTCATTTAATAATAGAAGATTGCTTCATGGAAGAACTGAATTTGATCCAAATTCAGGACATAGACATCTTCAAGGTTATTATATGGATAGAGATGAAATTATTGGA
>CACMJW010000006.1 GCA_902614125.1 uncultured Pelagibacteraceae bacterium | reverse complement strand
ATTTTCAGATAGACTATTGTTTCTTATGTTTCACTTTGCATTATTTTTAAAAAAATTTAAACTTGAAATTGATAAAAAAAAATCACAGGAATTATTTGATTTTTTTGTAAGACAAATTGAACTTTCTATAAGAGAAATAGGTTATGGAGATGTTTCTGTTAATAAAAAAATGAAAGAATATGTCAATATGTTTTATGCTATTCTTGATAAAATTGAAATCATGGACATGTCTATTGACGAAAATATTGCGAATTTTTTTAAAAAAATATTCAATTTAGATAAGAATATTGAGTTTTATGCGAATTATTATAAAAAATATAATGAATACCTTTCAAATAATACTTTAAATAACTTTACAAAAGATATAATAAACCCTATTTTTTAAAAATGGCTGTACCAAAACGTAAAACAACAAAATCAAGAGCTGGCATGAGAAGGTCTCATATAAAAATGTCTTCAAAAAATATTATAGAAGATAAAAAATCTGGTGAGTATAGATTGTCTCATCATCTGGACTTGAAAACTGGATTTTATAAAGGAAGACAAGTTTTAGATCCTAAAGAATAGTTTTTTTATGAGAGATCATATTACCATTGCTATTGATGCAATGGGTGGTGAAAACTCACCTAACAAAACCATTGAAGGAATTTCACATCACTCAAAAAGCTCAGATAATATTTTTTATCTTATTTTTGGAAATGAAAAATCAATATACCCACTTGTTAAAAAATATAAAATAAACTTGGATAAATTCAAAATTGTTCACACAGAAAAAATTATAGAAGATACAGACACAGCACTAGGCGCAGCTAAAAAAGGTAAAGATACAAGTCTCTGGCTTGCAATGGAAAGTTTAAAAAAGGGAGAGTCTGATTGTGTTGTTTCAGCTGGTAACACTGGAGCACTTTTTGTTATAGCAAAACTTAATCTCGAAATGATAACGAATATAGACAAACCTGCGTTATCAGCATTATGGCCAAATAGAAATGGAATGAATGTGGTTCTTGATTTAGGTGCAAACGTAGAATGTAATGAAAAAAATTTAATTGATTTTAGTGTAATGGGTTCAGCTTTACATAAATCATTATTTGAAAATGAAACATCAAAAGTTGCATTATTAAATATTGGCTCAGAAGAAATAAAAGGTAATACAACTTTAAAAAATACATACCAAAAATTAAATGAAAACAAAAATAACCTATTTGAGTTTTGTGGTTATATAGAGGGAAATCATATTATGGATGGCAATGTGAATGTAATAGTAACAGATGGTTTTACAGGAAATATAGCGTTAAAGACAGCTGAAGGCACGGCCAATTTTATAACATCTGAACTAAAAAAGTCGATGACCTCAAATCTACTAGGAAAATTTTCATCTATGTTAAATATAAAGAATTTGAAAAATTTTAAAAAAAAACTAGATCCTAGATTATATAATGGAGCAATATTACTCGGACTATCTAAGCCAGTAATTAAAAGTCATGGTTCAACAGATGCTATTGGATTTGCAAATTCTCTTAAGGTTGGTGAAAAAGTTATAAAAGGACGATTGATTGATAAAATTAAAGAAAATATAAATTAATCAATGAGAATCAATTTAACAAAAAAACAAATTGTTAACTCAATTTATATGCAAATTGGGTTTTCAAAAAAAATTTCAGAAAGTTTACTAGAGGATGTTTTTCAAATAATTTTAAATAATTTAGCTTTAAATAAAAAAGTTAAGATAGCAAAATTTGGTACTTTTTCTGTAAGAAATAAAAATGAACGTATCGGTAGAAATCCCAAAACAATGGAAGTTAAAATAATTTCATCACGAAAAGTTATTTTATTTAAACCATCAAAAGAATTCAAAAAATATATAAATAATGATTAAAAAAGATTTGAAAGCATATAAAACAATCAGTGAAGTTGCTGAAATTCTTAATTTAGTCAATTCAAAAAATGGATCGTTATCAACTCATACTTTAAGATATTGGGAAAAACAATTTAAACAAATTAAACCGAAAATTTTAGCTGGCAATAGAAGATACTATGATGTTCAAACAATAAAAATAATTAAAAATATAAAATTTTTATTAAAAGAGAAGGGCATGACTATTGAAGGAGTTAAAAAACAACTAGATAATGACGAAAGAGATCTTGACGAAACAGTGAATATATCTATAAACACAAAAAATATTTTAAAAACTAAACTTACTAAAATTTCAAAATTGATAAAAGAAATAAAAGAATAAAATGGCTAAAAAAACACATGTAAAGGTTAGACTTGTTCCAGAAGCAAAACCAGATAGCCCCTTTTTTTATTATGTAAAAAAACCAGCTGGTGGTGAAAAAGCAAAAGTAAAACTAAAGGCTAAAAAATATAACCCAGCTACTAGAAAACATGAAGTTTTTGTCGAAAAAAAACTTCCACCGCATAGCAAATAATTATTTTTTTTTAAAGTTTCTTCTCTCATAATCTATATATGCAAATATCATATTTTTCCATATACGATTAGTTATTTTAGGATCAATCTTTTTTTTTAGAGATTTTTTTTTTATATTATTAAGGATTATTGAAATTCTTTTTCTGTCAACGATTTCACTTTTATGATTTTTAAGCTTTAGAACATCTTTTACTATATTGCTTCTTATACTAATAAGGCTTAATAATTTATTATCTAAGGTATCTAGCTTTTTTCTTAATGTATTTAATTTTTTTCGATTTTCTGGCGACATTTGAACAATTGGAATTCTTTATAAATATTATATTTAAATAAGTATGTACATAGAAATTAATAATAAATACAGACCATATATTGCACAATGGTTATTAGTAATGTTTTTTTTAGTTTCTGTAATGATAATTATTGGTGGTCTAACTAGATTAACAGATTCAGGTTTATCAATCACTGAATGGGAGTTTTTCAAAGGTTTCTTCCCTCCAATAAGTAAGAGTGCCTGGAATGAATACTTTGAAGCATATAAAAAAATTCCTGAGTTTCAACTACAAAACTACAGTATGTCTCTTAGTGAGTTCAAAGTGATATTTTGGTGGGAGTGGTTTCATAGATTTTTTGGAAGATTAATTGGGTTATGTTTTTTACTTCCTTTGATATATTTTTCTTTTAAAATCAAATTAATAAATCTCCTTCAATATTATCTGATATTCTTATTAATATGTTTTCAGGGTTTTATTGGATGGTATATGGTAAGCAGTGGATTAGTTGATAGAGTGGACGTAAGTCATTACAGGTTGTCCATCCACTTATTGATTGCTTTTTTGATTTTATCATTAATTTTATGGAATTTTTTAAAATTAATAGAAATTAAAAGTATATTAAAAAGTTTACATCCTATAATACCTCTTTTATTTATTATTTTAATATTTACTCAAATAGTTATCGGTGCATTTGTATCAGGAATGGATGCAGGCAAAATTTATAATTCTTGGCCTTTAATGGGTAATTCATATTTTCCAGATGACAACCATATAATTAATTTATTTAAATTATCAGCATTTGATGATCCATCATTAGTCCAATTTATTCACAGAAACTTAGCTTATATTATTTTAATTTTTTATTTATTCATGGTTTATAAAATTTACAAAACAAAGATGTTTGGATTATATAAATCAGTAAATGTATTAGGTCTTTTACTTGTTTCTCAAATTGTTTTAGGAATAATAACAGTTCTATATGGTGCACATATATATATTGCATCTGTGCACCAAATAAGTTCAATTTTTTTAGTAAGTGCTTGTATATATTTTTATTTTATAAATACAAAATCTAACTTACAGCCTTCAAACTAGGTTTGCCTGAGGCACCTAATGCCTGATCTAAATCAGCAATAATGTCGTCAGGATGTTCAATGCCTATTGAAAGTCTTACATACCCGGGTGTTACGCCAGCTGCTAATAACTCTTCCTCTGTTAATTGGCTATGAGTGGTTGTTGCTGGATGAATTGCTAAACTTCTAGCATCACCAATATTAGCTACATGGTAAAACATTTTAAGAGCTTCAATAAATTTTTTACCAGCTTCTACTCCACCTTTGACCTCAATACCAACTAATGCTCCATTTCCACCTTTTAAGTACTTCTTAGATCTTGCAGCAATTTCGCCTTTATGAAGAGTAGGGTAGATAACTCTTTCAACACTTTTATGTTTTGTTAAAAAATCAACAGCTTTCTGAGCATTTGAACAATGCTGTTTCATTCTTAAAGGTGCAGTTTCAAGTCCTTGTATGATACCCCAGGCATTATCAGGAGCTAAAGGCGCACCTAAATCTCTTAACAAACATACTCTTGCCCTCACTGCAAAAGATACGTTTGCACCAGTTAATTGAGGTACTACTTCACCCCATTTTGCTCCTCCATAACTTGCATCAGGTTCATTAAACAATGGCTGTCTTTTTGGGTCAGCTGTCCAGTCAAAATTTCCTCCATCTACAAGTGCTCCACCAATAACAGTTCCATGTCCACCTATAAATTTTGTAAGAGAGTGAACTACTACAGCCGCACCATGTTCTATAGGTCTGCAAATAACTGGGGCTGCTGTGTTATCCATAATTAATGGTATGTTATGTTTTCTTCCAATATCTGAAACTTCTTTGATTGGAAAAACTCTTAAATATGGATTTGGTAATGTTTCAGCATAAAAACATCTAGTTTTTTCATCTACAAGTTTTTCAAAATTTTTTGGATCTGAAGGATCAGCATATCTACACTCTATACCTAATTTTTTAAGTGTATGCGTAAATAAATTAACGGTTCCTCCATATAAATCAGTTGAACTTATGAAATTGTCTCCTGATTGACAAACATTCATTATTGCAAATGTTGATGCTGCTTGTCCTGATCCCACGGTCACTGAAGCCAAACCTCCTTCTAATGCTGCAACTCTTTTTTCAAGAACATCATTTGTTGGATTCATTATTCTTGTATAAATGTTACCAAATTCTTTTAATGCAAATAAATTTGCTGCGTGATCTGTATCGTTAAATTGATAAGAAGTAGTTCTATAAACAGGAACTGCCACTGATGTTGTTGCTGGATCACTTCTATAATCTCCTCCATGAAGAGCAATTGTCTCTGGATTTTTTGATTTTGTCATAATTTCCCCCTTAATTATGCTATTTAACTTTAATGGGAATTTACAATCAAGATAAAATTTAGTGTTGGAACAAAGTCTATAAAAAACAGGATTATTGATATAAAACTATAAAAGTATCCTATTTAGATTCAATTAATAATAGAAATTTGTGATATTTATTTTTTCTCAATAACAAATAACTCGTTATTGAAATATATTCCCTGATATTTATTTACAATTTTTTGAACAATTTTCTGATAATTTTTTTGTCTTTCTGCTTTCATAATTTGTTCATCTGATATTTGATTAACGTACACTGCAGCATTCCAAGCAGAAAATATAAGCGACGTCGCAATCCCTCCAGATATTTCATTAGGTAAAGCTCTTAAAATATATTTAACTTTTTGTTTTTTGTGAAATTTAAGATTTCTTAGAAATTCTTTATTAGTATTATTCTTAATATATTTAATAATAGAATCGTGAAGAGATGGAAATGGTTTTTCTTTAGGCCATATTTTTTTAACTATCTGGTTTCCAGGATCTCCACCACATGCGTGTACAACAACTAATTTTCCATTTTTATTCAGAGATTTTATCATTGGATCTATTACATATTTTACTTTTTTTTCAGCTGAAATTCTGGATCTATAAGGTTGTGAGGCAATAATAAAATCATAATATGTTTTTCCATCATTTCTCTTTGGGATGACATTTTTCAATGAAAATTCCTGATCTTTTCTATAAATTACGATTACAGAAGGTTCTTTGTATGTTGGGTTTCCTGTTTTAAGATTTCTTTCTATTTGCCATTTTTTACTTAAAAATTCTTCATTAAGTTTTCTTAATTGTATATTGAAATCTAAAGATGAATTACCTTTTAATTTTACAATTTTCCAATTCATTTTTTTTTGTTTTTTTACATTATTTGATTTAAGTGATGTTGACTCAACATAATTTAAATTTGAAATTACAAAAACTGTATTTTTATGTTCTACAAATCTATCAGGAAGTTTCTCCAAACCTAGTCTAACATCTTCCATACTGATCTCTTTTGTATTAACTAAAAGAGGAACGTTGGGCATCTTTTGATGACATTGTCTCATAACATTCATTAATAACGATCCATCGCCCATGCCTGCGTCAAATATTTTAAGAGCAGGAAATTTTGGTTTCAAATTTTGAACTATAGGTTTTAAAGCGTCAGAAATTTTATTTTTTTCATTTGTTGTTGTTACAAATAGTAGATATTTTTGCCTATTATCAAAGAACCTAAAATTTTTTTTCATTAATTTAATTTTTTCGCAGGATAATGTTCTAATATAAATTGTTTTAGCACCTTTAATACTCTATCTGCCTCCTCTAGAAGCATCATGTGGCCACAATTGTCTATAATTTCAACTCGACTGTTATCTATTAAGTCAGCTAATTTTTTTCCTTCTTTAACAGGACACATTTTATCTCCAGTAGCAAGAATAGATAGTGTGGGTATCTTTATTTTTTTTGCAGCTTCAAAACCATTTTTATAATTATCACATGCTCTAAAATCTACTCCTAGAGTATTTTTAATGGTTCTTGATTTTGCTAACATACCTCCTGTATTTATATGGTATAATCCAGGCACAGGATGACCTCCAAAGTGTCCAGCTGGTCCATGAGCCCAATCCATCATTAAATCAACTGCTTTAGGATTATTATTTTCAGCGAGCTCTAATAATTCTGGGTTCATTGGAATAGCACCAGCACCACCCATTAAACTTAAAGTTTTAATTTTTTTTGGGTATCTAGAAGCACATTCCATTGTCACTAAACAACCCTGTGAATGACCTACCAATGATGCCTCTTTATAACCAACTGCATCTACAACTTGACTTACCCAATCAGCCATGTCTTCAATTGATTTTAAGCTCTCTCCACCAGATAGGCCATGGCCTGGCATATCTAGTGCTAAAACACTGTATCCATGAAAAGCAAAATACCTCGTTTGTAAAACCCATGTCATATGTGTTAATCCACTTCCATGGACAAAAATTATTAGAGGTTTATTTTTGTCAAAAGGTCTCCCTCCTGTAGAGGCAAAAACCTCTGAGCCATTTACCTCAAATTTCATTGATTTGAAACTAATCTTGGTTTTCTTGCGGCTCTAAATCCTGTCTCAAAATCATTTTTAATATCATCTATGTCCTCAATACCTACAGATAATCTGATCATATCATGAGACAACCCAGCAAATTTCAAAGTAGCCTCGTCCATTTGTGAATGTGTTGCAGATGCAGGATGAATTACTAACGTTCTTGTATCCCCAACATTTGCTAAATGTGATGCAAGTTTTACATTGTTGATAAATGCTTCTCCAGCTTCTTTTCCACCTTTAATACCAAAAGCTATCATTGATCCTCTTCCATTTGGTAATAATTTTTTTGCTAAATCATGATCAGGATGATCAGGAACACTTGGATGAGAAACCCATGCTACACTTTCATGACTAGATAAATATTCAACCATTTTTTCTGCATTAGAACAATGTTTTTGCATTCTTACAGATAGAGTTTCAATTCCTTGTAAAACATTCCAAGCATTTTGTGGGCTTAAACACGGTCCAAAATCTCTCATTCCTTCAGCCCTAGCTTTCATTGTGAATGCAGTAGGTCCAAATTCCTCAGCAAATGAAAGTCCGTGATAGCCTTCATATGGAGTTGTCATCGTAGGAAATTTATCATTTTGCATCCAATCAAATTTACCACCTTCCACTAAAATACCTGCCATAGACGATCCATGCCCGGCCATCCATTTAGTAAGAGAGTGAACAACTATATCAGCTCCATGTTCAATTGGCTTACATAGATAAGGAGTTTGATAAGTAGCATCAACCATTAAAGGTATTCCAGCCTCATGAGCAATTTTAGCAATCTCAGGCATATTCATTAGTTCGTTTCCTGGATTACCAACTAGTTCTCCAAAGATCCCTTTAGTATTATCTTGAATAGCCTTTTTAAATCCCTCAGTGTCTCTCGGCTTTACAAAGGTGCATTTAATTCCAAATTTAGGCAGAGTAAGTCTAAATAAATTTACAGTACCTCCATATAGTTGAGACGATACTACCAAATGATCCCCAGCTTGACATAAAGTCATAATTGTTAAGAATATTGCACTCATGCCAGATGATGTAGCTAACGCAGCAGTACCACCTTCTAATGCAGCAACTCTTTCCTCTAGAACAGCAACAGTTGGATTTGAAATTCTACTATATATATGACCACCTCTTTCTAAATTAAAAAGTGCAGCAGCATGATCAACATCATCAAATAAATATGAGGTAGTTTGATAAATTGGTACTTGTCTTGAACCAGCATTTTTATGTGGTTGATATCCTGCATGAAGGCTTAAAGTGTCAAATTTATATGTTTTTGGCTCAGCACCTTTTTTTTTATCACTCATTTATTCTCCTATAATTTTTAATTTAGACTTTGAAACTCGGAAACTAGCATAAAATATCAATTATAATAGACTTTTTTGTCTTCTAATAAATTGACAATAAAGGTTTTTGTAAGTATTAATCCCGCTCATCATGACAAAATTTGTTAAAAAAGCCGATATTCAATCAAAATGGTTCGAGATAGATGCGACAGATGCGGTCGTTGGACGAATGGCTACAGTTATATCAAAAATAATAAGAGGCAAAAATAAAACCTCATTCACTCCTCACATGGATCACGGTGACTTTGTTGTAGTAAAAAATGTTGATTTAATCAAATTTACTGGAAGTAAATTTCAAAATAAAAAATACTTTAGACACACAGGACATCCTGGAGGTATCAAAGAAACCACACCTGAAAAATTACATGACACAAAGCCTGGTGAGGTTTTAAAATTAGCTGTTAAAAGAATGTTGCCAGGTGGAGCCTTAGCAAAAAAACAATTGGGTAAATTAAAAATTTATTCAGGGTCAAATCATCCTCATGAAGCTCAAAATCCCGAAAAAATTGAGTTATCAAAATTAAATAGTAAGAATATAATTAAAAATTAAATGGAAAATACAAATCAATCATCAAAAATTAAATTAGACTTTAAAGATAGTAAATATGCAACAGGAAGACGAAAAACCTCAATAGCAAAAGTTTGGTTGAAAAAAGGTACTGGCAAAATTTATGTTAATGGGAAAACATTAGACGATTATTTCACAAGCTCATCACATAAGATGCAAATTATGAGACCGTTTGATATAATCAATCAATCTACAGAATACGATGTGAAGTCAAAAGTTGTTGGTGGCGGTCATACAGGTCAGGCTGGAGCATTAGTTCATGGTATATCAAGAGCACTCCTTCAATTTGATGAAAATCTTAAACCTACATTAAGAAAAGAAAAGCTTACAACGAGAGACTCTAGATCTGTAGAGAGAAAAAAGCCTGGTAGAGCAAAAGCTAGAAGAAGTTTTCAATTTTCTAAAAGATAATATCTTTTTACATTACAACTGTTATATTATTTTATGACTAAACTGAATGTTTTGGTATGTGGATCAACAGGATATATTGGAATTGAATTAGTTAAAATTTTAGTAAGACATAAAAAAGTTAATATCAAATATCTATGTGGAAACAATTCTGTGGGTAAAAATATTTCATTTTATGATAAATCATTATCTAAAAAAAAATTACCGGTCATAAGAAAATTTAAAAAAAATTTATTGAAAGAGATTGATGTTATTTTTTCAGCACAGCCAAATGGTGAAGCACAAAAACTGTCTAAATTTTTATTAGACAAAAACATACTCATTGATTTATCAGCTGATTTTAGATTAAAAAATAAAAATGAATACTTAAAATGGTATAAAATTAAACATAGTGCTCAAAAACTAATTAAAAATTCAATTTATTCATTACCAGAATTAAAAAAAATCAGCTCAAAAATCAAAAAATAATATCGTCACCTGGATGTTATCCTACTTCTATTTTATTACCTTTGGCACCTTTAATTCAAAAAAATTTAATTTCAAATAAGAATATAGTAATCGATTCTAAATCTGGTTACTCCGGGGCTGGACGAAGTGTTCATGAAAAATACAAAAATAAAAATCTTTATGAGTCACTAAGTGCTTATGGAATTTCAAATCATAGACATAATTCAGAAATTCAGCAGGAATTGGATTTATATACAAAAAAAAATAATTATTTTGATTTCACACCTCATCTATCGCCAATGTTTAGAGGTATTATTACAACAATATATGTAGAATTAAAAAACAATTTTAATCCAAACAATATTCACAAATATTTAAGTAAATTTTACCAAAAAAGTAAATTTGTAAAAATTAAAAAAATTAATTCTTTGTTAAGTACAAATGAGGTTATAAATACAAACAATTGTTTAATATCTATTTGCAGCAGCAAGAATAAGAATAAATTAATAATATTATCTGCAATAGATAATTTAATAAAAGGCGGCGGGGGTCAGGCTGTACAAAGTATGAATATTTATTATGGTTTTAAAGAAAACGAAGGTTTGAATGTTTAGATTATTAAGTTTAATTCTTATATTCACATTTATTACTAGCTGTTCTATTGATACAAAAACAGGTATTTGGGATAACAAAAAAGAGATATCAACAGACACAGAGTTATCATCATTGAGCTTTGATGAAAATTTATCATTTAATGAATTTAAAAATAATGCAATTATATACGGTAAAAAAAGCCAATACCCTAAAATAATGGAATAAAATTATGAAAAAATTTAATATTGCAATTGTTGGTTTAGGACAAATTGGCAACTATCTTTACAATGAGCTTATATCAAAAAAAAAAGACATAGAAATTAAAACAGGTAAAAAAATAAAAATTGTTGCAATATCTGCTAAGAATAAAAATAAAAAACGTAAATTTAAAATAAATAAAAAAATTTTTTATAAAAATCCGTTAGATATTATTAAAAATAAAGAGGTTGATATTTTAATTGAGGCAATAGGTTTGTCTGATGGATTATCAAAAAAAGTAGTAGAAAATGCTTTAAAAAATAAGATACATGTCATAACACCTAATAAGGCACTCATATCTAAACATGGTGATTATTTATCTCTTTTGGCCGAGAAAAATAAAGTTAATCTAGAATTTGAGGCTGCTGTGGCTGGTGGAATACCAATTGTCAGAACTATTAAAGAGGGGTTAGCAACAAATAAAATCACTAGGATATATGGAATCTTAAATGGTACGTGTAACTATATTCTTTCAAAAATGGAGAAGACAAAAGATAGTTTTAAAAATGTTTTAAAAAATGCTCAAAAATTAGGTTACGCTGAACCAGGAAATCCAAAACTAGACCTGAATGGATATGATGCATTAGCAAAAGTAAAAATTTTATCAGCTTTAGCTTTTAACTGTAAAATTTCAAAATCACAAAGTCTAATGGAAGGAATTGAAAAGATTGAAGCTACTGATTTTGATGTTGCTGAAAAATTAAATTTAAGAATTAAATTATTAGGTATTACAGAGATGATTAATAATAAGATTTTTGAACGTGTACATCCATGTTTAGTTTCAAAAGACTCTTATATTGGAAACGTAACTGATGTAATGAATGCTGTGATTATCGAAGGTAAACCTGTGGGTGAAAGTGTAATGCAAGGAGAAGGGGCAGGACCTGGACCGACTACTTCAGCTTTAATGTCAGATTTATTATCCATACTTAGAGGGAATATTAAGTTTCCATTTGGTATATCAAATAATAAAAGGAATATTCTTAAGAATTATAATTATAGCTCATATGAAAATTCTCTGTATTTAAGAGTTGAAGTAAAAGACAAACCAGGTGTTCTTTCATCTATTACAAATATATTGGCTAAAAATAATATTTCTGTGCAAAGATTAATACAAATTCCTGATAATAAGAAAAGAACTGCTTCGATCATTATTATTACTTACAAATGTAAAGAGATTAATTCTAGCAAATGCATTAATATGTTAAAGAAAGACTCAAACATAATTCAAGAACCTAATTTAATAAGGCTTTTTTAATTAAGCAATTTCTCAATACTATTTATTATTTTTTTTGATGTTGGTTTTGTAAATGACATAAAAGTATCTTCGATTTTACCGTTTGGATTTATTAGTATTTTATGAAAATTCCATTTAGGGATAGTTGATTTTCCATGATTTTTAAATGCCCATTTATATATTTCATGTGCATTATCTCCTTTTACATTAGTTTTTGTAGTCATTGGAAAAGTTATATTAAAATTAACCTCACAAAATTCTTTGATTTCCTCATTTGTGCCAGGCTCTTGAGAACCAAATTGATTGGAGGGCATTCCTATAACAACAAAATCTCTATTTTTATAGGTATCCCAAATTTTTTGTAAATCATCATATTGTTTAGTAAAACCGCATCGACTAGCTACGTTTACTAAAAGAACAGTTTTGCCTTTATATTCAGATAAATTGATTTCATCACCTGAAATTGACTTTAATTTAAAGTCAAAAAATAATTTATCATAATTTGCAAACACACTTTTTAAATCTAACATACCGATTAATATTATTATAAATAATAACTTTAAATTTACTATTTTTTTCATTTATTTTTTGAAAAAATAAGCAGTAATAAATATCCAAAAACTGTTGATAACAAAGAACCTGATAGAACGCCAATTTTAACTCCATCCATATATTGAATACTATTCACAAAAGCTAAATTCCCAACAAATAAACTCATAGTAAAACCTATACCAGTTAACACTCCAACTGCATAAAAATTAATCCAATTAGAATTAGTAGGCATTTGTGCAAATTTTAGTTTTATTGAAATATAAGAAAATACAAAAACACCTAATTGTTTTCCTACAAATAATCCTAATAATATACCAAGAGGAACTTTATTTAAAAGTGATGCAAATGTTAAACCTTCAAGTGAAACTCCTGCATTTGCGAATGCAAAAAGTGGCATAATACCAAAAGCAACATATGGACTAATTGAGTGTTCTAATTTGATCAAAAGTGAAAAATCTTTCTCTTTTTTTCTATGTGGAATTGCACAAGCTAATAAAACACCAGCAATAGTAGCATGAATTCCAGATTGATGAGTAAACTCCCAAAGAAACAAACCTACAATTAAGTAGGGTAAAAATTTTTTAACATTAAATTTGTTTAAAATTAACAAGATAATGAATGCTATAAGCATTAAAGATAAATATTTTATGCTTAAATCTCCAGAATAGAACAATGCAATTATTACAATTGCACCTAAGTCATCAATTATTGCAAGAGCTGTTAAAAAAACTTTCAAAGATATTGGTACCCTAGAGCCTAATAATGATAAAACACCAAGTGAAAATGCAATATCTGTAGCGGATGGTATTGCCCATCCAACTATTGTTTCTGAATTACCATAATTAATAAATATGTAAAATAAAGCAGGAACTAACATTCCTCCAACAGCGCCAATGATAGGTAACATAGCTTGTTTAATGTTTGAAAGTTCACCCTGAAGAAATTCTCTCTTAATTTCTAAAGTTACAAAGAAGAAAAATATTGCCATCAAAGCATCATTTATCCAATGCAAAACAGAAAGTTTTATTCCAAAGTTATTAATACCAATAAATAAATATTTTTCTAAAGTACTGAAATATAAATTTGAAATTTCAGAATTACTAATTATTAAAGCAATTATTGCGCTAAATAGTAAAACTAAGCCACTTGCAGCCTCTAATTTAAAAAACCATCTAAAAGGTTTTGTTATGTTTTGGATCATTATCTTATCAAATCTTTTATAAATGAACTCATATCAGCAATTATCTCATATAAGCTATTAAGTATAGGGTTTAAAAAAGGGATGTATTTAGATAATTCAATTCTAAAAGAATCTATAATAATTACTAATGCTGCAAAAGATATAATTATAACAATTATCATATTTAATGAGTTTATTGATTTGTCTTTTTTTTTTTGTTTTTGGGCTTTTTTTTTAACTTTATTAATTACTTTTTGATTTTTTTTTAACTCTTTTTTAATACTGTTATCTTCAATTGATGTAAACTTTTTTAATAGATTAATTTTTTTTTCTTGATTTTTATTATCTTTAATTACTTCTATTTGTTCTAATGGTTTTTCAATAATATTTTCATTTTTTTTTATCTTGAAATGCCATTTGTGCATACAATTACTACATTGTAATAATCTTCCTCCATCGGGAATAAGTTTTTGATCAATGTTAAATCTTTTATTGCATTCTGGGCAGCTAATTATCATAAAGTTAAAATATACAATAAATAAATAGTTTTTTATTAATAATCGACATTAATATACTTTGAAATTTAATTATTCTACTGTATTAGTACTGCATTCGGAGTGTAGCGCAGCCTGGTAGCGCATCTGGTTTGGGACCAGAGGGTCGCAGGTTCGAATCCTGCCACTCCGACCATCATTATGAAAAAAGCTAAGATATATAAACCCTCAAAAACAGCAATGCAGTCTGGCATCAAAAAATTTGATAAATGGATTATTGAATTTATCACAGAAAAACCTAGTATAAATCCACTCATGGGTTGGGAAAGTTCAACTGACACTAACTCAGAATTAAAACTAGAATTTTCATCTAAAGAATTAGCAATAGAATATGCTAAAAAAAATAAGATTAATTTTGAACTTATAGAGCCAAAGATTAGAAAAATAATAAAAAAATCTTATGCTGATAATTTTACTAAATAATTAAATGTTCAGATTCTTTACACAAAAGATTTGGTTTATTTGGTCGTGGGTAGGATCGGTTATTATTTTATCTTCACTTTGGGTTCAAGTAAAACTTGATGTAAAAATTAATGAGTGGTTTGGAGAATTTTATGACATGATCCAAAAAGCCTTAGCTGCTCCAAATTCAATTACAATGAATGAATATTGGATTAGCTTGTTATCATTTATTAAATTAGCTGCAATGGCTGTGTCTCTTGGTGTCATAATAAGTTTTTTTACAGCCCATTATTTATTTAGATGGAGAACAGCCATGGTTGAATGGTACCATAGTGTATATGAGAGAGCTCGATTAATAGAAGGGGCATCACAACGTGTTCAGGAAGATACTATTAAGTTTACAAGAATAATGGAAACTTTAGGTACCAGTCTTATTGAAGCAATTATGGTTTTAGTTCAATTCACACCTATTTTGTTTGGATTAAGTATTGGTATACCTATATTTTTTTTTGGAGATTGGGATTATGGCTTAATCGTAGGTGCATTGATATGGTCTATTGGAGGAACAATTTTTTTAATTTTACTTGGTTTGATTTTAAGATTAGTTGGAGTTGAATATGATCTTCAAAAGAAGGAAGCGGCTTATAGAAAAATACTTGTAATTGCAGAAGACGATGGGACCGTGAGACCAAAAACTATAGAGGAATTATTTGATGACGTGAGAAGTATTCATTATCTAAGCTATATAAGATATTTATATTTTAATATTGGAAGAATAGCCTATTTACAGGCAAATGTTTTATCTGCGTATGTTTTTCTAGCACCTGCTATAGTTGCAGGTGTGGTAACACTTGGAGTAATGCAACAAATAATAAGAGCCTTTGGTAGAGTAGAAGGATCAATGCAATACATATTAAAAGCGTGGCCAACAATTATTGAGCTTGCAAGTGTTTATAAAAGATTGAGGGAATTTGAAAAAAAAATAGAAACAAGTGAGAAAATTTTTATAAAATCCTAATGGCATTAGAAAAATCACTTATTGAAAAAATGAGAAAAGTTACAACAAAAGCAGCTATAGCAGCATCAAAATTGAAAGGTTTGAATGATAAAATTGGTGCTGATAAGGCAGCTGTTGATGTAATGAGAAATGAGCTTAATAATATTGATATTGATGGACGTGTAGTAATTGGGGAGGGTGAAATGGATGAGGCTCCAATGCTTTTTATAGGAGAAAAATTAGGAACAAAAAAAGGTATAGAAATTGATATTGCAGTGGACCCTGTTGAAGGCACAAATTTTGTCGCTAAAAATCTCTCAGGAGGTATATCTGTTTTAGCCATAGCAGAAAAAAACAATCTATTTAGTGCACCAGAAACTTATATGGAGAAAATAGCGATAGGAAAAGATATTGAAAAAGGAACTGTAGATTTGGATTATTCATTAGAAAAAAATTTAAAAAATTTAGCTGATGCAAAAAACAAACAATTAAATAATTTAACTGTTTGTTTATTGGACAGAGACAGACATAAGAAAATTATTGATACATTAGATAGACTTAAGGTTAATAAAAAATTAATTTCCGATGGAGATGTTGCGGGAGCTTTATATGTGACAGATGACAAGTTTAATGTAGATATGTTCATTGGAATTGGAGGAGGACCCGAAGGTGTCCTCGCAGCATCTGCGTTAGATTCAGCTAAATGTTTTTTTCAAGGAAGATTTATTTTCAAAAGTGAAAATGAAATAAAAAGGGCAAAATCAATGGGAATTTACGACCTACACAGAAAATACAATCTAAATGAGATAATTTCTGGTGATACAATTTTTTCAGCTACTGGTATTACTGATGGTGATATATTGAAAGGAATAGATCAACATGAAGATACTTATTCCTCAGAAACGTTAATAACACATAAAAGTAGCAATACATTTGAAATAATTAAAAAAAATATGGAAAGATTATCAGCTTGATTATAAATGTTAATTCAACTAAAAAACTTTTTTTTGGTCCCTTCGTCTATCGGTTAGGACACATGGTTTTCATCCATGAAAGAGGGGTTCGATTCCCCTAGGGACCGCCATTGACTAGATATTTTGTATACTTAATAGGATCTAAATCTAATTATAAATTTATTACCTATGTAGGATATACAACTAATTTAGAAAAAAGACTAAATTTACATAATAAATCTAAAGGTGCGAAATTTACTAAGGGAAGAAGGTGGTTTTTAATTTGTAAAAAAAATTACAAGTCAAAATCTATTGCATTAAAAGAGGAATATAAACTTAAAAAAAATTATAATTTAAGAAATAAATTTTTAAAAAAGTATCTTGAAAATGAGAAAGTTTTTGATTTTTAGAACTGATAGAATAGGTGATTTTATTGCATCAAAAATAATTTTAGAATCAATAAAAAAACAAAATAAAAATAATATAATCGATATTGTTTGTTCTAAATACAATAAAAAATATATAAGTCATTACAATTCGGTAAATAATTTATTTGTTTTAGAAAAAAGAAATTTTTTAAAATATTTAAAAAATATTAAATTATTAAGAAACTTAAATTATGATTACTTGATTGTTTTAGATGGGAAACGAAGATCACTGCTATTTTCTTTTTTTATAAAGTCTAAATTTAAAATATTATTATTTAAGAAACAAAATATTTCTCTTTTAGTTGCAAAAATGTTTTCGTATTATAATTATTTTAATTCAGAAAAAACTTTCCAATTCAATAACTTTAAGAAATTGTTAAAAATAATCAAAATTAATCCTGTTTCACAATTTAATTACTATAAAGATTACAAATTTAAAATAAATAAATCGCTAAATTATAATAATTTTTTACACTTGCATTTAGATGAAAAATGGTTTGAAGGATATCACTATAACGACTTTGATTATATGGGTTTAAATAATAAAAATATAAATTATTTTCTGTCTTTTTTAATACAAAAATTTAAAAAAAAAATTATTATTACTTCTGGCTTTAAAAAAACACCTATTCTAGATGAAATTATAAATTCTTCTTTTAAAAAACAAAAAAATGCTTTTCATCACAAATTATATAAATCAAACATAATTTTTTTAAAAAATTTAGATTTTAGAGATTTGGAAATAATTGTGAGAAAAAGTAAAATTCTAATTGCCTGTGAAGGCGCTATAAGCCACGTTTCAAATTCCCTGGATATTCCTTCAATTATATTAATTCAAAAAAATAGAAAACAAACTGCACTTTTTTGGACTGGACATATGAATAATATAAATCGTATTTACCGTTCACCAATAAAAAATGTTATGAAACAAATTAGTAAAATTAAACTTTAATTTTACTTAATGCATTATTTTTGAAAATGTTTGCTTCTCTTATATATCTTCTTACCATTTGAGTAGTTTTATGTCCCGTCATAGCCATAATACTTCTTTCGTCTGCTCCTGACTCCGCCGCAACTGTTGCAAAACCTGATCTTAAACTATGGCCTGCAAAATTTTTATTCTCAATACCTGCTAAATTTAAATAATTTTTCATTAATAAAACAACAGATTGGTCAGTAAGTCTTTTATCTGTTAATGTTAAGCCTTTAGAAAATCTTCTAAAAATCGGTCCAGACTTGAT
This sequence comes from uncultured Pelagibacteraceae bacterium, assembly GCA_902614125.1. GTDB lineage: Bacteria > Pseudomonadota > Alphaproteobacteria > Pelagibacterales > Pelagibacteraceae > Pelagibacter. The sequence continues at coordinate 55,977 of CACMJW010000006.1, read as the reverse complement.
CTTAGATATTTCAAGCCATTTTCTTAAATTTTTAACAGGGCAGTAAATTTCATTACTGAAGTAGGGCAGTCCTTTAATCATTCCCTCCCCAAATTGATCAGTTTTTGATTTTTTAATCGTAATTTTTAGACCCTCAGGTACAAATTCTAAATCCTCATGATCAATTGAAATTAGCTCTGTTCGTCTAAAACCACCACCAAAGCCAATTAATATTAATGATTTGTCCCTAAATTTTTTTATTTCCTGCGTTTTTTGTTCATTTATTGTATTAATAATTAATTTTAAATGTTTGATTAGTATTGGTTTTTTTCCTTTTTGAATGCTTCCTTTAACCCTTCTTATCCCCATTAAATTTTCAACTATAATTGGATGTTTGGTATCCAAATAATGCCCTTTCATTTTATGAATCATGCTAATTGATACCAATCTTCGTCTTAAAGTGCTTATTTTTGAATTTTTAGAGAGATGAGTGAGGTATATAGAGACTATTTTTGGTTCTGTTGGTAATGAATTTAATCCATTTTTTGCACAAAAGGATCCAAAGTCTTTAAAGTCAGATTTATATGCTCTCAGAGTATTACTTGCTTTGGAATTTTTTAAGTTATTTAAAGTTGCTTCATGAAGCAATTTTAAGTCTGAAGTTAGTTCATTCATGCTATTACTATTGATAACAATTAATTATCACTAGTAATATATTAAGTGATTTTAAATGTCAATAGTTTAAAATCTAATATTATGGTCTCTATGGATGGCTCAATTGAGCCTATATATTTTTTGATAATTTCTTTTGGATTAACATTGCTTACTTATTTGGTGTTTAAGAAAAATGGCAAATCTATAGAGGTTTACTTCTTAGGTATTATGACTGTTCTGTTTTATTTTTCATATTTTATATTAATAATTGTTAAGCCAAGTTAGTTATTAACGCTATTCACAGGTGTTAAAAAACCATTAAATTCAACGATAAAGTGATACCTTTAAAATTGCACTTATGTTAAATTATTAACGAATTAAGAGGCAACTCTTAACTGACCATCTAGGGAAAAATCGAGAGATTCAAGCCTAGAGGGCAGAAAACTTCGCTGAGTAGCGCTAAAATAGCGAGGTGGAAGGCATGGCGGTAGCGCATACAACGACGTGCCAAAAACTACTGTTCTTTGTGCCTAAAAAGGTACAAGGTAACAGGGTTTTTCTTTAAAATGATCCTAAAAGGTACTAAATTTCAGTTGAAAGTGTGGAATTATCTAAAAACTATCCCAAAAGGACAAGTTAGAACCTATTTAGATGTCGCAAAAGCCATAAATAAGCCAAAAGCTGCTCGAGCTGTAGCAAATGCGGTTGGAAAAAACCCAAATGCACCTAAAATACCTTGTCATAGAGTTATCAGATCTGACGGGTCCCTAGGTGGATATTCGGGTCATGGAGGCATTAAAACCAAGAAAAAACTCTTGAAAAAAGAGGGAATTTTCGTTTAAAAGTAAGCAAAATCAACATTTTTTTAATTTTTACCCATATATAGTTGTTATATTTATATTACACCTATAAGTTGCATTATATATCAATAAATCATTAAAATTGACCCCTCTATGGCTCATTAAATGCTATATTCGATAAATGCAATACTAATAGAAATTACAAGTTTTCATCTATTATTTATTTAAATATTTGAGACAAATTTAATTTTTTCGATTTGTGTACTCTCACCTTTCTAAAATTAATACCATTAATTTATTAGATTGTTGGATTACTTTGTTTAATTTATCTTGATTATTAAGGATTTTAATTTAGTTATGTGATTTATTCGGATGAAATCTCCAAATATAAATTAAAATTTTAATGATTAGATGATAGGTTAGATGTATTACTATATTATATTTTACTTTAAGTAATATAAAAAAAATAATAATTACAGTAGTTTAACATTATGTGTTAATAATTTACTTCATATAAAGGTATACTTTACGTTTTATTAGATTGCTCTCTTCGAAAAACATAAAGACCTGAAAAAATGATAATTAAAAGTCCGATAAAAGTGTACTTATCTGGAATATCAGAGAACCAAATATAGCCAATTAAAATGTTAGTAATTATCTCAAAATAACCCAAAGGTGCCAGTTTGCTTGCATCTGAATAATTGTAGGAAAAGATAATCATGCCATGAGCTAAGGCAGCTATTAATCCCATATTTATAGCAAATAAATACTCAGAAAAAGTTGGTTTAACCCAAATAAAGGGTAAATATAAACTTAAAATTAGGGTTCCTACAGTGCTTGTGATTAGTAATGTTAAAAAACCATTATCTGTGTTTTTTAATTTTCTAGTTACAATTAAATATAAAGCGTAACAAAAACCAGTACCTAACGCTGCAAAACTAGCCCAATTAAATTCTATAATTCCTGGTCTAATTACAATCAAAACTCCTATAAAACCTATTATAACAGCTGTCCATCTTCTTGGCCCTACCCTCTCTTTTAGAAAATAAGGTGATAAAGCAGTGACCATTAATGGACAAATAAAAGCTATTGTTAATGCTTTAGCTAAAGAGATTATCGATATTGAATAAAAAAATAATACACTTGAAGTTAATAGTAGCAATCCTCTTATAATTTGAGACTTCAAATTTTTAGAAGAAACTAAAGAATTTCTAGAAAAAATAAAAATAAATAACAAAGTGATTAGAGTACTAAAAAAAAATCTAAACCACGTTACTTGCAATACAGGTAAAGAATAAGAAAGGTATTTTGCAATGGCATCCATAAACGGCAGAATTAGCCAAGCTGAAAGATTTATTACTGCTCCCCTCATAGAGGAAAATATTTTAACGATATAAAAATAACAATAGGTAAAGTTATAAATGACATTATTGTTGAGACAACTATTGTACTTGCAACACTATCCGTTATGGTTTTTGGAGAATAAATAGCAGCTATAAGATAATTTAAGACAGCACTAGGCATTGATGCTTGAATTAGGAGTACTCCAGCTGCAAAACCAGATAAATCAAAATAAATAATAATTAAAAAACCTATTAATGGACCTAAAATAACTCTTCCTATTGATGCAAATATTGCAGTTTTTAAAGAAAAAACTTTTAATTTCGTTAAAGCAATTCCTAAGGACATAAGAATTAAAAAAATTGTTGCAAATGTTAATAACTCAGTCAAATTAATTACTACTTGTGGCATATTAATTTCAAAATACAAAAATAGCACTGATATAAGAATTGCATAAAATGGCGGACTTTTAATCAACACTGTAAAGTTAAATCTTCTATCGGCTAAAAAAATTCCAAGTGTAAAATGGAGTAATACAATTAAAGATGATATTGCAGCTGCAACTCCAAGTCCTTTTGCACCATAAGCAAATAAACATATAGGTATACCCATATTGCCGGTGTTAGGTAAAATTAAAGGTGGAAGTTCTCTTATTATATCCTTGGTATTAAGGATAAATAAGATGATAATTCCAAGTATAATAAAACCTATAATTGCTAGAAGATAATAAAAAAAATAGTCTTTAAAAATTTGAAAATTTATTCCAGTTGAGGTAATAGCATATATTACCATTGCAGGTGTACCTACATTAGATGCGAAATTTGTAATAAAAGTAGTATCAAATTTTTTATCTTTTTTACCTAAATAGTAGCCAATACCAACTATAAAAAACACAGGAAATACTACTTCAAAAAGTTTTAAGTATATTTCCATTATATTGAAAAGCTCATACCATCATAGGCAGGAACAACAAATTTAGGCAGATGTTTCTGTATCTTCACATAATCAATTTCGTTGTTCATATTAGTTAAAATTGTTTTTTTTGGTTTGATAATTTTAACTAAATTTAAAACTTGATCTAAATTAAAATGAGATGGATGTGGATCGTATCTTAAACAATCGACTATAAAGTAATTTAATTTTTTAAGTTTTGAGTAGTCTTTTTCACTAATTTTGCTTACATCACTAGCATAAGCACATGTATTATTAATTTTATACAATATACTATTAATTTTTCCATGCTTGACACGAAATGACTCGATTTGAACCTTCGATTTTTTAACATTGAAAGTATGTTTTTTTTTTAACTTGTTAAGATTGAAAATTGCTGGATAACCATGATTATTTTTGAAACAGTAACTAAAAGATTTTAATAAATAATTAGAAGTCATTTTATCTGCAAAAACATCTAATTTTTGCCTAGTTTTTAGGTAAAATCCTCTTAGCTCATTAATACCATGCGTTTGATCACCATGTAAATGTGTATAGAAAACTTTATCTATATTTTTAATTTTATTTTTTAATAATTGGTTTTTTAAATCGGGGGAAGTATCAATTAATATATTAAAATTACCATGAGTAACTAAAGCAGAACATCTTGATCTTAAATTTTGCTTTATTTTTGGGTTGCATTTACCAAAATAACCATCAATTCTAGGTATACCCACAGAACTACCAGACCCTAATATTGTAAATCTAGTTTTCATTATTGAAAAATAGTGTTTGAAAATTCTGAGTGGTGATATGATCCATTTTAGATTTATCAATGTCCTTTAGGTTGGATAGGTGTTGAAGGGTATATTGAATAAAACTTGGCTCATTTTTTTTTCCTCTCATAGGAATAGGTGCTAAAAAAGGACTATCAGTTTCTATTAATATTTTATCATTTGGTAAAAACTTAAATGTATCCTGTAATTCAACACTATTTTTAAAAGTAATAATCCCACTTGCTGAAAAATATGCATTAAGATCTAGAAGTTTTTTTGCAAACTCTTTTGACCCGGTAAAACAATGCATAAGTATTTTAGGATTGCTATTTTTATAATCATTTAAAATTGAAAAAGTTTCATTTTCTGCATCCCTAGAATGAACTATTAGTGGACAATTGCATTCAATTGAAGCCTCTATATGAATTTTAAAACTTTCTATTTGAGTTTCTTTTGGACTATTTTCATAATAATAATCTAATCCCGTCTCCCCTACTCCAATTATTTTTTGATATTTTTTAAACTCCTGCACAATATAGTTTTTCTCAAAAGTTGAAGTTTGAACTTCGTGTGGATGAATTCCAATTGATCCATAAATCATAGGATCTTGGTTTATTAAATTTAAGATATTTTTATAACTGTTAATATTAGTTGAAATAGTTAAAAGCTTATCTATTCCAACCTTTTTGGATCTTTCTAAAACATCGTTTAGATTATCTATTAAAGGTTCGTGGTCTAAGTGACAATGTGAATCAATCATTTTCTATCTTTTTAAATAGTATATTTAATTTTCCAATATTTTTTCCACTTTCCAGAAATTTATGATTATTTATATCTTCAAATTTTAGTTTATCATCATTAATGTCAAATATTTTTAGAACCATTAAAGTTGTATCAGGTATTACTGGATTTAATAGTATAGAAATTTTTCTAATTAGATCTAAAGCAGTATAAACAATTGTATTCAATCTATTTTTATCATTTTTTTTCTTCCAAGGTTCTTGATCATTAAAATATTTATTTGATGAAAAAAGCATATCTATAATAAATTTCATATAATCATTGATGTTTTGATTGTCTATTAAATCTCTCAAATATGCTAAATTTTCGAAATTTTTTAAAATCTCAAAATCATCATTTATAAAATCACTAGTTGGGATTTTCGAATCACAATTTTTTTCGCAAAAGGTCAAAACTCTTTGACATAAATTTCCATAATTATTTGCTAAATCACTATTTATACAACTTTCAAGCTTTTCTTGAGAAATATTTCCGTCATTGCCAAAGGAAACCTCTTTTAAAAGATAATATCTAAGTGTATCAAGCCCATATACATCTATAATTTCTAATGGATCGAGTATGTTCCCCTTTGATTTAGACATTTTTTCATCACCAGATAATATCCAACCATGACCATAAACTCTTTTAGGCAAAGGTAATTTAGCTGCCATTAAAAAAGCTGGCCAATAAATAGCATGAAATCTTAATATATCTTTTCCAATTATATGAACATCAGCAGGCCAAAAATTTTTATATAATTCGTCTTTAGTATTTGGATAATTTAAAGCACTTAAATAATTGGTAAGTGCATCTAGCCATACATAAATAATATGGTCATTATTTGAAGGAATTTTAATACCCCAGGAAAATGTTTTTCTACTAACAGACAAATCTTTTAAACCATTTTTAACAAAACTAATTACCTCATTCCTTCTTCCCTCTGGTAAGATAAATTTTGGATTTTCATCATAAAACTTTAGTAATGGTTTTTCCCATTCAGATAATTTAAAAAAAAAGGACTCCTCTTCTACCCACTCTACTGGGGAACCCGAACTTATTACAAAATGTTTATTATCTTTACTTCCTATTTCATCAGGTTGATAAAATGCTTCATCAGAAACAGAATACCAGCCCTCATATTTAGACATATAAATTTGATTTTGATCTTCTAGAATTTTCCATAAATGTTGAACAGATTTAATATGCCTTTGTTCGGTAGTTCTGATGAAATCAGTATTTGATAAATTTAGTGTCTTAGACAAATTTTCAAAAGTTTTAGATATTTGATCACAAAAATCTTTTGGCTTCATATTAATTTTTTCTGCAGATCTTTGAATTTTTAAACCATGTTCATCGGTACCGGTTAAAAATTGAACTGAAAAGCCATCATTTCTTTTAAACCTTGCAAAAAAATCAGAAACAATACTAGAATAAGCATGTCCCATATGTGGTTTTGCTGAAGGGTAATAAATAGGTGTAGTTATATAGAAATTTTTACTCATTTTAATAAATCTTTAAATTCTAAAAAAAAAGTCTCGATATCAAGATTATATTTTTTGACGTTTGATAATTTTTTTAGAAAATATTCTTTTGCTTTAAAAATATTTTTTTTTTGAGCATTTATATTTTTATAAAAATATAATTCAATAAAAAGATTAAGATTTAATAATATAAATTCATCTTTTAAATGAGATGGGTTTATTGTGATTTCATATAATAAATCTTCGATGCTAAAATTTTGAATATCTAAGTTATTTTCATTGAAATAAATTGACAAATTAATTAAAAAAACTGGATTATGATAATAATTTTTAAAATCTAAAGAAATTTGATCATATACATTTTCAGAAAAGTAAGAGTTAACAATATTTTCTACAAATTCATTTTTTAAATTTACTTTGAATTCAATACATCTTGATTTTAAAGTTTCTAAGACGGTTTTATTTGAATTATGAGTTAAAATAAAAGAAAAATTATTATTTGGCTCTTCAATAGATTTTAATAATGCATTAATAGAATTTACATTAAGCAGATCTGCATCCTCAATCAATACAAATCGTGTTTTATTATTAAATGATGAACTATTTTGAAATTTAATCATTTCTCTTATCTGACCTATATCAATATTTTTTTTATCCATTTTTTTATGAATTTTAAAAACATTGGGATGTGCATTACTTTCAAATAATTTAAAAGATTTATTACTAGGATTAATTTGGAGTTTTTTTAGATCATATTTAAACTGCTCGTTTTTAGACAGAATATAATTTAGAAGGTGTTTGGATAATACTCCTTTCCCTATTCCTTGTGTCCCACTTAATAATAATTTATTTGGAAGTCTATTGGAATTATGTAAGTTAATTAAATCATTCAAAACATCGCCTAAGCCTATTAGTGTATTTGACATTTAATTATTTTGCTATTTTTTTAAATTCTTTGATAATTCTATTTAAATTTTCAGCAGGTGTCGAATTATTCGAATCTAATAAAACATATTTTTTTTTATTTTTTGATAATTTAAGAAAACCTTTTTGAACTTTATTATAAAAGCTAATTTTAAAATTATCATATCTATTGTTATTTAATCTAATTTTTAGTCTCTTATTCATATTCTTGTTATTTACAGTACATAAAAAGGTAAGATCTGGTTTAAATTTACCAATAATATAGGAATTTAAATTTTTTATTATATTCAAATTTAAACCCATACCGTAATGCTGGTAAGCTATGGTAGAATCTGAAAACCTATCTATTAAGATTATTTTTTTTTGGTAATTTTTGTAAATAATTTTTGAAACGTTTTCAGATCTTGAAGCTAGTATTAACAATAAATCAGTTTTTTTATCTAATTTATTGCTCTTTGATAACATTATTTTTCTTAATTTTTCTGAAAATTTTGTACCCCCGGGCTCTCTTATTTTTATAAATTGATATTTATTTTTTTTTAAAAATTTTGAAAAATTATTAATATTTGTTGATTTTCCTGAGGCTTCTATTCCTTCAAAAATAATTACAGGGTATTTTTTTTTATACATCGCCCCATATTAAAAAATTTATTGAGCTTAAGATACGTGAAATTATATTCTGTTTTTGAACACTTTCCGATGCAAATAAATCATAGTTGCCAACTACCTCATCTTTATAAGTAATCTTCATTTTTCCAATGACATCATTTTTTTCTATCGGTGCCTCCAGAGGTCCTTCATAATTAATTGTTACTTTTAGATATTTTTTTTTTGCCTTAGGAATTGTTTTATAAATGTCCGATGAAATATATGCTTTAACTTTTTTCTGTTTGCCTTGCCATACATCTAGCTCTGATATAACATCGTTTTTTTTGCCAATTAAAATTGTATCAAATTTTGTTAATCCCCAAGTCAACAACTTTGCGGATTGCCTAGATCTATCATTTTTTGAATTAAAGCCACTTCCAACAGCAATTAATCTTCTGTTCTTTTTTTTTATTGAGGATGCTAATGAATATTTTTCAACTGCAAGATAACCAGTTTTAATTCCATCAGCTCCCATATTTTTATACAATAAAGGATTTCTATTTCCTTGAGTAATAGGATCACCACCGGTTCTATCCCATGTAAATTCTTTTTCTTTGTAGTAATGATAATATTCTGGATAATTTTTGATTAAGTAATTAGACATTATTAAAATATCTCGAACTGTAGAGTAATTATTTGGGTCATTGATACCTGATGAATTTGAAAAATTAGTATTTTCCATCCCTATCTCAAGCGCCTTTTCAGTCATTAATACAGCGAATTCCTCCTCTGTACCTGCAATACCCTCTGCCAATGCAATGCAGGCATCATTACCTGATGCAACTATTATACCTCTTAAAAGATTTTCAACTGATACTTCATCTCCAACCATTATAAACATAGACGAATATCCTGCTGTAGATAGTCTCCATGCATTTTCAGATACTATAAATTTTTCATCTAATGTAAGTTCTCCCTTTTTAATTAAATCAAAAGCAATAATTGAAGTCATAATTTTTGTCATAGATGCAGGATATATAGAAATGTCTGCATCCTTTTCATAAAGAATTTCACCAGATAAATAATCTTGTAGTATTGCAGTTTTAGCATTTACGCTAATTATTGCATTTGATTTTGATGAAAATAAAATTAAAGAAAATAAAATTAAAATAAGTTTTATAGAATTTTGCATTTTATAATTTGATTATATCTATATTATCAAAATCCATTAGATTTATTTTATCAAACTCAATTTTAATAGACTTTATATTATTAAAAGGTCCTTTATAAACCCTATAAACATTATTATTTATCTTATCTATTGAAATATTACTTAAGTTGTACTCATCAACTAATCTTTTTTTAAGCATTAAAGCCGAATCTTCAAAATATAAGTCTGCAAATTTAATTATGTAATTAAACTCTTTCTTTTTTATTTTTGATTTATTTTTTTTTTTAATTTTTTTTGTTTCATCACCCAAATTTTCAATAGTAATTCCATCTACGGGAGCTTTGTCTGCTACTTTTTTCTCTTCTTTAAATGTTTTAGCTTTCTTGGCAACAAATGCACCACTGGTATTTATTGTTTGAACGGCAATATAAGGTTCTAAAAGATCAATTTCTAATTCTTCTGCTATTCTTTTAGAAATAACAGCGTTATAAAAAAAAGGATATTTAGATTTTTTACCTATTTTAGCTAAAATATATTTTCCATTTAACAAATTTGTTACTTTTACCGGAGTATCATATTTTAATTTATTATTAAAAATTATAAGAGATCTTTCGTCTAGTTTTTTATTAACAATTTTATTTTTATAAAGTCGCTCATCATAAATTAGAGCAAACCCTTTATTTGAAAAGTTTTCAAAATTACTATTGTACTCTAAATTAGTATATTTTTGTTCGCATGAAAATAAAAAAGTTAAAAAAAATATGAGAGCGATTTTATAATTCATTTTTGAATTTATCTCTTAGGGTACAAACAGCTAATGCAAATCTTAATGATCTGTTCCATTTTAATATTAAATCATAATTATCAAAAACTATAAAAGCAGGTGAAAACTTTTTTGCATTTTCAACAATATCAACATCAGGTGTAATAATTGCTGAATTAAGATTATTAAATTGTTTTAAATAATCACTATTTTCTATGTACTTTGAAAAATATTTTACTTTTCTTTTATTATTTAATTTTTTTGCTGAAGTATTTAAAAACTCTAGTGGTATATCATCTTTAAGGTTTATTTTATAAAAACATGGAATATTATTATCCCATCCTAAATTTTTTATGTAATTAGCAGCTGATGCAAATGAATCTTCAATATTTTTTAAATCAATTTTTTTATCATTGTTATAATCAATTGCGTGATTGGTAATTGTTGATGGCATAAATTGAAAGTTACCAAAAGCTCCAGCCCAGGACCCAAATAAAGTATCAGGGTCAATTATATTCGCATCTACTAATTTTAATAAAGTTATTAGCTCAGATGTAAAAAATTTGCTTCTTCTTTTATCAAAACTTAGTGTGGCTAATGATGAAACTATGTCCATTTTTCCAAGATATGTGCCAAAATTAGTTTCTATTCCCATCAATGCTAATAATAGATTTTTATCAACTAGAAACTCGTTAGATACAATTTCAATTAATTTTTGATTTGAATTATAAAGATTTCTGCCCTTAGTAACTTTCTTTTGAGATGTTCGCTTTGATATGTAAGTATAAGTATCCTCGTAAAATTCAGGTTGATATCTATCATATTTAATTACATCAGGAAGAAATCTCGAATTATCTATTACTCTATTTAGTGTTTCTATGCTAATTCCTTCATTTAGGGCCCTTTTTTTAAAGTCAATTTTCCAATTTTCAAAATCCGAGGCAGATAAAAATTTAAAGCTAAATAAAAAGAAGATTATATTTATTATAAATATTTTAATTATTTTCATATAAATCTCTAAGATAAATAAATACAGCAATCCATATTAAAATAAAACTAACTAACTGATTAAAATTGAACGGCTCATTGAACAAAAAATACCCTAAAATAAATTGTAATGTAGGTGTAATATAAAAAATCATACCCGTAGGTCCAAGACCACACAATTCTACACCTCTTACATAAAAGAATAATGGAATCACCGTCATTGGACCTGCCATCATTAGAATTAACATCAAAATAGGATTTGATAGTGAGAAGTCATTAACACCATTTTGAGTAATAAAATAAAAAACAATTAGTATAAAAGGCAAGATAAATAGACTTTCTATAAATAAACCGATATCTGTAGACACTGATATTTTCTTTCTGAGTAAATTGTAAAAACTCCAACTTAAAGCAACTGATATTCCAACCCATGGTATAGATTTAAAGTCAATCAGAAAGATATAAACTATTGAAACTAAAACTAACGAAATAGAAACAAATCTTTTCTTATTTAATTTTTCTTTAAAAAAGAAATATCCTAAAAAAACACTTAATATCGGCATGATAAAATATCCAAAACTTGCATTTATAACTTGATTGGATGAAACTGCATAAATCCAAACTGCCCAATTTAAAAATATTAATACCCCAGATAAAAATAGAATAAATAATTGTTTTTTATTAGATATAATTTCCTTAAAAATCTTCCATTTTGAAAAAATAATTGTTGTTACTAAAAGTGTAGCTGCAGTCCACAAACTTCTATGCACAACAACTTCTATATGACCTGCAAATGAAATATACTTAAAATATAAAACACCAAAAAAGCCCCACCAGAAAGATCCAACTGCACTTAAGAGTAAACCTTGGTTAAAACTTTTTTTATCCATAATGAAATTATTATTAAAAAGATTTTGATTAATATCTTATCTATTTTATTGTTGAAATATATATTAATACTTATAAAACCTAGCTCACGGAGAGATGGCTGAGCGGTTGAAAGCACCGGTCTTGAAAACCGGCAAAGGGGCAACTCTTTCCTGGGTTCGAATCCCAGTCTCTCCGCCATTAATATTTTTCTTTAAATTCTCGCAATTTTATTATGACTTTGGATAAATTTTGGTTATCTTTTGACTCAGAAATTTTAATTAATTCTTCATCACCAAGATTAATTAATTTATTCAAATCTTCTAATTCTTCTAAATTTAAATTTTCAACAATTTCATTTACGAACTTATAAACAAATAGGTCCATTTCTTTAGTGCCTCTATACTGAGCTCTATATTTTATTTTATTAATAAGATTTTGCCTGTTTGAATCCATATAATATAGATTTATATATACTTTATGCAGGATTATGAATATTTTTTATCAAAAATTAGTAGCATTAGAGGAATAGGTAAAAAAACTACACAATTATTTTTAAAAAAAAAGATATTAAATATTTTTGATCTATTATGGCATGCACCTATTTCAAAGATAGAAACTTCAAAAACAGTTAACATTGATCAATTACAAATTGGCAAAACACAATCAATACAACTAGTCCCAAAAAAGTATAATTTTCCTAGAATTAGAAATTTGCCCAATAGGGTTAACTGTTTATCTTCTGAAAAGAAAATAGATTGTATTTTCTTTAATAGTTATGAAGGCTATATAAAAAAAATACTTCCTCTGGACCAAGAAATAATTATTTATGGAAAAGTAGGTTTTTATAAGGGTAAATATCAAATAACTAATCCAAAATTAGTGTCAGAGACAGAGGATGGAAATATAAAAGATATAAATACTTATAGTCTGACGGAAGGACTCACAGCTTCAAAATATAATAGAACTATTGAAATCATATTTAAAAATATGCCTGTACTTAAAGAATGGCATAACGCAGAAATTTTAAACTATTTCAATAATGTAAGTTGGGATCAATCCATTAGAAAGATTCATAGTGAGGAAATTGAAAATCTTCAGAATTCAGATTACCTAAGAAGATTAATTTTTGATGAAATTATCTCAAACTTTTTAATCTCATCTGAAATAAGAAAAAAAATTAAGAAGATAAAAAAAAAAGAAAAGATTTTTGATCCAAATATTTGTCAAAAATATTTAAAAAAATTCAAATTTATACTTACAAATGATCAAATAAAAGCAATGAAAGAAATAAATAATGACCTCAAATCAAAACAAAGAATGTTTAGGTTACTTCAAGGTGATGTAGGATCGGGGAAAACAATAATTGCACTAATTGCTGCGTTGAATGTTATAAAATCAGGTTTTCAAGTAGCATTGATGGTTCCTACTGAAATACTAGCTAAACAACACTATAATTTTGCATCAGATTTATTTGGAAAAGATATATCAATAGAACTATTAACAGGAAAAACGGAATATAAACAAAAAAAAAGTACATTAGAAAATATAAAACAAAATAAAATAAAATTGATCATTGGCACACATGCCCTTTTTCAAAAAAAGGTAGATTATAAAAATCTTGGTTTAATTATTATCGATGAACAACATAAATTTGGTGTAAGACAAAGAAAAGAATTGTCCGACAAAGGTGGCAATAATTGCGATGTACTTGTCATGTCTGCAACCCCAATACCTCGTACTATGATAATGACAATCTATGGAGATATGGATGTTACTTTAATTAAAGAAAAACCAAAAAATAGAAAAGCAATAACCACTTATAGTAAATTAGAAACAAAAGTAGATGAAATTATAAAATTTTGTAAAAAAGAAATTTCCTCTGGTAATCAGATATTTTGGGTTTGCCCACTTATTGAAAAATCACAGAAACTTGATCATCAGTCTGCTGTTGAAAAGAGTGAATTTTTAGAAAAATATTTTAAAAACAAAATTGGCCTAATTCATGGATCAATGGAAAAAGATGAAAAAAATAAAGTTCTTGATGATTTTTTAAATAAAAAAATTGATGTGTTGGTGTCAACAACTGTTATTGAAGTAGGAATTGATTTCCCAAATGCAAATGTAATCATCATTGAAAATGCAAATAAATATGGGTTATCACAGTTGCATCAACTCAGAGGCAGAGTTGGAAGAGGTAACAAACAAAGTACATGTATTTTAATGTTTAAGTCAAATTTAAGTGAAAATGCAAAAAAAAGAATAAATATTTTAAAAAGCTCAAATGATGGTTTTGAAATTTCAGAACAGGATATGGTTTTAAGAGGTTATGGAGATGTCTTGGGGTTTAAACAGAGTGGTTTAAAAAAATTTAAATTAGCAGATCCTATTTTACACAAAGATCTTTTTATATTGGCTGAAAAAGAGGTTAAAAAAATTGAGTTAAAAGATAAACAGATTGGTGAGTATTATAAATTACTTAAACTTTATGACCGCGCCTCAATCTTAAATGATATTATTTAGCTTGAGGGTTTGAAGTACCTGCAGATACAATAAACTTAGACGCTTCCTCAAAACTCATATCTAAATATAGAATCTCTTCTTTTGGAAACATTAGTAAAAATCCACTGGTTGGATTTGGTGTTGTTGGAACAAATACATTAACAAGTTTTTTATTTGTTTTTTTTGAGATTTCTCCTTCATTATCTTTAGTTGCAAATCCAACTGCCCAGCTTCCTTTTCTAGGATACTCAATTAAAACTACACTTTTTCTATCTCCCTTTTTAGGAGCTAACGTCTCTGTCATCTGTCCTATTGCTGAATAAATAGTTCGAAGAATAGGAATTCTTTTAAATAAATCGTTTACGAATTGTAAAATTTTTTTTCCTATAAATGATAAAGATAAACTTCCAACTAAGGTTATAAAAATAATTGCAAGAACTATTTCAAGACCTGGGATAGCAAATGGCAAATATGTATTTGGGTTTAGCTCATAAGGTATTAGTTTAGAAGAAATAGATATAAAAAATTTTGTTAAATAAAGTGTAATCCCAATTGGAATTAATACGACTATTCCTGTGATAAAATAATTTCGTAATTTAGCAAATAAAGATATGCTTTTTCTTTTAAATTTTGCCATATTTTAATTATAACTTGAATAAATTACAAATGATACTGCAAGAACAAATAAGAAAACTAAAATCTTGTTATTTAAAATCATATAGTTGTTTATTAGTAACATGTAATATAATTGTGAGTAAAAGTGAATAGAAGAAATTTCATATATTTAATGGGGTGTGGATGTGCATCTTTTGGTCTTCAGGCCTGTACAAGTGTTCCAATAACAGAAAGAAAACAGCTAAGACTTATACCAGAAGCAAAACTTAATGCTCAAGCAGAACAATTATACGAAAAAGTGAAAGAAAAAGAAAAGCTTAGCAAAGATATTACAACTTTAAATAAAATAAAAAATATTGGCTCCAAAATTGAAAATTCTATAACCGAATATTTTGCAAGAAGTAATCAACCGGATCCAACAGCTAATTTTAGATGGGAGTATATTTTAATAGAAAACAAAAAAGTAAAAAACGCATGGTGTATGCCTGGTGGAAAAATTGCAGTTTATACAGGCATGCTTGATATTACAAAAAATGATAATGGATTAGCTGCTGTAATGGGTCATGAAATAGCTCATGCTGTAGCAAAACACTCAATTGAACGAGCAAGTAGAGGAACGTTATTAAATGTGGGCACAAAAATTTTAGATATTGCAACTAAAGGTGCTGTATCTAATGTAAATAGAACAACTGGAATGGATACAGTTGGTTTGTTATCTCAAATTGGAATTATGAATCCTTTTAATAGAAAACAAGAGAGTGAAGCTGATTACTTAGGTTTAATATTTGCGTCATTATCTGGCTATGACATAAGAGAGACAGTAAAAATTTGGGAGAGAATGCGAGAAGCTAATAAAGGTAAGGAACCACCGGAATTCATGAGTACGCATCCTTCCTCAACCAATAGAATTAATAACATCACCTCTTGGATAAATGAGGTAACTTTAGAATATCCACCAATTTCTTAAAATTGGTGAGCCGTGATGGACTCGAACCATCGACCCATTCCTTAAAAGGGAATTGCTCTACCAACTGAGCTAACGGCCCAACGGGGGTCCTTATATTGATTTTTATCCATTTATCAATGGATAATTTTTACAGAATGTTAATATACTTATCGTGAAATTCTTCAAAAGTTCCATTTTTAATATTTTTTCTTATCTCAGTCATCAACTCCTGATAAAAGTTAATATTATTTAAAGTTAACAGCATAGATGCTAACATTTCATTAGTATTAAATAAGTGATTCAAATAATTTTTTGAGTATTTATTTAAGTCAAATTTAGAAACATTTAAATCTAAAGGCGAATTATCGTTTTGATATTTTGCATTTCTTATTTGTACTCTCCCATTCCATGTAAATGCCAAACCAGTTCTGCCAGATCGTGTTGGTAATACACAATCAAACATATCAATACCTCTTTTAACTGCGCCAATAATGTCTGAGGGAGTGCCAACGCCCATAAGATATCTAGGTTTATCTTTTGGTAAATAATCTTTAACTCCATCCAATACGTCAAACATTTCTTTCTGGGTTTCTCCAACCGCCAAACCACCCATCGCATAACCATCAAAATCAATATCTATAAGTTGCTCTAGTGATTTTAATCTTAAGTCATTAAACAGACCGCCTTGAACTATTCCAAATAAACCTTTGTGAGGATTGTCTCCAAATGCATTTTTTGATCTTTTTGCCCAATACATAGATAAATCCATTGATTTTTTAATTTTCTCAAAATCATCAGTTTTTTTTGGACATTCATCCATTACCATTACTATGTCTGAGTTGAGGCCCTTTTGAACCCTAATACTCTCCTCAGGACTTAAAATAAACTTATTACCATCAATGTGAGATTGAAAAATAGCACCCTTCTCTCTGTCGATTTTATTAAATTTTGATAATGACATTACTTGAAATCCACCAGAGTCAGTTAGTATAGGAAGGTTGCAATTCATAAATTCATGCAAACCTCCAACACTTGAAATTCTATCAACACCTGGTCTTAACATTAGGTGATAGGTGTTTCCCAGTATTATTTCGCTTCCGGTCTGAACTACATCTTTTATGAATGCGCCTTTTACAGTCGCCTGTGTACCAACAGGCATAAAAGCAGGTGTATTAATATTACCTCTATGAGTTTCAATAACTCCTACTCGTGAATGGTTTTCAGTATGATTAACATTAAAATTAAATTTTTTTAATGCCATTCATTTTTATTCAGACTTAAAACTAATTATTTTATCTGGTTCAGAAACTGATCCATTAGGACCATCACCTTTTTTAATTTTATCTACAAACTCCATTCCTTCAATAACTTTACCAAAGACTGTATAATTTCTATCTAAATAAGACGCTGACTCAAAACAAATAAAAAATTGACTATTAGCGCTGTTTGGATCAGAAGATCTTGCCATAGATACAGTGCCACGTTCATGGGGTAAATCATTAAATTCTTGTTTTAAATCAGGTAAGTCAGATCCACCCATTCCTGCTCTTTGCAGATTAAAATCGGATGAGGAGGAATTTCCAAATTTTACATCTCCTGTTTGAGCCATAAAGCCATCAATAACTCTATGAAATACTACATTATCATATTTACCACTGTTAGCTAACTCAGTAATTCTTTTTACATGATTAGGGGCAACATCTGGAAACATTTCTATTTTAACATCTCCATCTTTTAATTTTAAAATCA
Source organism: uncultured Pelagibacteraceae bacterium (assembly GCA_902614125.1). Classification (GTDB taxonomy): domain Bacteria; phylum Pseudomonadota; class Alphaproteobacteria; order Pelagibacterales; family Pelagibacteraceae; genus Pelagibacter. Next base: position 38,124 of record CACMJW010000006.1, on the reverse strand, counting down.
TTATATTCTCCTTTGCATTTAGTTTTGAAGTTAAAGTTAATAAAATAAAAAATAATATATTTATATATTTAAGCATATCTCTCCTTTAAAGATTTGATTGTACTCTTAGTTGTAAATTTTTTTAAATCTCCATTATGTTGAGCAATTTCTTTTACAAATCTTGAGGAAATAATTTGATTTTCAACATCAGACATTAAAAATATTGTTTCTATTTTATTGTAAAGTTTTCTATTCATCCCAGCTAATTGAAACTCATATTCAAAATCAGAAACAGCTCTAAGACCTCTTAAAATAATATTTGATTTATATTTTTTGCATAAATCTGTTGTTAATGAGTTAAATGTAATAACATCGATATTTTTTTTGGTAAATTTAAGATCAGAGAACAGAGCTTTCTTAACGATATCTACTCTCTCATCGATTGAAAATAAAAAATTTTTTTGGTTTCCATCTGAAATTGCTACAACCACTTTGTCTACAAATTTTAAAGCTTTTTTAATTACGTCTATATGACCAAAGGTTATAGGATCAAAAGTACCAGGATATATTGCAATATTTTTCATTAAATTAAATTATCATCTAATTTAATAGCCGAAACTACTTTTTCATCTCCAGAAAGTTTAATAATTCTAACTCCTTGAGTGTTTCTTCCTGCTACTCTTATCTCTTTAACAGCAGTTCTGATAACTCTACCTTTGTCAGTTGATATTAATATTTGATCACCCTCAAAAACTGGAAAAGATGATGATACATTTCCATTTCTTGATGAGTTGACAATACCAATTATACCTTTTCCACCTCTATTAGTTACTCGAAAATCATAATGGGAAGTTCTTTTTCCATAACCATTCTCTGTAATTGAGAGTATAAATTTTTCTTTAGCCTTTACCTCAGATGATCCCTCTTTTGAAGATTTTTTTGGAATTTTTTGATCATGATCAATTATAGATAATGATACGATTGCATCTTTGTCAGATAAATTTATACCTTTAATGCCTTTAGATGATCTACCTTTAAATACTCTTAATTTTTTAGATTCAAATCTGATGCATTTTCCAAACTTTGTACTTAGAATAATGTCTTGATCATCTTTACAAATTTTTACACCAATAATTTTGTCATCACTATCTAATTTCATAGCAATTTTACCTGATTGATTAATAGAACTAAAATCCTCTAAATTATTTTTTCTAATTTTTCCTTTGGCTGTAGCAAAAATAATATGCATTCCTTTTGTATCAACATTTTCATCTGGAAAAGGCATAATTGAGCTAATAGATTGGTGATTTTTAAGTGGTAGAATGTTGAATAAAGATTTACCTTTTGATGATGCAGAACCTTCAGGTATCTTCCAAGCTTTAATTTTATATGCCAATCCCTCTGTAGAGAAAAATAGAACTGAAGTATGTGTATTGACTGATAAGGTTTGAACTACTGAGTCTTCATCTCTAGTTTTAATACCTGTTTTTCCTTTTCCACCTCTTTTTTGTTGTTTTACATTACTTAATGCACCACGTTTAATATATCCTTGTAACGTAATTGTAATGATTACAGCCTCTTTTTGAATAGTTTCTTCAATATCATAATTTAATACAGCATCAATTATTTGTGTTCTTCTTGGTTCAGAAAATTTATCTTTGATTTGTTGCAAGTCAGCACTAATAACTTTTAGTAACTCTGCTTTAGAATTAATAATTTTTTTATATTGAGTTATTAATTCAGCTAATTTTTTTATTTCCGCTTCAATTTCGTTTATTCCTAAAGCAGTAAGTTTCTGTAATCTTAACTCAAGAATAGATACAACTTGCTCATTAGATAAACTATAAGTTCCTTTATAATTTTTATTATCAACTAATTTAATCAATTTTGCTGACTTGTTTATCTTCCACTTTGTTTTTAATAGAGAATTCTTAGCCTCTTCAGGATTTTTGGATTGTCTTATTATTTTTATTACTTTATCTATATTTTCAACACTGACAGATAATCCGATTAAAATATGAACACGATCTTCTGCTTTTTTTAGATCATATTTAGTTTTTTTTATTACTACATCTTCTCTAAATTTTAAAAAATTTTCTAAAAAATCTTTTAAATTACAAGTCTTTGGTTTGTTATCTACAATAGCTAAAGTATTGAAACCAAATGAACTTTCAATGGATGTATATTTATATAATTGTCTTTTAATTGTTTCTGGTTCAACACTTGATCTTAAATCAATTGCAACTCTAATTCCTTCTCTATTAGACTCATCTCTTATATCTCTAATTCCTTCAATTTTTTTTTCTCTTACTAATTCAGCTATTCTCTCATTTAAAACAGATTTGTTTACTTGATAAGGTATGGAGGTTATTACTAATCTTTCTCTACCCCCTTTAGCTTGCTCAATTTTAATATCGCCTCTGATTTTAAAAGAACCTCGGCCAGATTTATAACCTTGTTTAATAATATCTTTGCCAATAATAATACCACCAGTTGGAAAATCTGGACCAGGGACATGTTTCATCAATTCACCTAATTTTATGTCCTTATTTTTGATTAAAGCTAAAGTAGCATCTACAACTTCACCTAAATTATGAGGAGGTATACTTGTTGCCATACCAACAGCAATTCCTCCTGCTCCATTAACTAATAAATTTGGATACTGTGCGGGAAGGACATCTGGTTCTTGTTCGGTTTCATCATAATTACTTTTGAATGAAACTGTATCTTTTTCTATATCGTCTAATAAAAATTGAGCTATTTTTGCTAATCTTGTTTCTGTATATCTCATAGCAGCTGGTGGATCACCATCAATAGAACCAAAGTTTCCTTGGCCATCAATTAATGGAAGGCTCATTGAAAAATCTTGAACCATTCTAACTAAAGCGTCATATACTGCTTGATCACCATGTGGATGATATTTACCAATTACATCTCCTACTATTCTTGCAGATTTTCTAAATTGTTTTGACCAATCAAAACCTCCCTTATGCATTGCATACAAAATTCTTCTGTGTACTGGTTTTAAACCATCTCTTACATCAGGTAGAGCTCTACTTATTATAACGCTCATTGCGTAAGACAGGTATGACGAACTCATTTCATCATACATTGAAATTGGTTTGATATTTAAATCTTTAGGTGCCTCGTTTTTTTGCATAAAAACTAGAATGGAATATCATCGTCCATATCATTTTGAGCAATGCTATTGTCATCAAAATTTTGTTTATTATCTTGAGAAGGTATTGAATTTTGATTTCCACCACCTAACATTGTCAAAGAAGAGTTATAACCTTGTATTAAAATTTCTGTCGAATACTTATCTTGACCAGACTGTTCATCTTTCCATTTTCTTGTTGAAAGTTGTCCTTCAACGTATACTTGTGCGCCTTTTTTGAGATACTGCTGAACGACATTAACTAGTCCCTCGTTAAATACAACCACTCTATGCCATTCTGTTTTCTCTTTTTTTTCTCCTGTATTTTTATCTTTCCAGGATTGACTAGTTGCTAGGCTTAATCTTGCAACACTTTTGCCATTTACCATTTGTTTTACTTCTGGATCTGCGCCTAATCGACCGATTAAAAGTACTTTATTTAAACTACCTGCCATAATATTTTATATCTGATATGTTTATTTATATCACTTATTAAGTTGAATATTAATTTTATTAATCTAAAGCAACAAAAATTATGCTTAAAAAGATAGTTATTAAGGGTGCAAAAGAGCACAATTTAAAGAACATCTCACTAGAGATTCCAAAAGATAAATTTGTTGTTATTACTGGTCTGTCTGGTTCTGGAAAATCATCTCTAGCATTCGATACTATATATGCCGAAGGTCAAAGAAGGTATGTAGAAAGTTTATCTGCATATGCAAGACAGTTTTTAGATAAAATGAAAAAACCAAATGTCGACTTGATAGAAGGATTAAGTCCAGCAATTTCAATTGAACAAAAAAATACATCAAAAAATCCACGATCAACCGTTGCTACTGTAACTGAGATTTATGATTATATGAGAGTGCTTTATGCAAGAGCTGGCGTGCCCTATTCACCATTTACTGGTAAACCAATTACATCTCAAACTATAAGCCAAATTGTTGATAAAATTAAAGAACTGCCAAAAAAATCTACAATCTTCTTATATGCACCAGTCGTTAGAGGTCGTAAGGGTGAGTATAAAAAAGATATTTTAAATTATAAAAAAAGAGGTTTTAGAAAAATTAAAATAGACGACCAGCTTTATGAAATTGACAATGTACCAGAATTAAATAAAAAAGTTAAACATGATATATCTATACTAGTAGATAGAATTGTTATTAATTCATCACTTGGAAATCGATTAGCTGAAAGTGTAGAAACTGCAGTTAATTTAGCAAATGGTTTATTGTTTGTTGAATATGAAAACGAAACATTACCAAAAAAATACCGAAAAGTAGAAAAACTAATTTTTTCTACAAAATTCGCTTGTCCAGAAAGTGGATTTACCATTGAAGAAATTGAGCCTAGACTTTTTTCATTTAATAGTCCCTACGGTGCTTGTGAAGAGTGTGAAGGTATTGGTGTAAAACTTAATGTAGATCCAAAATTAGTGGTTCCTAATGAAAAAAAAAGTATAGCAGACGGAGCAATTGAACCTTGGTCAAAATCTTCATCTATGTATTACGCGCAAACTTTAGCATCTTTAGCAAAACATTATGGATTTTCACTTGATGAAAAATGGTCAAAACTTTCAAAAAAAATAAAAGATGTAATCCTTTTTGGATCTGATGATGAGGAGATAAAATTTACTTATGATGATGGTTATGAAAAATATTCTCACAAGAAAACTTTTGAAGGTGTTGTTAATAATTTAGAGAGAAGATATTTAGAGACTGATAGTGATTGGAAAAGAGAGGAAATAGCTCAATATCAATCTGACACAAAATGTGAAAGATGCAATGGCCAGCGGTTAAAAGATGAGGCTTTATGTGTCAAAATTAACGAACTTAACATTAGCGAAGTAACAGAAAAATCAATTTACGATGCAAAAGATTGGTTTAGATCTTTAAATAACAATCTAGATAAAAGACAATTAAAAATTGCACAACACATATTAAAAGAAATAAATGAAAGGTTAGATTTTTTATTAAACGTTGGTCTTGATTATTTAACACTTTCAAGAGAGTCTGGAACTCTATCAGGTGGTGAAGCTCAAAGAATTAGACTAGCATCTCAAATTGGTTCAGGACTTACAGGGGTTTTATATGTTTTAGATGAACCATCAATTGGATTGCACCAAAAAGACAACGTTAAATTAATTGATGCTTTAAAAAGATTAAGAGATCTTGGTAACACTGTGATTGTTGTTGAACACGATACTGAAACAATGGAAAACGCAGACCATATAATTGATCTTGGGCCAGAAGCTGGGAATAAAGGTGGACAAGTAGTTGCACAAGGTTGTTATGAAGAAATTTTAAAAAATAACGATAGTATTACTGGAAGATATTTATCAAATAAAAGCTTTATTCCAATTCCAAAAAATAGAAGACTTGCAAAAAATGGAAGATTTTTAGAAATCAATGGTGCAAGTGGTAATAACTTAAATAATGTTAATCTTAAAATTCCATTAGGTAGTTTTACTTGTGTTACAGGGGTGTCAGGAAGTGGTAAATCAACTTTAGTTCTTCAAACTCTTTACAACGCTTTAAACCTTACACTAAATAATAATAAGTCTAGAAAAATTCCTCAACCTTTTAGAGGTTTTAAAGGTATTGAGTTAATTGATAAAGTTATAGATATTGATCAATCTCCAATTGGACGAACACCAAGGTCAAATCCTGCAACATATACTGGTGCATTTGGGCCAATAAGAGACTGGTTCACAAACTTACCAGAGTCTAAAAGTCGTGGTTACAAACCAGGTCGTTTCTCTTTTAACGTTAAAGGTGGAAGGTGTGAGGCTTGTGAAGGTGATGGAGTAATCACATATGAGATGCATTTTTTACCTGACGTATATATTACTTGTGATGATTGTAAGGGAACAAGATATAATAGAGAAACCTTAGAAATTAAATTTAAAGATAAGAGTATTGCTGATGTGTTGAATATGACAGTTGATGAAGGTTGTGAGTATTTTGAGAATATATCAAATATTAAAACAAAACTTCTAACACTTAAGAAAGTTGGACTTGGGTATATAAAAATTGGACAACAAGCAACTACTCTATCAGGTGGGGAAGCACAAAGAATTAAATTAGCAAAAGAACTATCAAAGAGATCAACTGGAAGAACAATGTATATTTTAGATGAACCTACAACTGGTTTACATCAACATGATATTAAGAAATTATTAGAAATTCTGCATACATTTGTTGCTACTGGAAATAGTGTAGTTGTAATTGAACATAATCTAGATGTAATTAAAACTGCTGACTATATTATTGATATGGGTCCAGAGGGAGGTGTTAAGGGAGGAAATATTATTGCTGAGGGGAAACCTGAAGATGTGGCAAAAGTTGACGGTAGTTACACAGGAAAATTCCTTAAACCTCTTTTAAACACAAAATTTAAAAAAACTGCTTAATATTGTAAAAAAAACATTGTATAATTAATTCTTATGACTTCGATTCTACAATCATTATCAAAAACAGTTCATTTATCTTTAGGAATATCTGTAATTCTTTTTTTAGGTTTGTACTTTGCAAATGGAGGATTTGATATTGATGTTTTATTCTGGAGCTGGGTATTTAGATATATTCATGTGATTGTAGCAACTATGTGGATTGGATTATTGTGGTATTTCAATTTTGTTCAAATACCTAATATGCCAAAAATACCAGATGAACAAAAACCTGCTATTGGAAAAGTAATAGCCCCATCTGCCTTATTCTGGTTTAGATGGGCAGCTTTAGTTACAGTAGTTTCAGGTTTAATTCTTGCATATTTAAATGGATATGTTCATCAAGCAATGACTTTAGGTATTGGTTCTGGTGGTGGAAAAAATACTGCAATAGGTATTGGTATGTGGTTAGGATTGATAATGGCATTTAATGTATGGTTTGTCATTTGGCCTAATCAAAAAAGAGCCTTAGGCATAGTTGAATGTGAACCTGAGCTAAAAGCAAAATCTGCAAAAACTGCAATGTTATTTTCTAGAACAAACACCCTTCTCTCATTGCCAATGCTGCTTTCAATGGTAGCTGCTCAAAATTTATATTAATCTTTATCTTCTTTTACTATAGTTCGTTGCGATACTTTTAAGATAACTAAAATAGGGTTTGCAATATAAATTGAAGAATAAGTTCCAAATATAACACCCAAGATCATTGCCAATGAAAATCCTTTAAGAATTTCACCTCCAAAAATAAAAATTGATAAAAGTGCTAAAAGAGTAGTAGCAGAAGTAATAATTGTTCTAGATAGTGTTTGGTTAATTGAAATATTTGTTAATTCAAAAATTTTAATATCAGAAAATTTTCTCAAATTTTCTCTAACCCTATCAAATATTACAACCGTATCATTCATTGAGTATCCAACTATGGTAAGCACTGCTGCTACAATTGATAAATTTATTTCTAATGAAAAAAGGGAGAAAACTCCAAGTGTAATTATTACATCATGAAAAAGTGCAACAATTGCTCCTAAACTAAATTGCCACTCAAATCTTATCCAAATATATAAAAGCATAGCTGCTAAAGATAAAGCAATAGCTATAATACCTGATTGCAAAAGTTCAGCACTTACTTTTGGACCAACATTTTCAACTCTTCTAAAGTCTACCGTTCCAATTGAGCCTGAAAGTTTAGTTTTAATATTATCTATAAATTTTGGATCATTTGAATTTTGTTTTTCGAATTTAATAATAAAGTCAGTATCATTTCCAAAGTTTTTAACAGACACATCTCCAAGATTTAATTGATTAAAACTGTCTCTAATTTTTTTAATATTTGCAGAATTTAAGTCAGTTCTTAATTCAATTAATGTACCTCCTTTAAAATCAACACCATAATTTAACCCTTTAAATGCTAATAGAATTAGCGATGTAATAATAAGAAAAATTGAAAGAATATTGAATGATTTGTAAAACTTATTAAAGGATATTTCTCTCATTAAATTAAACTCTCCTTTTCCTTGTTTTTAATCACATAAAATGCAGTAAAAAGTCTTGCTATGAAGTATACGGAGAATAGCGTAGTTAGAATTCCAACACCCAATGTTATTGAAAATCCTTTGATTGGACCAGATCCCATGAAAAATAATATTACAGCTGCTATTAATGTAGTAATATTTGCATCTAAAATTGTAGTTCTTGATTTTGTATAACCAGAATCGAAAGCAATAATTGGATTTCGCTCAGATTTAATTTCTTCTTTTATTCTCTCAAAAATTAATACATTTGCATCAACTGCCATTCCAACAGTTAAGATTATTCCTGCTATACCAGGTAATGTTAGAGTAGCTTCGAATATCGTTAATACACCAACTAGTAAAAATAAATTTGAAATTAATGCTAAATTCGCAATGACACCAAAAACTCTATATTTATAAATCATGAATAGTACGACTAATATAAAACCAATTATTAACGACATTATCCCAGCATCAATTGAGTCTTGTCCAAGATCAGGTCCTACTGTTCTCTCCTCAATAATGTTAAGAGGCGCGGGTAAAGCTCCAGATCTTAATAATAAAGCTAAATCTGTTGCTGATTGAAATGTAAAATTTCCTGATATTTGACCTGATCCACCAATTATAGGTTCTCTCACTGATGGAGCGCTAATAATTTTACCATCAAGTATAATTGCTAGTCTTTTTCCAACTCCTGTACTAGTAGCTTTTCCAAATTTTTTTGCACCTACTCTATCCAAAGTAAAAGATACAACTGTTTCATTAGTTTGTGAGTTCATAGAAGGTTTTGCATCTACTAAGTTGTCACCACTTAAGATAATACGCTTACTAACAATTGCGTTCTCAGAGCCATCTTCAAATTCTAATTTTTCAGTTCCAAAAGACTCCTCAGTATTTTGAGTAATAAATTGAAAAGTCAAATTAGCAGTTTTTCCCAATAAAGATTTTATTCTGCCAGGATCATCTAAACCTGGCAATTCTACTAAAATTCTATCATTTCCTCTTTTTAAAATGTTTGGTTCATTGGTTCCAACCTCATCAACTCTTCTTCTTACAATTTCAATTGCTTGATCTAAAGAAGCATTCTTTAATAGAACAAGTCCGTATTTAGAAAGGGTTAATTTAAAAGAGTCTTGATTTTTTACAAAATCAAATTCATGTGACTTATACTGTTGATAGTAAGGATTAATTTCACTTTCATCATCATCTAAAATATTGTTTAATTCATCAGACTTGTCTGGGGTAGTATCAAAAATAATTGAATTATCATCTACGGTATAATTTCTTGTAATAATATTTTTATCCTTAAAAAAATTTTTTAGCTCCATAACTTTGTTTTGGAGTTTTTGAGTAATTACAGGCTTATTATCAATTTCGAGTAGTAAGTATGAACCACCTTGTAGATCTAATCCAAGTTTTATATTTTTTGAAAAAAAATTATCATCTATCTTAAAAAAGTTTGAGAGGGAAAAATAAGATAAAATTAAGGTAAATATAATTACACTAAATATTCTTAATTTTGAAAAGTATAACATTTAAATTAATGTTATTTTTTTGGCTCTGCAGTATTTATTAAACCTTGAATTCCAGTAGCTCTAACTACCTCAACATTAATATTTTCGGCGATTTGTACTTCAACTTTGTCATTATCAATTATTCTTTCAACAGTACCAACAATTCCACCTGAAGTTACAACTTTGTCCCCTCTTTTTAAATTTTCAACCATTGCCTTATGTTCTTTAACTTTCTTTTGCTGTGGTCTAATTAAAAAGAAATAAAAAATAACAAAAATTAAAATTAACGGTATAAATTGTCCAATTCCACTGTCCATATGATCCTCTAAAGTTTAAGATTATTTATACTATCTAATTTTTAATGACAACTCCTAATTGTTCGAAATCTTATCAATATTTCCCATATAGGGTTTTAGGACTTCTGGAATTATAATTGAGCCGTCCTCTAATTGATAATTTTCAAGAATGGCTATAAGGGTTCTACCTACTGCTAAACCACTACCATTAAGAGTACCTACAAATTCGATATTATTATCTTTATTTTTATATCTAGCTTTCATTCGCCTGGCTTGGAAAGATCCACAGGAAGAACAGCTTGAAATTTCTCTGTATTTGTTTTCTGAAGGTAGCCAAACTTCTAAATCATATGTTTTTTCAGCTCCAAAACCCATGTCACCAGTACATAAAATAATTTTTCTATAAGGTAATTTTAGATCATCTAATATTTTAGTTGCACATTCCGTCATTCTCTCAAGTTCCTGCATGCATTGATTATTTTCGACAATACTTACAAGTTCAACTTTATAAAATTGATGTTGTCTAATCATTCCTTTTGTATCTTTTCCATAACTGCCGGCTTCTTTTCTAAAACAAGGTGTTGATGCAACTAACCTCATAGGAAGTTTTTTTTTATCAATAATTTGGTTTTTAACCATATTTGTTAATATTACTTCGGCTGTAGGTATCAAAAATTTTCTATCATTTTTATCATCAAATTTAATTTCAAATTGGTCATTTTCAAATTTTGGTAATTGTCCTGTTCCAAACATAGTTTCATCAGTTGCCATCAAAGGAGGTGATATCTCTGTATATCCATTTTTTTGAATATGTGTATCGATCATAAAATTAGAAATTGCTCTTTCAAGAGCAGCTAACTTATCTTTAACAAATACAAATCTAGAACCAGTAGTTTTTGTAGCTAAATCAAAATCTAGCATATTTAGTTTTTCACCTAATTCATAATGACTTAATGGTTTAAATTTGAAATCTTTGATTTCACCTGATTTAGTAACTTCAATATTATCATTTTCATCTTTACCAACAGGAACTTCATCCAATGGTAAATTAGGAATTGAACTTAGTAAATTATCAAGTTCATTTTTTATAATTTTTTGTTTTTTTGATAAATTTTCAATTTGCTTGGATATTTCTTTAGATTTTTCAAATAAAGATTCATCTTTTGATTTAGATATATTTTTTTTCTCCATTTCAAATTTTTCTTTTTCTTGAATTAACTGTCGATTTTTTTTATCAAGATCTAAAATTTGATCATAATCAACTTCAGAATTTCTATGACTGAGGGATTTTTTAAAATATTCTAAATTTTCTCTTATTTGTTTTAAATTATGCATTTTTTTCTTCTGCTTTTCTCTCAATTATATTTACAGAAAAAATTGATAATTCATATAAAATAAGCAGCGGAACAGCTAAACCAATTTGTGTAATTGGATCTGGTGGAGTTAAAATTGCTGCAGCTGCAAATATCATTACTACAACATATTTTCTTCTCTCTTTTAAAAAAGTTGAATTAATAACTCCAATTCTTGCTAATAAACTTAAAACTACAGGTAATTGAAAACTCAAACCAAAAGCAAATATTAATTTCATTACTAATGATAGATATTCATTAACTTTTGCCTCAAGCTGAATAGGTAAATTTGTACTTGCTCCTAAACTTTCAAATGATAAAAAAAACTTTATCGCAAGCGGCATTATTAAATAATACACAAGCATTCCCCCTAAAAGGAATAAAATTGGAGTAATAATTAAATAAGGCATAATTGCTTTCTTTTCATGAGTATAAAGTCCAGGTGCAATAAACTTCCAAATCTGTATCAAAATAAATGGACTAGTGATAAAAAAAGCTGCAAAAAAAGACACTTTTAAATAAGTTAAAAAAGTTTCCTGTAAGGCTGTAAATATTAATCTTCTTTCAATACCATCATCTCTAACTGCTTCAGCATATGGGTTAACTAAAAACCCATAAATGTACTCTGAAAAAAAATAACAAATTACAAACAATACAGATAAAAATATTAATGAATGTATTAATCTTTTTCTAAGTTCAGCTAAGTGGCTAATGAATCCTGTTTCTTTATCCATTTATATCTTTTATGTTTTCATTTTTTTCAGATGATTTTTTTATACTATTTTCATCTTCTATTGAGTTGTCTGTAATTTCTGATACTTGATTTTGCACATCACTTAAATATCTTTTAATTGATCCAATCCAAGATCCCATTTTTTTTAACATAAAAGGAAAGTCTTTAGGTCCTACAACAATGATTGCTATAGAAACTATTATTAAAATTTCTAACCAGCCAATTTGTGGCATTTATTACTCTTTGTTATTGGAGTCTTGATTATTTGAGTCTTCGTTTTCTGTGATATTTTTTGGTTGTGTATCTTCTGTTGGGTCAGTTGCCATACCTTTTTTAAAACTTTTAATCCCTTTAGCGACATCGCCCATCAAACTAGAGATTTTACCTCTCCCAAACAGTAAAACTACTAGTATAACTACAATTGCTATCTGCCAAAATCCTATACTCATACTTTATTTATACCCTTAATAGTTGTTTTTTTAAAGAAACTTTTTCACTCCTCACTTTCAGGTTTGAGAGTGCTATTTAACATTTCATCGATATCAGAATATATGTTTTCCTTTTTGTCTTCTTGCTTTTCCTTATAAAACTTTCCAGTACCAAAGATCGATGCATCAACAGAGGATGTATCAATAAGTCCAGCAGTCCCTAGTTCATCCACTGTTGGAAGATCAGATAATTTTTGAAGATTAAAATGGCTTAAAAAGTCATCTGTAGTTCCATACTGGATAGGTTTGCCTGGAATATCTTTTCTGCCTTGTGGCTTAACCCAATTTAATTCCATTAGGATTTCTAAAGTATTAGTGCCAAAGGCAACACCCCGTATCTCCTCTATCTCCGCTCGTGTAACCGGCTGGTGATAAACAATGATTGCTAATGTTTCTACAGCCGCTTTTGATAACTTTTTCTCAACGGTTTTTTGTTGAGACATTAATGATGATAAATTTTGTGCCGTTCTAAAAGACCACTTATTTGAAATACAAACTAAATTAATGCCTCTGTTTGTATAGAATGTTTGTAGTTTTTGTAATATTTTTAAAACATCAGTATTTTTTGAAATTTTAGTTTCTATTGTTTCTATACTTAGTGGTTCTGCAGCTGCAAAAACAATAGCTTCAACTTCTCTTTCTATTTCAGTCATTTTTGAAGGAAAATTTAAAACGTTATCTTTTTTTAATTTATTCATATTTTCTCTTTAATATAGATATTATCAAATAATTCTTTTTGCTTTATAGAAATATTACCCTCTTTAGCTAACTCTAGAGAGCCAGCAAAAATTCCTGCTTTTCCAGTTCGTTTTAAATTTTTTGTTGATTTAAAATTATTTGGAATTAATTCAGATATATCTTTCCAATCAGTTAATTTGCCAAAAAATTCTTTTATTCTTTTAATACCTTCTTCTGTTGTAAGAACTGGTAGTCTTGGAATATTCATTCTTTGAAAATCTTTGGTCATAACTATATTTGCATAAGTTTTTAAAACCTCAAATAATGTTAAAGTATATTTAGAGTCGTAAATGGGTTTAATACCACTTTTTGAACCTCGCATAAAAACATCTCTTCCAAGCCTTTTTCTGCTTAACATCTGTGAAGAGAGAAGTCTTATTAACTCTAGTTTTTTTAATTGTAATTTTAATTTTTCTGCAACTTCTAAAGCTTTAAATTCTTCCTCTTCACTTTCAGGTAAGAGTAACTTTGATTTTAAATATGTGAGCCAAGTTGCCATCAATAAATATTCAGAAGCAATTTCAAGATTAAGATTCTTTGAGTTGGTAATGAACTCATGAAATTGATCAGCAAGTTTAGTAATAGATATTTGTTCTAAATCAACTTTTTGAGATTTAGCTAGATCTAACAATACTTCTAGAGAACCATTGTAAGCATTTAACTCAACATTAAATTCTAAAGAATCATTCATTAAATAAATTTAGCTTATAATATTAGTTATTTGTGATGTTTTTTTAATTACAAAGTTATTAATTTTAGGTGAATTTTTGGCTACCTTAAGCATTTCACTCATTTTTCCATTACAATGTAAAACTAAATTACAACCTGCACTGAATGATTTTATAACATTATCTTCAATATTTTTGTTTAATGCTTTCATCGAAATATCGTCTGTTATAATCAATTCATTAAATTTTATTTTGTTTCTGATAATCCTAATTATCTTTTTGGAGTGTGTTACTGGGTTTTTGCTATCCAATTTTTTAAACATTAAATGACCAGTCATGGTTATTTTAGATTTCTTTTTAGAAAACACACTAAAATCATTTTTAAGCAAATAAGCTTGATTTTTATCAATAATTGGCAGTTTCAAATGACTATCAACCTTGGCTAGACCGTGTCCAGGTATATGCTTTGTTATTGTTGCAATTTTGTTTTTATGAAATTTATCAATACAAATATCACCAATTTTTGAAACAATTTTTTTATTTGAAGAAAAAGATCTATCACCCACAATTTGGTGTAAATTTTTTCTACATATATCTAAAACTGGAACTGTATTAACATTAATACCAAGAAGTCTTAATAAATATGAAATTTGTTTAACATAGACATCAAAATACAAATTAAATTTTTTTTTATCTTTTTTATAAAGATCCCCAAAATATTTATTTGTAAATACAGAATTATCTATAAATTTTCTTAATCGTGAAACTCTACCACCCTCTTCATCAATTAAAATTGGAAGTGTAGGATTTTGTAAAATATTTTTTAATGACTTTGTTAATAATTGGGTTTGTTTTATAGTTTTTATATTTCTTGAAAAAAGAATTATACCCCAGGGTTTATATTTACGTAAAAATTTTATTTCAGATTTAGATAGCTTGTAACCTTTAATGCCACATATAAATGATCTAGTATTCTTATTAATCATTATAGAGAAGTTCCCAAAATGAATATTTTTCTTTTTTTTTATTGTTTTTATATTCTACAAAATCGATAATGTTCTCAGTATCACTTTTTAATATAATTAAATCTTTTTTAGAAATTTCTAATTTTTTATCAATTTGATTGAAAGATCTATATGACTTTTTTTTATTTTCATCTGAAAAGTAATATCTCACAGTAAAAAAAATAAAGAAAAAAATAACAATTAGAAATAAAAGATACTTAAATTCCTTAAACATTACATTTTTTGTGGAGTATCAACCCCTAGAATATTCATTCCAGTTTTAATTACATTTGCGATAGATTTTAAAAACACCAATTTTTCAATTTTTATAGTACCATCTTCTTCTATAAATCTTTTATCTTTATCATCTCTTCCCATATTCCAATACGAGTGGAATTCAGATGATAATTCATAAAGATAGACTGGTAGTCTATGAGGTTCTAATTTATTGCTTGCAATTTCTATACATTTCGGCCACTCAGATATTTTTCTAAAAATCTTAATTTCATCTTTAGAATATTTTAGTTCATTTTTAATTAAAATTTCATCTTCTAAATTTTTACTTATATTTCTAAATACTGATGAAATCCGAGCATAACAATATTGAACATAATAAAGTGGATTGTCTTTTGATTTTTCTTTTACTTTAGTAAAATCGAAATCTAGTTCTGCATCACTACTTCTATTAAGCATAATAAATCTAGTAGCATCTTTTCCAACTTCGCTGATCAAATCATCAACAGTTATATAATCACCTTTACGTTTTGACATTTTAAAAGGTTTGCCATCTTTTATTAATTTTACTAATTGGCTGACTTTGCAAGTTAATTTATTTTTATCTCCTGATAATGCCTCCACAACTGAGGTAATTCTTTTTATATAACCTGCATGATCAGCTCCTAGAATATTTACTAAAGTATCATAATTTCTGTTTAGCTTGTTATTGTGGTATGCAACATCACCTGCAAAATACGTCCATGTGTTGTCAGATTTTTGTAAAGCACGGTCTTTGTCATCACCAAATTCTGTTGATTTAAATAATAATTGATCCCTTTCTACCCAATTTTTGGTATCTTCCCCCTCTGGCGCTTTAATTTTTCCAGTATAAACAAATTTTTTTGATTTAAGCTTTTCAATAACTTTTTCTACTTCTTTTTCTTGAACTAAATTTCTTTCACTAGCAAAGTTATCATGGTTAATTCCGAGTTTTTTAAGATTTTGCTTAATTAACTTTAAAGACTCATCGACAGATAGAATTGTTAATTCGCTTTTTATATTTTCATAATTTTCAAAATCGATATCTTTTTTTTGGTTTAAAATATTTGTTGCTATATCTATTAGATATTCACCTGGATAAAGATCAGGATTATCAGATGGGAAATTTTCTTTAAATAAAATTTCACGAATTCTAAAATAAACTGACTTTGTAAAATATAATATTTGGTTTCCATGATCATTTACATAATATTCCTTTGTAACAGTGTTATTATTAAATATTAATAAATTTGAGATAACATCACCTAGTATTGCTCCTCTGCAGTGACCTACATGTAAAGGCCCAGTTGGGTTGGCAGACACAAATTCAATTAAATATTTTTTATTTTCTTTGCTAGTAGATCCATAATTTTTTTGATTAATTATATTATTTAAAAACTCACCCCAAAAGTTGTGATTAAATTTTATATTTATAAATCCTGGTTTAATTATTTCTATAGACTCAATATTATCGTCGTTTTCTTTAAGTAGCTTACTAATTGTTTTGGCAATTTCCATGGGAGGAGCATTGTTGGGTTTTGATAATACCATTGCTACATTTGTTGATAAATCCCCATCAAATTTATTTGGTGGTATATCAACATTTATACTAGATAATTTTTCTGGAAGTTTAAATTGATTATCGTTAGATGCTTTTTGAATTAATTTTAATATTTTGATTAGATAATCTGAAAAAATGTTCATTTTAATGATTTATGAAGTTGAATAGCATATCGATCAGTCATTCCTGATATATAATCAGAAATAGATCTAAATTGATCTTTTTTTTGATAATTATTTATATATTTTTTTGGTTTTTTTGAAATCTCAGAAAATAATTTCGTAATTATTTTTTTTCCATTATTATTTTTGTTTAATACACTTCTATTGTTGTACATTTTTAACCTTAAAAATAATTTAATTTCTTGCTCAATTGATTTAAATTTATTTGAAAATGATACTATTTGTTTTTTATTATTAATAATATCACTATACTTTTTGATTTTATTATCTCTTATATTTAATAAAGTATTATTGATTACATTCTCAACCATAAGATTTATAGAGTCTCTAATAATTTGATAAATTATTATGTTTTTCTCCTTTTTTTTTATATTTGATTTATAGGATTTGTAAATTTCTTTAAAAAATTGGATTTCAATTAAATCTTCTAATTTAAATAGGTTGGCTTTAATTCCATCTTGTATATCATGATTATTATAAGCTATATCATCTGATATTGCTGATATCTGTGCCTCTATCGATGTATTTTTGTTAAAATTAAGTTTGCCTTTAAAATTTTTTTTACCAATAATTTTATTAAGTTTGGAAATTTCATGATAGGGGCCGTTATGTTTAATTAATCCATCAAGTGTCTCAATAGATAGATTTAATCCTTTAAACTTTAAATACTTATGCTCTAAAAACATAACAATTCTTAAAGTTTGTAAATTATGATCAAATCCACCGTATTTTGACATACATTCGTTTAATGCGATTTCACCAGCATGTCCAAATGGCGTATGTCCCAAATCATGAGCAAGACTTAATGTTTCTGCTAAATCGTCATTTACATTTAGGTACTTAGCAATAGATCGTGCAATTTGTGCAACTTCAATAGAATGTGTAATTCTTGTTCTATAATGATCCCCTTCTGTATTAACAAATACCTGGGTCTTGTGCTTTAACCTTCTAAATGAAGCTGAATGAATAATTCTATCTCTATCTCTTTGAAATGGTGATCTGTATTTATTCTTAGGCTCAAAAATCAGTCTACCTTTAGATTTAAACAGTCCTAAATTTGAATAATTTTTCATTCTTTAAATTTGGAAAAATGTCATTATATTAGTATTATCAGTGTTAAATCATGATTAAAGAAATTAAATTTACAGAAAATGCTTTAAAACAAATAAAGCACCTTCTATCCTCAAAAGATAACGGTTCTTTTTTTAGAATCGCAATTAAAGGTGGTGGTTGCTCAGGTTTTCAGTACGATTTTTCTTTTGATAAATCCCAAAATGAAGATGATTTAAGACATGAAAATATACTCATAGATAAAACTTCAGCTGACCTACTAAAAGGTTCTGAGGTAGATTTTGTTAAAGAATTAATCGGAGATTCATTTAAAATTAACAACCCACAAAGCAAATCTTCGTGTGGTTGTGGCGTCTCATTCTCACTTTAATGATAATTAGCTCATGGAATGTAAATTCTGTAAGAGCACGTATTATTAATATTCAAGAATACCTAAAGAAATTCTCACCTGATGTATTAATGATGCAAGAAATAAAGACACAAGAGGAGACATATCCTTTTGATGATATATCAAAGCTAAAATATGAAAGTCATGTATTCGGTCAAAAAAGTTATAATGGAGTTGCTATTATTTCAAAAAAAAAAATTGAAAAAATTGAGAAGGATATTTTTAAAGATAAAAATAAGCAATCAAGAATAATTACTGCAAATATAAAACATAAATCTAAAACTATAAAGCTGATAAATATTTACACTCCAAATGGTAATCCTGTTGATACAGATAAATATTCTTATAAGATTTATTGGTTAGATAGTTTAATCAAAAAACTTAAATCTTATTTAAATAAAAACGAAAATATAATTATTGGTGGAGATTTTAATATAATACCAGCAGCAGAAGATGTTCATAATCCAAAAAGCTATGAAAACGACGCCTTGTTCAGATTAGAAATTAGAAAAAGATTAAGAGAAATTATTAATTTAGGCTTCCATGATGCATATAGATACAAATATCCTGATAAAGAAGGTTATACATTTTGGGATTATACAAGTGGTGCTTGGCAAAAAAATAATGGAATGAGAATTGATCATTTCTTAGTTTCTAATTCAATTATCAATTTAGTTAAAAACGTAAAAATTAATAAATATCCTCGTGGAAGAGAAAAGCCTTCCGATCACACTCCTATAGAAATTGAATTAGCTTAAAGATCTAATTTTATTAACAAGTTCCTCGTTTATATTTCTTGGTCCTTTATCCAATCTATTTTTGTGTCTTCTCTCACCAGGTAATCTGACCTCACCCATTGATTTCATTTTTTCAAAAAATTCATTTGCATGTTTATCCCAATCAGTGTCTGAGAGTTTATCTGGAGATATTGCTAATATGAATTCTCCACCACTTGGAGGTCCGCCATCATTATTATCTTTAGCTGCTGTTTCGTAACTAAAATTATCTCCAACCAAAGCTCCTGCTAATAACTCAACCATCATTGCAATTCCTGAACCCTTATAACCTCCAAAAGGTAATAAAACTCCGCCATCAGCAATTTCTGCTGGATCGGTTGTATCTTTGCCATCTTTTGTAAGTCCACTACCTAATGGAACTTTGTGTCCCTCTCGCTTTGCAACTTGCACTTCTCCCATAGCCATTGAAGCTGTGGCCATATCATAAACAACTGGTGTATTATTTTTTCTTGGCCAAGCGAAAGAAATTGGGTTTGTGCCAAATAATGGTTTAATAGCCCCTGCAGGAGCAACAGCAGGTTTATAGGATGTGCATGCAAATGCCACCAAACCTTCGTCAGCTATTTTTTCAGTTTCAGGCCACATAGCGGCCATGTGGTGTGAATTAATTATAGCAAGAACCGCTACACCATTTTCTTTAGCAGCTTTTACTAACTCTGGTATCGATTTATTTAACACAACTGGTGCTAAACAATTTTTACCATCAGCTTTAATTACTGAAGGTGTTAATTTTTTTATATCTGGTTTTTGTTTGCCATTAATTTTTCCACTTTTTAAACCTGAAACATATGCAGGTAAACGAAATAAGCCATGTGAGAGTGAACCATCCCTTTCAGCATTGGTAATTAGTTCTGATAAAATATCAGCTGTTTCTTGATCACATCCATTGGCTAACAGAGTCTTATTTGCTAATTTATAAATTTCATCAAGTGAAAGAGATACAGTTGCCATAAATAATAGTAGATATTATTTATGGCAAAAATTCAATTTTTATCTAACAACCTTTGAATGAGCTGGACATATTCTTGATTAAATCAAAATATAAGCCTTTTCCTGGATTTAATGTTGCTCCTAAAGGATCTAGAACACCGGTTTTAATATTCATATCCTTAGCTACAGCATTTATAATATCGGGATTGAACTGAGGTTCTGAGAATACACAGCTTACATTATCATGCTCAATAATTTCTCTAATTTCTTTTAATTGCTCAGCACCAGGCATCACATCTGTATTCACAGTAAAAGCACCTAATACATTAACATTAAATCTTTCCTCAAAATATTGATATGCATCATGAAATACAATTGATGCTGTGCTTTTATTTAAATCAGTCATTACATTCATTGTAAGCTTATCTAATTCATTTAAAGCTTTATCTAAATTTTTCTTATAAATTGAAGCATTTGCTGCATCATTTTCAATTAGATGCTCAACCATTTCATTTAAAATAGCTTTTGCATTAATAGGATCTAGCCATATGTGAGGATCAAATTCTCCATGATGGTGTCCATCATGATCATCGTGATCATCATGTCCATCTTCCTTTTTTGCATGGCTATCATGATCGTGATCGTGGTCATCTTTTTTCTTAGTCGTTTCATGATCGTGGTCATGATCATCATCTTTTTTTGCTTTTTTATCATGATCATGATCATCATGATCATCTTTTTTCTTTGCATGATCGTCGTGACCATGATCATCGTGATCAAGTTCGTCAAAAATATTTCTTTCTCTAAATTTTAATACATTTAAATTTTTAGTCGCCATTAATTCAATTTTTTCAGCTTTTTTTGCAATAGATTTTAAAGGCTTTTCAAGAAATGCTTCTAAGTCTTCACCGACCCAAAAAATTAAATCAGCTTCTTGTAGCATTTTTGCGTGAGAAGGTTTCATAGCAAATCCATGTGGAGATGCATATCCATCTACAATTAAATCGGGTTTTCCTACTCCATCCATTAAATAACTAGCTAGAGAGTGTATAGGCTTTATAGATGCAACTACTTTAACATCCGCATTAACTGATGTTATAAATGTAATAAATGATAAAAAAGATATTATTAAAGGTGTTTTTTTGAGATATTTCATGTTTTATGGTTTTTAATTATTGTTATATTATAACATTATGTAATAATATAACATTCTGAAGTCAAGTGAAAATATATGAACGATAATATTTTAGTTAAATTAAAAAATGCAGGTTTTCGAATAAAGAATAAGTGGCTTGTACAAAGTGTGTCCTTTCAAGTTGAAAAAGGTAAAATTGTTACACTTATAGGTCCTAATGGATCTGGAAAGAGTACAACCGCTAAAATAGCATTGGGAATTTTCAAAAAAATTGAAGGTGAAGTTGAAAAATATACTAATAAAGTTGGCTATGTACCACAAAAAATCTCAATTGATTGGACCCTACCTCTAAGAGTAAGTGATTTTATGGTGTTAACTGAAAATATTAAAAATGAAGATATAGATGAAGCATTATCATTAACTGGTGTTATCCATCTCAAAAATAAAAATTTAGGAAGTCTATCAGGAGGAGAATTTCAAAGAGTTTTACTTGCAAGAGCAATCTCAAAAAAACCTGAATTGCTAGTTTTAGATGAACCTGTTCAAGGAGTAGATTTTACAGGTGAAATTGCCCTTTACGAATTAATTAAAAAAATATCTGATGAATTAAATTGTGGTATCTTACTTATATCCCATGATCTTCACACAGTTATGAGTGCTACTGATCATGTAGTTTGTCTCAATGGTCATGTGTGTTGTTCAGGTTCTCCAATTGATGTTGCAAGAAACAATGAATATAAAGCGTTGTTTGGTGAACAGGCCTCTAAAACTTTAGCTATTTATGAACATAAACATGATCATACCCACTCCAACGATGGAGAAATAAAAAAAAATTAAATGTTTGATGATTTTTTTATAAGAGCTTTAGTCGCAGGATTAGGTGTTGCTATCGTTACTGGGCCTCTTGGTTGTTTTGTAGTTTGGAGAAGATTATCTTATTTCGGAGATACTCTTGCACACTCTGCGCTACTGGGTGTTACAATGGCTTACTCTTTTCAATTTAATATCGCTTTATCGGTATTTATCATCTCCTCTATAATTGCTTTAATTTTAATTCAACTTCAAAAAAAAACTAATTTACCTGGAGATGCTTTATTAGGATTGTTAGCGCACTCATCATTAGCTGTTGGATTAGTTGTGATTGGATTTTTAACATTTATTAGATTTGATATAATGGGATTACTTTTTGGTGATATATTAGCAGTAACATTAAATGATATAATTATAATATGGTTTGGCGGAGCTCTTATTTTACTAATCTTAAAGTTAATTTGGAAACCGTTATTTGCATCTACAGTAAATTATGAACTTGCAGAAGCTGAAGGACTTAATCCTGATAGAGCAAAAGCGATATTTACAATTTTAATGGCTGCAATTATTGCTATCTCAATAAAAATGGTTGGGTTATTATTAATTACAGGAATGTTAATTATCCCAGCTGCTATGGCCAGAAACATTTCGGACAGTCCAATTAAAATGGTAATATTTTCAATTATTGGAGGAGTGTTGTCAGTAATAATTGGATTATTTACCTCTTTAGAATTTAATACTTCTTCAGGTCCATCAATAATAGCTGCAGCTTTATTATTATTTATACTGTCATTATTTAAAATTAAACAATCTGTTCAATTGAAAAACTGATCAACTATGAATAAAATACAAAATATGGATAAACAGCAAATGCTATCAAAAAATCAGCAAATCATTTTTGATATAATTGAAAAAGCAAAAGAGCCAATTAAAGCATATTCAATACTATTCAATGTACAAAAAAAGGGAATTAAGGCGCCTTTACAGGTTTATAGAGCCTTAGATAAATTAGTTGAAATTGGAAAAATTCACAAAATTGAAAGTAGAAATTCTTTCGTTGCATGCAAAAACTCTAATTGCCAAATATCAAAAGCAACTGCCTTCTCCATATGTGAAAGTTGTGAAGAGGTAAGTGAAATAAGCGATAATAAATTATCCAAATATTTAAAAAGTTTTCAAAATAAAGCTGGCATGAAATTTAAAAAATATAACCTTGAATTTTTTGGACTTTGTAAAAAATGTTCAATTAAATAATTTGCATATTACAAAAAATATTTTCACAAATGTTATTCTTTCTTTTAAAAGTTATTGCAGCAGGTTTAATTGTTGCTTTTTCGAGTTGGTTGGCTGGTCAAAATCCTAAGCTGGCTGGATTTATTATAGCATTACCTTTGGTATCACTAATAGCGATACTTTTTTCGTATTATGAGCACAATGATACAGAAAAAACAGTAATGTTTACGAAAAGTATATTTATTGCAGTACCAGCAAGTTATTTATTCTTTGTACCCTTCTTTTTTGCAAAATCCTTTAATATGAATTTTTTCATAATTTATATTGCAGGTTTAATATTTCTAATCGGTGGTTATTTTATCCATAGATACATAGCTAATTTCTTATAAAGTCAACATATTTAACAAATCTTTAACATAAAAGTCATAAACACTAAGAAAGGATAATTATGTTTATAAAAAAATATCTAAAATGGATTAGTACAGCTCTTGTTTTAACAGGAATATTCTTAACTAATTTAAATATCTATCCGATAAATATATATTTTCATGGTTTAGGAGTTGTCGGTTGGACTGTCGCAGGATTTTTATCAAAAGATAAGGCTATTTTAACCAACTTTGGATTGCAAATTCCATTATTTGTAATCGGTATTTATAAAATTATTTTTTAATGAAAAATATTTTATTTGTATGCACAGGAAATTCAGCGAGAAGCATTATTGCTGAGAGTATTATTAATAACGAATACTCAAATAAATTTAATGCTTTCAGTGCTGGTAGTAATCCATCTGGAAAAATCAATGAAGATGTTAAAAGTTTTTTAGAGAAAAATAAAAGTTATGATCTAACTAATTATAGTTCTAAAAACTTTGAAGAATTTATCAATAAAGAATTAAAAATGGATCATGTAATAACAGTATGCAACAACGCAAATAATGAGGTATGTCCTATTTGGCCTGATAAAAATCAAATTATACACTGGGATATAGAAGATCCGGTAGCTAAACTTCAAAATGCAAATGATGAAGAAAAGCAAATAATCATTAGAAACACTTTCAATGTTATAAGTAATAAAATTAAAGATTGGCTAGATGAAAAATAAAAATAAATATTTTCTTTCAGAATTTATTGGAAGTTGCTTTCTCGTAATGATCATAGTTGGATCAGGTTTAATGGCAGAAAATATGACCAATGATACAGCGGTAATGCTAATTGCAAATACTATAGCAACTGGAGCTGGTTTGTTTGTGCTAATAACAGTATTTGCTGATGTATCCGGGGCTCATTTCAATCCATTTGTAAGTATTGCTATGACAATTACAGGAAAGTTAAAAAAAAAACTTCTACCCTTTTATATTTCCGCTCAGATACTTGGATGTTTACTAGGTGTAGCATTAGCTAATTTCTTTTTTGAACATCAGATTTTTGAATTATCGACAAAATCAAGAGATGGTATCTATATTTTTGTATCAGAAATTGTTGCAACATTAGGACTAATAATCATTATTTTTGGATCTATGAAGTCAGGTAAAATTACTGTAGCTGCATCTGTTGGGTTATATATTACAGCTGGTTATTGGTTTACCTCTTCAACTTCTTTTGCAAATCCTGCTGTTGCAATAGCAAGAACATTCACAGAGTCCTTTACTGGTATAAGTTATTTAAACACTCCTTTTTATATAGTTGCAGAACTAAGTGGTATGGTAATTGCTGTTTATATTGCAAAAAAATTATTCTTAGAAAAAAATTGAAAAATTTAAGACTAACAAACAATATTAAATTAATTAATAAAAAATTTAAAAAAAATGAATTTTATCATTTTTTTAAAACTCCAAATCTTTCAATTGTAATACCTAAAATTAAAAACAAGTATATTTTGGTTTCACAAAAAAGAATTCCTATAAATCAAATTAATTTTGAGTTTCCATCTGGTATCGTTGAAAAACATGAAACAGCCTTAATATCTGCTAAAAAAGAATTAATTGAAGAAACGGGATATAAATCAAGAAATAAATTGAGAAAAATTACCTCGTTTTATTCTGAACCAGGTCGACTCACCACTAAAATTACTGGTTTTTTTTGTAATGATCTTATTAAAATTTCAAAGCCTGAAAAAGGAATAAAAATACACTTAGTTTCAGATCAACAAATAATTAAATTAGTTAAGAATGGCAAATTTAATAATGCTTCTCATATCGGTATGTTTTTATTTTATAAAAAAAAATACGCTCGATAATTTATCGAGCGTATTTCAGGGGTCTATTGTTAATTAACCAATTCTAGAGCCATCATTTTTTCTAATAGCTATAATTGAAGATCTTGGAGCCGTTCCAGGTCCGTCTGGCCATATAGAATTACCTTTTTCACCTGGATGTTGAATACCAACAAACATAGTTTTGTAATCTTTACTCCAGGTCAATCCTGTAACCTCTGCCTCATTAGGACCTACAAGAAATCTTTTAATCTCACCTGTCTTTGGGTCACCATACAACATTTGATTATTACCCATACCAGCAAAGTCTCCTGAATTAGAGTATTTTCCATCTGTTTGTATCCATAATCCTCCTTTAGAATCAAATTTAATTCCATCAGGAGCATTAAACATATTTTCCTTAGTTATGTTTTTAGATCCAGCATTTGGTCCTTTGTGAACAGCTGGATTTCCAACTAAAGCAAATATATCCCATTTAAAATTAGATGAAGCATGATCACCTCTATGTGCTGTCCATCTAACAATTTGACCATATTGATTATTTATTCTAGGGTTAGGTCCATTTACAGACGTATCATCGCCACCAGCATTTGGTTTTTTTCCTCTGTTCTTATTATTTGTTAAAGCAACATATGCTTCTGCTTTTAATGGATTTGCTGCAACCCATTCAGGTCTATCCATTGTAGTCCCGCCTGCTGCAGAAGCTGCCATTCTTGTGTGAATAGCTATTTCGGCTTTAGACTTCATTCCAGTTGTTTCAGGCGTTAAAGGTAGCCATTTGCCTTTTCCATTGTCATCAAACTTGGCAACAAATAAATCTCCATCTTCTAAAACTTTCGAGTTATCACCATTTTTATTATATTTTTTTGATGAAATAAATTTATACAAATACTCACCTCTTTCATCATCTCCCAAATAAACAACAACTTCATTATTTTTACCAAGTGTTACCTCAGCATTTTCGTGCTTAAATCTTCCTAAAGCTGTTCTTTTTTTTGGAGTAGATGAAGGATTTAATGGATCGATTTCAACAACATAACCAGCTCTATTTGGCTCATTTGGTTCTAGATCCCAATTAAATCTATCATCAAATTTACCCCAAGCATAACCCCAATCCTTTGTTGAAATACCATATCTTTTAAATTCTGGTGGAATATCGGCATTAGGGTCAGTATTAGAAAAATATCCGTTAAAGTTTTCCTCACATGCAAGATAAGTTCCCCATGGAGTTTTACCATTTCCACAGTTGTTCCATGTTCCTAAGGATAATGTTCCCGTTGGATCAGAAATTGTTTTTAACAAATCATGCCCTCTTGCAGGACCTGTAATTTCCATTCTTGAATCTGCGGTTATTCTTCTATTATATTTAGAGTCCTTAACTATTTCCCATTTACCATTTTTATTTGATATTTCAAAAATACTAACACCATGACCTGCTTTACCTTTTCTAACATCATCTGCTGTTTCAGGTAATTTGGTGCCTCTGTTGTTGTAAATAATTGATCTATTTACATATTCATTATTAACAGCAATGATTGTTTTACCATCTTTAGTATAAAAAGTATCCATACCATCATTGTTATCACCAAAAGCAAGTTCCTGCGTCTCACCAGTCCCTCTTGTGTAATGATCAAACCATTTACCCTTAGTAAATAATGGGTCACCCCACTTAGCTAAGATTTCCCAATTATATCCCTCTGGTACTGTAATATCATCTTTTGTATCTGCTTTAACTGGTTTAAAATTTACAAGACCAGAAAATGCAGCTTCTACATCTGTAGAACTTAAAATGTTAAGTCCAGAACCAAGAACAAAAGCTGATGCGCCATACATAGCACTATTTTTCATAAAGCTTCTTCTGCTCATTGCCTTTTGAAGTATATTGTCAAAGTCAACCACTTCTGGTGGTGGATTGTTTATTTCATCATATTCATCAATTGATAAATTATGTATTTTAGTTTTATTATTTTTCATAAAAAATCTCCTTTAGAAAAACATTGCAGAAAAATATGACATTTAAATTAATGATATATTTCAATAAAATTAAAAATTTATTACAAAAGAAAAATCACTAACTAATAAGTTGTAATAGATTAAATTAAATTTTAATTATTTGAGTAAATTACTCTCGGCTCTAAAAATAATTCTCGCGCAAGAGCTTTAAATCTTTTTGTAACTTGTTTAGAAATTATTTCTTGATGTTGTGATGGAATTTTTAAAAATACAGAGTTACCTCTTTTATATAATTTAAATTCCTCTAAAAAAATAGTTGAAATAGATGTTAGAGAGTGAGCAAATCTTAAAGCTGCACCAACTTGTTTGCTAGAAAAAATTTCATTATTATTTAAAAAAGTCAAATATTCTATTTTAGGATTGTATTTAATGCTGCAATACCTCCAATAACATGAAAGAGCTATTTGAATTCTTTCTTTATGTGAAAGTCTCAATAAAGGAGTATTTAATGTTTCTTGAAAAACTAATTCTGCCTTTTGAAAAGCACCAAGTCCCCAATCCATATGACTTAAAACACAAGCCAAGTTAAGCAATTTTTCATCAAAATGTTCATTACCATCAAAAACAGGTTTGATAAATTCGTGATATTTTTTGTATGTTAGTCCCAAATCACCTCTTTTTTTTGAAATGTATTCTAATGATTTTTCAAAAACTTGAGAGTTATCAATATTTTTAAAGTAATCTTTTGCGAGAGACCCCTCTCTGATACCACTTATAGAGCATATTATGTTTTTTGGATTTGTTACTGTCATGATCTCATTTAAAATAATGGAGCTATAAGGTAGATAGGGAGTTCTAGATTTAGATATATATTCAACTGTTTTTAATTTTGCTTTATTGAATGAAGAAATTTTTTCCACAAATAATGATAAATCTTCATAATTTACTGAATATTGATGGATTATGTGGACAGGGTGTTTGTTTTGAAAAAGATGAAGTTTAAATAAAGCTCGCCATGTTCCGCCAACTAAATAAAGATTTTCAAATTTTTTTTTAGATAACCATTTCTCCTCTCTCAAAAGTTTTTTTACATATTTGTAAAGGTTTCTCTTTTTTACAATTGGATTATTAATTAATCTTAAAACACCTAAGGGTAGAGATGTTTTATTGGTGATCATACCGTTTTCAACTCTAGATAATTCTAAACTACCTCCGCCGAGATCTGCAACTAACCCATCAACATTATCAAATCCAATTTTTACTCCTTCTGCTGAACAAATTGCTTCTTCCTCACCACTTAAAATTTCAATTTTTTTTTTAAAAAGGCTCTCTACATACTCTACAAAAGGTTTTGCATCTGTTGCCTCACGTAATACAGCAGTTGCTATTATTTTTAAATTATTAATTTTAGAAACATTTAAAATCTCCGAAAATCTTTTTAAAACTTTTTGAGCATAATCAACGCCTGACTTATTAAGCCTTCTTGATTTATCTAAATTTTTACCAAGTTCACAAACAGCTTTTTCATTAAAAAATGGTACACGTGAAGAGCTAAAATCTTCATAAATCAGCATCCTAATTGAATTAGATCCTATATCTATAACTGCTAATTTAGCAGGTTTTAACTTTAAATTTTGTTTATTTTTGTAAACTTTAATTTCCACTTTTAATTAATTTTAAGTTTAATTTTTTTGGTTTCATTTTTAATTTAGCTTTACCTCTTCCAGATAAACTTGGATTATTCATAAAATAATCGTGAGCTGAAAAAGAATCATTTTCAATATATT
Organism: uncultured Pelagibacteraceae bacterium; assembly: GCA_902614125.1. Classification (GTDB taxonomy): domain Bacteria; phylum Pseudomonadota; class Alphaproteobacteria; order Pelagibacterales; family Pelagibacteraceae; genus Pelagibacter. The sequence continues at coordinate 8,926 of CACMJW010000006.1, read as the reverse complement.
TAATTTTTTTATAATTTCCACTCGCATCGAGTTCCCAACTTTGTTTTTTATCTAAATAATTAGCTAACATAATTTGATCAAGAACTTGTTCGTGGACTGTTTGGTTTTCAATTGGAACTAGAAGTTCTACTCTTCGATTTAAATTTCTTGGCATTAAATCTGCTGATGAAATAAAAACTTTTGCATCTCTACTAGGCATTGTTTTTCCATTTGCAAAACAATAAATTCTTGAGTGTTCCAAAAATCTTCCAATCATGCTTTTAACTATTATATTTTCTGATTTATCTTTAACTCCAGGTCTTAAACAACAAACACCTCTTACAAATAAAAATATCTTCACTCCAGCATTTGAAGCTTCATAAAATTTATCAATTATCACTGGGTCTACTAGGGAATTCATTTTTGCCCATATTTCACCCTTTTTTCCTTTTTTGACATTTGCTATCTCATTAGCAATACATTTGTTTAAAGTTTCCCTAAGATTTATTGGTGATATAGATATTTTATTAAGGTTTCGCGGTTTTGAATAACCAGTTACATAATTAAAAAATTTTTCCACATCAGTTGCTATTTTTTTATCAGAGCTAAATAAAGATAAGTCAGTATAAATTTTTGCATTAACTGGGTGATAATTTCCAGTTCCCAGATGTATATAGGTTTGAATTTTTCCTTGCTCTTTTCTTAATATTAAAGATGATTTTGCATGTGTTTTATATTTTGCAAAACCATAAAGTATTTGAATTCCTGCCTTTTCTAAACTTCTGGAAAGTTGAATATTTGCTTCTTCATTAAATCTTGCTTTGATCTCTATTAAAGCAGTCACTGTCTTTCCTTTTTCAGCTGCTGTTATTAAGGCTTTAACAATTGGAGAGTCTAACGTTGTTCTGTATAGAGTTTGTTTAATTGCTATAACTTTTTTATCATATGCAGCTTGATTTAAAAACTCAATTACAGCATCAAATGTTTCAAAAGGATGATGAACTATTAAATCTTTTTTTTTTATAGTATCAAAAAAATTATTATTAAATTCCTTTAATCTCTCAACCTCCCTGGGATTAAAATTTTTAAATCTTAATTTAGAATTTTTAATTTTACAAACTTGATCGATATCTTGAATTCCAACAATACCTTCGGTTTCATAGATATATTCAGAATTTACGTTTAACTTATTTGTTATAAACTTAATTAAGTCATTATTACTATTTTTTAAAATTTCTAAACGTACTATGTCGCCTGTTCTTCTTCTTTTTAATGCCAATTCAAAAGATCTTACTAAATCTTCAGCTTCCTCTTGTATTTCTACGTCACTATCCCTTATAACTCTAAATAACATTTTTTTATCTAAATCATGATCGGGAAAAATTTCAGAAGCAAAAAAACTTATAACATCATCAATTATTAAAAATTTTTTAAAACTTTTGTTTCCATCTATTTCAATAAATCTTGATAAAGCTTTTGGAATTACTATTATTGCATTTAAAACTCTTTTTTTATTTTTCTTAATTAATCTCATAACTAACGCTCTTCCTTGATTGACAATAAATGGAAATGGATGAGCTGGGTCTATTGCTGATGGTGTTAGTAAGGGGTAAATTTCTTCGTTAAAAACTTTAAATAATTTTTTCTGATCCGATTTACTTAAATTTTCAGGTTTAACTATACTTATATTTGCTTTTTTTAATTGAAGAATTAAATCTTTATATATTTTATTTTGTTTATTAAGAAGATTGTTTGTTTCCAAAATAACTTCATTCATTTGTTCATCAGGAGTAAGACCATCAGAACTAAGAGAGTCTACATCTTGCTTGATTTGACTATATAAACCTGCAACACGTACCATGAAAAATTCATCTAAATTTGATCCAGCTATAGATAAAAATTTAATTCTTTCGTAAAGAGGATTTTCTATATTTTGAGCCTCTAGAAGAACTCTGTCATTGAATTTAAGCCAAGATAATTCTCTATTTATATATTTAGATTTAAGTATTTCTTTATCTTGTTTTTTTAATGCAGTCATATATTTAAACTTTATGCTCAAATTATACGTTATGCGTCATGCAAAATCTAGCTGGGACCATCTAAATCTTGACGATCATGAAAGAACTTTAAGTAAGCGTGGCAAGAAAAATGCAAAAAAGATTTGTGAATTTTTTGTTAAAAAAAAATATAAGTTTGATTATATATTACTTTCATCATCAAAAAGAACAAAGAAAACATTAAAAATTTTATTAAAAAAAATTGAAAAACCGAAAAAAATTATTTCCTCAAAAAAATTATACTTAACAAGTGAAGATAAAATTATAGATATAATAAAAAAAATACCTAAAAAATTTAAATCTGTGCTTTTAATTAATCACGAGCCTGCTGTTAGAAATCTAGTCCGATCAATGACAAAAAATCATAACAACAACTATTTTAAGTTATTAAATTACAAATTTCCAACATCTGCTTTTGCAAAAATTTATTTTGATTTTAATGAATGGAATAAAATAGATGGAAATGGTTTAATTAAGGAATTTATGAGACCTAAAGACCTTCAAGTTTCTAAAGAATAACCTGCTGATCTTACGGTTCTTATTAAAGGCTTAGTTTTATCTATATTAATAGCCTGTCTTAATCTTCTAATATGTACATCGACGGTTCTAGTTTCTACATAAATATTTTCACCCCAAACATTATTTAAAAGCTGTTCTCGTGAGTACACCCTTTTTGGATTTTTGATAAAAAAATCTAATAATTTAAATTCTGTAGGACCCAAAGATATTTCAACGTTATTTCTATAAACTCTTTTTGTTATTCTATCTATTTTTAGATCTGTAAACTCAACAACATCAACTGAAGAATATGGTTTTGATCTTCTAAGTAGTGATTTAATTCTTGCATTAAGTTCTTTTTGACTAAACGGCTTTGTAACATAATCATCAGCACCTGTGTCAAAGGCTCTTAATTTGTCCTCTTCCTCACCTTTCGCTGTCAACATTATTATTGGTATGTCGTTATACTTATTGTCTTTCTTTAAATTTTTACATACTTCAACACCCGATAAATCAGGCAACATCCAATCCATTAAAATTAAGTCAGGATGCTTATCTTTAATTTGTTTAAGCGCTTGTTCACCATTTTCACAGAAACTTACTTTGTAACTCTCTTTTTCAAGGTTATACTTTAGAAGGGTTATTATCGAAGTTTCGTCCTCAGCTATAAAAATGTGAGCCGGCATATTTTACTTTTCTCCTGTAACAATAGGTTCTGTACCTTTAGGTCGATCACCCTCAAGATATTCTCCCTTAACTAAATAGTATACTTGCTCTGCAATGTTAGTTGTATGGTCACCTATCCTCTCTATATTTTTAGTTACAAATAATAGGTGCGTTCCATCACTTAAGTTTTTTTCATTTTCTTTTAAATATTTAATCACTTCTTGCATGCATAAATTGGTTAAATCATCAATTTGTTCATCACTTTCCCATACATTAATTGCCATAGCCGAAGATCTTTCTAGGTATGCATCCAATATTGATTTTAATTGTTTTTGAACATCAGAAGAGACTCTTATGATAGCATCTACTAAATTTTTTGGTAAATTCTCATTTAACAAAAGAGTTCTTTTGGAAATATTTTTTGCTAAATCACCTATTCTCTCAAGATCAGAAGATATTTTTAAAGCAGTAACTGTTTCTCTAAGATCTATAGCCATTGGCTGTCTTAAAGCAATAAGATTTACTACCTGTTGCTCTATTAAAGTTTCAAACTTATCTATTTTTTCGTCATCCTTTATAACAGCTTCCGCATTATCACTGTTTCTAGTGGTAATAGCTTGAATAGCCTTCCCTAAAGACTTTTCACAAAAACCACCCATTTTAATTATATTGCTATTTAAATTTTTAAGCTCTTCTTCGTAAGACTTTACAGTATGCGGTGCTTCGGTCATTATCCAAACCTCCCAGTGATATAATCCTGAGTTTTTTTATTTTCAGGATTCTTAAATATTTTATCAGTAGAGCCATGTTCAATCAATTCTCCTAAGTGAAAAAAACCAGTATTTTGAGAGACCCTTGCAGCTTGTGCCATTGAGTGAGTGACTATTATGATAGTATGGTCTTTTTTTAGTTCATCAATTAATTCTTCAATTTGAGCTGTAGCAATGGGATCTAAAGCAGAGCAAGGCTCATCCATGAGAATAACTTCAGGTTTAACTGAAATAGCTCTTGCTATACATAATCTTTGCTGTTGACCTCCTGATAACCCTGTGCCCGGCTCATGAAGTCTATCTTGAACCTCTTCCCATAATGCTGCCTTTTTTAAGCTAGTTTCAACTATTTCATCCATTTCATTCTTTGATTGAGCCATACCATGAATTGTTGGACCATAAGAAATATTTTCATAAATAGTTTTAGGAAAAGGATTTGGTTTTTGAAAAACCATCCCAATTTTTTCTCTTAATCTAACAACATCACAACTTTTGTCATTGATATCAAAATCATTGATTATAATCTGCCCTTTTACACTACATATATCAATTACGTCATTCATTCGGTTTAGACATCTTAAAAAAGTAGATTTACCACAACCTGAAGGCCCAATTAGTGCTGTAACTTGATTTTCTTCAATATCTAAATTTATATTAAATAGAGCTTGTTTTTTTCCATAGAAAACATCTACATTTTTTGAACTTATCTTTATCATCTTAACTCCATTTTTTTTCAAATTTATGTCTAATTATTTGTGCAAATAAGTTCATTATAATTAAAAATCCTAATAGAACCATAATACAGGCAGAAACTTTCTCGACAAAACCTCTTTCAGCACTCTCTGCCCAAATATAAATTTGCACTGGCAAACTTGCAGCTGGATCTAAAGGAGATCCTGGTATTGTATTTACAAAAGCCACCATGCCAATCAATATCAAAGGTGCCGTTTCGCCTAATGCTTGGGCCAAACCAATTATTGTACCGGATAAAGTCCCTGGCATAGATAACGGAACTGTATGATGCATTGTAGTTTGCATTTTACTAGCACCCATTGCAAGTGCTGCCTCTCTTATACTTGGAGGAACTGCTTTTAAAGATGCTCTACAAGCAATAATAATTGTTGGTAAAGTCATCAACGATAAAGTTATTCCACCGACTAAAGGTGTTGACCTAGGTAATTGAAATACAGCAAGTAAAATACCCAGTCCTAAAAGACCAAAAACAATTGAAGGTACTGCTGCTAAATTATTTATATTTACCTCAATAAAATCAGTAAATCTGTTTTTAGGAGCAAATTCCTCTAAATAAATAGCTGCTAGAACTGCTACAGGAAACGCTATCATTAAACAAACAAGTATAGAAAATATTGATCCCATAAATGAGCTTGCTATACCAGCTAATTCAGCTTCTCTTGAATCAGGATATGTAAAAAAACTTAAATTGAATTTACTTTCAACTTTTCCTAGTTCTACAAGTTGATCGAAAATCTTTAATTGATAATCCGTAACTCTTCTTTGATCTTCAGGTAAATCTCTTGGATAATTGCCTTTGAATACTTGATCTAAATCATCTGAGGCAGTTAAATAAACATCTTTAGTTTTTCCAATTAATGAAGGGTCATTTAAAAGTTCTCTTTTAATCTCTCTTTCGAAAAAGTAAGAAACCATTCTCTTCAGCTCATTTTCTTGATTCTCATTAGCATTTGGATCTAAATCAGCCATTGATTTTAATGCTATATCGTAATAATCAGCATCTTTTAAATCCTCTTTAGAAGGATTTTGCTCTAACATCATTAATTCAGCATCAAAAGTAACTGGAACAATAAGCCAAGTTTTTTGAAAGGCTGAATAGCCTGTCGAAAAAATTTTAAAAATAAAGATTATTAAAAATAAAAGTGCCATAAAAATTGCACTTTGACCGTATAATCGAAATCTCTTTTCAGCTTTATATCTTTTATTTAATAATTGTACTTTATTTTTATTCATATTTTTCTCTATATTTTTTAACTACTCGTAAGGCCACAATATTCAAACAGAGCGTTACTAAAAATAATGACATACCTAAAGCAAATGCAGCTTGCGTTTTTGGGTCGCCAAAAGCTTGATCTCCAATTAATATTACAACAATTTGCGCTGTAATTGTTGAAGTAGATTCTAATGGATTTAAAGTTAAATTAGCAGCTAAACCAGAGGCCATAACAACTATCATTGTTTCTCCAATAGCTCTTGAAACACCTAATAAAATAGAACCAACAATACCTGGTAATGCTGCAGGAAAAATAACTTTTTTTATTGTTTCTGATTTGGTTGCTCCCATGGCATAACTTCCATCTCTTAAACTTTGAGGTACACTTGTAATCACATCGTCACTTAAACTTGAAATGAATGGTATAATCATAATGCCCATTACTCCGCCTGCCGCTAAAGCGCTTTCAGCTGAAACGTCTAAACCCATGCTATTACCTATTTCCTTTAAAAAAGGTCCAACTGTTAGAGCAGCAAAAAATCCATAAACAACTGTTGGTATACCTGCTAAAATTTCAATTAAAGGTTTTGCGTATTGTCTAACTTTAACTGATGCATACTCAGCCAAATAAATTCCACTCATTAATCCAATAGGAATAGCAACACACATGGCTATGAAAGCAATAAAAAAAGTTCCCGCAAAAATAGGGACTGCTCCAAAAGTATCGGAGTACATTGACGGATCTAAAGCCTCAGATGAATCTCTAACAAAAGCTTTTGCAGGATACCAATGAGTTCCAAAGACAAAATCAAATAATGGTATTACTTTAAAAAAATCTATAGTTTGAAATATAAGTGAGAAAATTATTCCAACAGTAGTTAATATTGCAGCTAAAGAAGCTGTAAATAAAACTGCTTTCAAAAATTTTTCAACTGGCTCTCTTGTTCTAGAATTAGATGAAATTCTTTTATAAGCGTAGGCCCCAGACGCAATAATTGCTGATAACACTATAACAACTTTTGAACTTTGGGCAATTGATCGAAGATTTATGTATTTTTTAGCTGAAGCTTCAATGAAGGGTGTAATTTCTCCAGTAAATTGACCTCGAGACAATGATTTTGTTTTTTCATAAATTAAATTTAATTCATTATCAAGATAACCTTGATTTGAATAATCACTTAAGATAAGCAATTTTACAATTGTAGGCTCAAAAATTGCCCATAAAGAAAAAATTATAAAAGCCGGTATTGCACACCAAATCGCAAGATAATAACCATAAAATTGAGGTAATGCAGTTAATCTTTTTTTTGTATATTGAATTGTGTATGCTTTTTTTCGTCCAAAATAATAACTTGTGAAACCAAGAAGAACAATAAATGTAAATAATATTAAGTTCAAAGAATCTCCACTAATAAAGACTTTACTCTGTTTATAAAAAAAAGGGGCCTAAAAAGACCCCTTTTTTTTCATTTGTTATTAAAGAAATAATTAATCTCCCATAGCAACTAGTTTGGTGGCATTAGTTCTGGTTGTTTTATACAACGTTTTATCTAATGGCACTAAACCAATGTCTGCTAGATAACCACCTTTTCCAATAGCTTTCTTTGTTGTGAATTCTTTCACAAACTCATGTAATCCTGGAATAACGCCAACGTGAGCTTTTTTCACATAGAAAAATAATGGTCTTGCAACTGCATAACTGTAGTCTTGAATACTCGCAAGAGAGGGTTGTCCACCATCTATGCTAGCAGCTTGTAATTTATCTTTAGCAGCCAAGAAATAACTAAAACCAAAGAAACCAAACATATCTTTATCTTGAGTTAACTTTTGGATGATTAAACTATCGTTTTCTCCTACTTCAATAGCAGCACCATCTTCTCTGTAAAGTTTTTGAGGTTTTTTATATTTTTTATTTCCAGCTTCAAAACCAGCTTTATAAAGAGCTTTAGCTTCTTTAGTCATACCTTTTTTCATTACTAAAGAATTCCAAGCATCTCTAGTTCCTGATGTTCCTGGCGGGATCATCACTGAAATTTTTTGTTTTGGTAAGCTAGGGTCAATTTGGTCCCAAGTTTTATAAATATTTGGAACTAATTTACCATCAACAACTGTATGAGCAGCTAATGCTAAATATAATTGTTCTTTGGTAAAATTTACTGGTTTTGCATCTTTGCTGTAAGCTAGTGTAATACCATCGTTACCAATCACAATCTCAACAATTTCATTTACACCGTTTTTCTTACATAGAGCTTTCTCTTTATCTTTCATGGCTCTTGATGCATTTGTAATATCTGGATGTTGCTCACCAACACCAGCACAGAATAGTTTAGCTCCTCCACCAGTACCAGTAGACTCGATTACAGGAGTTTTAAATCCTGAACCACCGAATCTTTCAGCAACAACAGTTGCGTAAGGGAATACTGTAGATGAACCAACTATTTTAATTTGATCTCTTGCTTGAGCAACTGTAGCGACCGTTAAAGCAACAAGCGAAGCAATTATTATAGTTAGTTTTTTCATTATCTTTAATCCTTTCATAGTTTATTAAAAGATTTTAGACTCCTATAAATTAATTGAATCTTAAATATTACGGAATTGTTACAGTTTTGTTAAAAACATAACCTTTTAGTTGTATTTCATTGAGAAAATAATCTCGTTATTTTCGGTTTCCAAACCACCTTTGCATGAGACTGGATTAACATTATCCTTAAAAGCAAGATCTGGAGTAGGTCTTAAAACAACTTCTAGTTTTACCAAATTAACCAATTCTTCAAGCACGCTTTGATCAAAACGCCATTTTGGCCAACTAGATGGAGTAGAAAAGATAGTTGTTAAATAGCTTGTCGCCATAGTAAATCTATAATTACTCATATTTTCATTTCTCAGTAAATGATCTCTAACAGAATTAAATATGTTTCGACATCTCAATGAGTCTGACATGTAGTTCTCTTTTTTTAAATTTTCATTTACTGGAATTGAAACAATTAAAT
>CACMJW010000005.1 GCA_902614125.1 uncultured Pelagibacteraceae bacterium | reverse complement strand
CTGACAATGAGAATATCAAGATTGAAAATATAAATATTAAAGCACTATTTACACCAGGTCACACGTCTGAAAGCTTTTGTTTTTTGATGAATGATAGGGTTTTTACTGGAGATACTTTATTAATTAAAGGGACAGGCAGAACAGATTTTCAAAATGGAGATGCAAGAGATGCCTATAATTCTATTTTCAATGTTCTATTAAAACTGCCTGAGGACACAAAAGTATATCCTGCGCATGATTATAAAGGAGAAACTGTAAGTACTATCGGTGAAGAAAAAAAATTAAATCCTCGTTTACAAGTCAAATCTGTGGATGAATATGTGAATATTATGAATAATTTAAATTTACCAAACCCAAAAATGATGGATATTGCAGTTCCTGGAAATCTCAGTTTAGGTATCAGTTTAGAAAAACAGAAATTAAGTAACGGTTTAGAAAAAAAAGATTTTTTAAGGAAGATAAAAGATCAAAACAGTTTACTGATAGATTTAAGAGAAAAACAAGAAATTGAAAAAGATGGAAAAATTGAAGGAGGACTTGAAATTCCTTTTACTGATATTAACGAATATATAAAAAATAATAAACAAGATCTTTTGAATAAAAATTTATTATTTTATTGTAGAGTTGGTCATAGATCAGCACTAGCTGTTCAAATTTCGAAAAATTATAATCTTGAAAATAGTCATCATTTAATTGGTGGGATGAAAAACTTAAATTTGTAAAATTTTTTAAACTGACTTAAAGCCAAATTCTAAACAAGCATCAGTCAGTGAATGATGCAAAGATTCTCCAAAACTTCTTAAAGCTAGAACTCTAATAACCTGAGGATTATCAGATATAAAATCTAATGTTATAGTTATTGCGTGGAAAACTGAAGTAGAACAGTCCCCCTCTCCTAATTCATTAATGTTTAATGGGGATCCTTTTTTAATTACCTCTCTTGCAAGATTGCCTTCTACCTCAATTATAGTTCTTGAATGAGAAAGATCAGTAATTGCAAAATCTTTATCAGTAAAATCATTTTTAAAGGTATCAAAAATATTTTTTTTATCTGATATAACTAGCCAATTATCTGGTCCCATCCACAATATTCTTGTACTAGAGTTATGTTTTACTTTTAATGGATCAGGTAATCTTAAACCATCTAAGTTCATTTTTGAAACATCAACTGTAGAATTTTTATACTTAACAATTTGATAAATTATTAAATTTTTAACTTCTTTTAATTTAAGCAACTCATTTTCATTTTTATTTTCATAATCACCAAATGTTCCATGTTTATGAATATTTTGTAATGATGAAATGTATGTCATGATCGAACTCTTTTTCCTTCTGGATCAACATAATGAGATGAAATTATTTCAACCTCTATTGAAGTATTTTTAAGAGGCGAAACTGCAAATAATTTTTTTCCAATCATATTCTTTCCATCATTTACGATTGCAAGAGAAAATGGATTATTATTTTCTACACTCCAGCAAGATGATGAGACATGGCCTAGTTTAGGATTTGGAAGTTTTGCCTTTTCGTTTTCAACTAAATGGGATCCCTCTGGTATACTGGACTTTCTATCTGTTGGCACTAATCCAACTATTTTTTGCCTATTTTCTAATACGAATGCCTCTTTACCTAAAGAATTTTTTCCAATGAAATCTTTTTTCTTTGAAACTAATCCATCTAATGAAACATCTTGTGGAATTGTTCTTCCATCTAATTCTGGGCCGGCAACGTGTCCCATTTCAATTCTTAAAGTTGATAGGGCTTCAGTTCCATAAGGTTGATTGTTAAATTCTTGACCAATTTCCATCATTTTTTCCCACATGAACAAACCATAATTTGACTCAACATTAACCTCGTAAGCAAGCTCGCCCGAAAATGAAATTCTAAAAATTCTTGCTGGCACACCAAATAAATTACTTTCGATATAACCCATAAAAGGTAAAGCTTCATTAGAAACATCTAAATCTGGAAATAATTTGGATAACATGTCTCTTGATTTAGGACCAGCTATTGCTGCGCCTGCCCATTGTTCTGTTGTAGATACAACATTTACATTCAATTCTGGCCATACAATTTGAAGATAATATTCTAGATGTGATAATACATTTGCAGCTTGTGCTGTTGTCGTAGTCATATGATAATGATTTTCAGAAATCCTTGTTGTAGTACCATCGTCCATTATCATGCCATCTTCTCTCAACATCACTCCATATCTTGCCTTACCAACTGGGAGTTTTAACCAAGCATTTGTGTACACTCTATTTAAAAATTCAGCTGCATCTGGGCCTTTAATATCTATTTTACCAAGTGTAGTTACATCACATATTCCAACATTCTCTCTTACATTTTTGGCTTCACGCTTTGAAGCCTCTAACAAGGTTTCATTTCCTTGTTTGTAATATCTAGGTCTTTTCCATGCACCTGCATCAACAAACACTGCATTATTTTTTTCATGCCACTCGTGCATTGGTGTTTTTCTAGTTGGCATAAATTCCATACCCACTTCTCTTCCAACAATTGTACCAATAGTAATTGGAGTAAATGGTGGTCTAAAAGTTGTGTGCCCTACTTCAGGTACAATTTTATTTTCGATATTAGAGACCATTTGAAGACCATTAAGATTACTTGTTCTTCCTTGATCAGTGGCCATGCCTAATGTTGTATACCTTTTTACGTGCTCGATGGATCTATAACCTTCTCTTAAAGCTATCTCTATATCAGAAACTGCAACATCATTTTGAAAATCTACAAATCTTTTTGGATTTTCATTTTTAGGTAGAGGCATACACCAAAATTTATCATGCACACTGTATTTAGTTTCGGTTACTGTAGGTATTTTGTTCTCATTATTTTTATCAGTTATTTTGCTAGATAATTCTGAACCAGTTTTAAACCCACTTTCAATAGTTTCTTGAAGTGTAAAACTTCCATTTGCAGCACCTATTGTTTTTTCATTTTGTTTAGATTTATCTGGAATAAAAGCATCTATTTTTTCATCAAATTTTAATTTATTTCCAGATTGCGATGCCAAATGAACAGTTGGCGTCCAAAAACCTGAAACACATATACAATCACAATTAATTGTTTCGGTACTTTCAAAAGATTTTTTATCTTTAGTCAATTTACCTATTTTTGCTGATTTTACTTTTTTGTATCCATTTGCAACAATTACACCGTAAGAAAATTTTATTTGAATACCTTTATTTTTTGCTTCTTGTACAACCTCGGAGTCGTGCTCTTCTCTTGTATCTAATATTATTGGTTCAACGTTATTTTTCTTAAATTCAAAAGCAGTTTCATAAGCACTATCGTTATTGGTAAATATAATTGGTTTTCTTCCAACTAAAACGCCATATACTTTCATATATTCTTTGGCTGCTGATGATAAGACTACGCCAGGTGTATCATTGTTACCAAAAACAATTGGTCGTTCTATTGATCCTGTTGATAAAATAGTCTCTTTAGCTCTTATATACCAAAGTCTTTGTCTTGGAGTATATTTTGACTTATTTGATAAGTGGTCGCCTACTCTCTCAAACATAACCATCATATTATGATCGTAATAACCAAATACTTGAGATCTATTTTTTAATATCACGTTTGGCATTGTTTTTAGCTCAGATATGATTTTTTCAGACCAGTCTTTTCCAGACATATTATCTATACTAACGTCATCAGTTAATAGAGTTCCGCCATATCTTGGTTTATCTTCAGCAAGAATTACTTTTGCTCCATTTTTTGCTGCAGCATAAGCACTTGCTAATCCAGAAGGTCCTGAGCCAGTTACTAATAGATCACAATATTCAAATTTATGTTCATATCGTTCTTTATCTTTTTCTAAAGAAGCAACACCTAATCCAGCTGCTTTACGAATAAATGGTTCATAAACTTTATACCAAAAACTTTTTGGCCACATAAATGTTTTATAATAAAACCCTGCTGGGAAAAATCTTTTTAGAAAATTGTTTATCGCTCCAATGTCAAATTCAACTGATGGCCAACAATTTTGGCTAGTTGCCGACAATCCCTCTACTAGTTCTATTTCGGTTGCATTTATGTTTGGTTCTGAATGTCCATTGATTGTAACTTGAAGTTTGGCATTTGGTTCATCAACTCCTGCTCCAATAAAACCTCTTGGTCTATGATATTTAAAACTTCTTCCTACTAAATGAACTCCATTTGCTAGTAATGCTGAAGCAAGAGTATCTCCCTCATAACCTTGATATGATTTTCCATTAAAGTTAAATGTAATTACCTTGTCTCTGTTTATAAGCCCGACATTATTTAATCTATGAGATTGTTTCATGTAATTTCTTCACTCATTTTAGCTGTTTTAAATATTTCATGTGTTGCTGTATCTCTTTGAACTTTAAACCATTGTCTGCATCCTGAGATATGATGCCAAAGTTCAATATGTTTTCCTCTTGGACTTTTTCTCATATAAACAAAATTATCCCATTCCTCTTTTGAAACTTCTTTGTTTAATTCTGGTCTCTTAACTGTTGCGTCTCCACCATAAGCAAATTCTTTTTGCGCTCTTAATCCACAGAATGGACAATTAATGTGTAGCATAAATTATGAGATCCAAGTTTTAGTGCCTAAGCCTTTTTCGTCTAAAAGATATCCATTAGAAAATCTATTTAATGTTAGATCAGCATTTAATTCATGAAGTCTATCTTGGGCAATAGTATGGGCAAAAGTCCATCCTGAAACAGGAGTTGATTTAAAACCACCATAACACCATCCACAATTTAAATATAATCCCTCGATATGTGTTTTGTCTATTATTGGTGAACCATCCATAGACATATCCATTATACCGCCCCATGTTCTAAGCATTTTAAGTCTACTTAAGAAAGGAAATAACGCCAACCCACCAGTTAAAACATGCTGAATAGTTGGCAGATTACCTCTTTGAGCATAGCTATTATAACCATCAAGATCTCCTCCCATAACCATTTCGCCTTTATCTGATTGACTTATGTAAAAATGTCCAGCTCCAAATGTAACAACTCCATCTAATACAGGTTTAACTGGTTCAGAAACACATGCTTGTAGTAAATGTGTTTCAATTGGCAGTGTCATATTTAATTTTTCTGCAAGAATATTTGTGCTTCCTGCAACACATAGACCAACTTTCTTGGCTTTAATAACACCTTTAGAAGTTCTTACTCCTTTAATTTTTCCACCTTCAACATCAAATCCCTCTACCTCGCAATGTTGTATAATATCAACGCCCATACTATCTGCTTGTCTTGCATATCCCCAAGCAACACCATCGTGTCTCGCAGTTCCAGCACTTGGCTGCATTAGTCCTCCAAAAATAGGAAATCTCACTTCATCTGAAAAATCTGCCATTGGAATTAATTTTTTAACTTCATCTCTATTTAAAAGCTTTGCATCAATTCCATTTAATCTCATAGAATTTCCTCTTCTCGCATAAGCATTCATTTGTGCATCGGAGTGAGCTAAATTAATTATTCCTCTTGGAGAAAACATCACATTAAAATTTAGTTCCTGGCTAAGATTTCTCCATAAGTCCATACCAAATTCATTAAATCTTGCATTAGCATCATACATAAAGTTTGATCTAATTATCGTAGTGTTTCGACCAACATTTCCTCCACCTATCCAACCTTTTTCAATTACTGCTACCTTTGTAATGTTATGTTCTTTTGCAAGATAGTATGCGGTTGCCAGTCCATGTCCTCCACCACCAATAATGACTACATCATATTCACTTTTTGGTGTTGGATCCTTCCAGGCAACTTCCCAGTTTTGATGATCTGAAAATGCGTTTTTAATTAAACTAAAAACAGAATATTTTTGCATGGTTGGATTTTACAGTAAGAAATTCATATTTTTCTTATTTTTTATATATATATTTTTTAGAAGTTTAAAAACCAAATAAATTAGAAGTTTAAAAACCTTACAAAAAAGGATAAGAATTCTCCACGTTTAACTAACCAATAAAATATTCTTATGCCAAAAACTGATATCCAAATAGCTAGAGAAGCTAAAATGAAACCAATTAATGAAATTTTAGCTAATATTAATGTCCCAGATGAACCAAACGCTTTTAGTCCAATGGGACGACATATCGCAAAAATAAATTTGGAATATTTAGATCAACTTAAAGAAAAAAAAAATGGGAAATTAATATTGGTAACAGCGATAACTCCCACTCCTGCTGGAGAAGGAAAAACTACAACCTCTGTAGGTTTAAGTGATGGATTAAATAAAATTGGAAAAAAATCAATTGTTTGTCTTAGAGAGCCTAGTCTTGGACCATCATTTGGAATGAAAGGTGGTGCTGCCGGAGGAGGATATGCGCAGGTAGTTCCAATGGAGCAAATAAATTTACATTTTACTGGTGACTTTCATGCGATCACATCTGCTCATAACTTGCTATCAGCATTAATTGATAATCATATTTATTGGGGAAATAAGCTAAATATAGATGTAAGAAGAGTTGTTTGGAAAAGAGTTATGGATATGAATGATAGATCTTTAAGATCTATTGTTGTTGATCTAGGTGGAATTGCAAACGGCTATCCTAGACAAGATGGTTTCGATATCACTGTAGCATCAGAAATAATGGCTATCTTTTGTTTAGCTAACAATCTTAAAGATTTAGAGAAAAGAATTGGAAACATTACAATTGCTTATACTAGAGAGAAAAAACCTATTTTTGCTAAAGATTTAAATGCTCAAGGTCCAATGACAGTATTGTTAAAAGAGGCAATTAGACCAAACGTTACACAAACTTTAGAAAATAACCCAGCAATAATTCATGGTGGTCCATTTGCTAATATTGCTCATGGTTGTAATTCTGTAATAGCCACAAAAGCTGGATTAAAATTATCTGATTATGTAGTTACTGAAGCTGGTTTTGGTGCAGATCTTGGAGCTGAAAAGTTTTTAGATATCAAATGTCGAAAATCAGAAATTAAACCTGATTGTGTTGTGATAGTTGCAACAATTAGAGCACTTAAAATGCACGGTGGAGTACCAAAAGAAGATCTTAAAAACGAAAATGTTGATGCACTTAAAAAAGGTTTAGTTAATTTAGAAAGACATATTAATAATACTAGAAAATTTGGTTTACCAGTAACGATAGCAGTAAATCACTTCATTACAGATACTGATAAAGAAATGAATACGTTGCTAGATTTCTGTAAAACACAAGGAGTTAAGGCTTCAAAATGTACGCATTGGAGTAATGGTAGTGAGGGCACAACTGAGCTTGCTAAAAATGTTGTTGAAATTTGTGAAGAGACTAAAAATACATTTCAATATCTTTACGAAGATTCTTTGCCACTATTCAAAAAAATAGAGAAAATTGCACAAGAAATTTATCACGCAAGTGAAGTAGTAGCTGACTCCAAAGTAAGACAACAATTAAAAGATTTTGAAGAAAAAGGATATGGTAATTTACCGGTATGTATTGCAAAGACACAATATAGTTTTTCTACAGATCCAAATTTAAAAGGTGCACCAACAGGTCATGTGCTACCAGTTCGAGAAGTTCGTTTGTCGTCTGGTGCTGAATTTGTTGTCGTTGTTTGTGGAGAAATAATGACAATGCCTGGATTGCCAAGAGTGCCAGCTGCGGATTCGATTAAACTAAATGATGAAGGTGAGACTGAAGGACTGTTTTAATATTAGCACATTAAACATTTATTTTTAGATCAATAAATTTTAACCAATTTTCTAACTCTCTCATTCGAGCATCAAGTTTAGAAACTTTAATTTCATCCTCAATTATTTTAACATGATTATCAATCTCGTTTTGGTCTTTAAAAGCTTTATTATTTAGAAGTCTTTCTGTTCTAAAATGTATCAAGCTAACCATTTTTTCATATGAAATTTCAGGATGATATTGAATTCCCCAAATATTACTTATACCCGCTTTAAAAGATACACCCATCACTTTATTAATTGAATTTGAAGCTAGCAATATTGAATTTGCAGGTAACGTTACAACCTCGTCAAAGTTGAACGCCGGAGTATTAAAGATTTTGTTTTTATTTTTATAGATATTATGTTTCAAGCCCTGTTCATTAATTTCAATATCATGTGCAATACCTCTATGAGCTCCCCTTTCACATCTTTTCACTTCGCCGCCAGCAACAGTAACAGCAACCTGCATACCCCAACAAATAGCTAAAATGTTTTTAATATTATTTTGACATTCTCTCATAAAATCAAGTTGTCTCTTTATTTCAGGAGTATCATTATAAATATTTAGACTACTGCCTCCCCATATCATTCCATCATATTTATTTAAATTTTTTACAACATCAGATACATTTGAATCTGAAGAAGGATTCACGACATCTATTTCTAAATCTTTTGTAAAGTAGTTAATACTGTCCTTTAAGCTTTCTGTATGTGTTTTAATACCACCATCAGTAAAACTCTGATTTTCCTCTCTTAGATTACCCTCTACTATTAATATTTTTTTCACTTTAAAAACTTAATTACCAATCAATTATTAATTTTTTGTTATTACAAATTGCTTCAAGCATACAAAATAGTAATGGAAAATCTTTTTTATCAAATTCTTTAAGTATTTTTGGACCAATTTCAACAGCTAGATCTGCTCCTTCAACTGTTATCTCTTTCATGTGATTTTCTTTAGCATCTTTATAAAGCAATCCTTTACCAAGATAATTTCCCATCATGCTATTTCTCCCACCTGCAGCACTTACATGTAAATCACCTAATCCAGCTAGTCCGAAAACTGTTTCCTCTTTACCTTTTAGTTTTTTTGTCAACTTTTTCATTTCTGATAATGATTTGTAAACTAATGAGGCAGCTGTGTTTAAGTAATATTTTTTTTTAATTTTATCATCTAAATTTTCACCACTTAACCCTTCTGATGCCCCAATCAACATTGAATAAATATTTTTTGTAGCTGCACACACTTCTACTCCAATAAGATCATCAGTAAATTCAGTTGAATAATAACTTGTTGAAATAATTTTTCCTATTTCTCTTACTATTTCGATATTGTTATTAGCTAAAACCACACTACTTTTAATTCTATTTGCTAATCCATTTGCAAGGCATGGTCCTCCTACAGCTGAAATCTTTGGATTAGAAGCACCTTTTATCTTTAAAATTTTTTCTAATTTGTCTGCTAATGTTTCAAATTTATTTTCAATTACAGCTAAACCTTTTGTAAGTAGTAATATGTTTGTATTTTCATTATAAAATTTTGAAACTTCTTCCCCTATCCACTCTATGCCCTTCGAACTTACACCGACGACAATTAGATCTATATTGTTTTTCATTTTATCATCAAACTCAGAAAATTTTATAACTTTAACATTCTTTGGTAGTTGGCAATTTAATACTGGGTGTTGATTTTTATTATTATTTATCTGATCTATTAATTTATCTTCTAAAAAGGAGCCAACTAAAATAACTTCATTAGAATTATCAGCACAAGGAATTGAAAAAGCGGATCCCATTGCACCAGCACCAATAATAACGATTTTCTTCATAAAATTATTATACGTACCTGAATACAAAAATAGCAAAGAAAAATGAAATAATAGTTGCAACCCATAACATTGGGCCAATCAAACCAAGCCAGCCAAGATGGATATACGCAGCACTGAGAAGAGATAAAAATAATCGATCTCCTCTAGTAGTATCGAGACCTAAAATTCCTTTTCTTGGACTGCCGCCAGGTTTTTTTTTCTCCCAAACAGTCATGGCTATCAAACAACAAGCTATAAAAATAAAGAAAGCTGCAGTCTGCCACGTCCATGCCATCCATGTTATAAATTCAAAGTCAAAAAAACCTTTTTCTTGGGTTTTTGCAACAGAGTCCCAAGAATTAGCAGCATATAACTTAGTAAAAATCATACTCTTCCTAATGCAAATCCTTTAGCAATATAATTTCTAACAAAGTAAATTACTATTGCTCCAGGAACTATTGTTAGACTTCCAGCAGCTGCAAGCAAACCTAGCTCATAACCTGAGGTACTAGCTGTTCGTGTCATCGTAGCAGCAATAGGTTTTGCGGCTACTGCTGTCAATGTTTTTGCAAGTAAAAGTTCAACCCATGAAAACATAAAACAGAAAAACATTGTAATTCCAATACCTGCAGTAATTGTTGGTATAAAGATTTTAAAGAAAAATTTCCAAAAAGAATAGCCATCAACATATGCAGTTTCATCTAACTCCTTTGGAACTGCTGACATAAATCCTTCTAATATCCAAACTGCAAGAGGAATGTTAAATAAGCAGTGAGATAAGGCTACAGCTACATGTGTATCAAACAAATTTACTGAAGAATAAAATTGAAAGAATGGTAATGCAAAAACTGCTGGTGGCGCCATTCTATTTGTAAGTAGCCAGAAAAACAAATGTTTATCACCTAAAAATTTATATCTCGAAAATGCATAAGCAGCTGGAAGTGCTGCAGCAACTGATATTATTGTATTTAAGACCACATAATAAATTGAATTTAAATATCCAGTGTACCAAGTACTATCAGTAAATATTTTTTTATAATTCTCTAATGTAAATTCATTTGGCCAAAGAGTGTATGTATTAATAATTTCTGTTGTTGTTTTAAAAGACATATTTAATAACCAATAAATTGGTAGCATTAAAAAAATTATGTATAACGTTGGAACTATCCATTTATATTTCTTCACGATTGACCCTCATTTTTCATCATTAAATTATAAAAAACCCAACAAACTGTAAGAACTATAAAAAAATAAATTAAGGACATAGCTGCCGCTGGACCTAAATCAAATTGACCTAGTGCCATTTTAACTAAGTCAATTGATAAAAAAGCTGTTGCATTTCCTGGACCACCCCCAGTTAACACAAATGGTTCTGTATAAATCATAAAACTATCCATAAAACGTAGAAGTATTGCAATTGTTAAAACTTTCTTCATTTTAGGTAATTCAATATGTCTAAACACTGACCATCTACTAGCACCGTCAATTTCTGCTGCTTGGTAATATGCAGGTTGAATTGATCTTAGGCCTGCATAAGACAATAGAACTACAAGTGAAGTCCAGTGCCAAACATCCATCAAAACTGTTGTAAACCATGCATCACCACTTTGTTGTGTGAAATTGTAATCAAAGCCTAATGCATTTAGTGAGTGTCCTAAAAAGCCAATGTCAGGCAATGCAAAAATATTCCACATTGCACCTACTACATTCCAAGGTATTAAAAGTGGCATAGACATTAGTACTAAACAAACTGATACCCCAATTCCCTCCTTTGGCATTGTTAATGCAATGAAAATTCCAAGTGGAATTTGTATAAATAATATTATGAGCGTAAATAAAATTTGTCTTCCTAAGGCAGCATGAAACCTATCTGATAGAAGTATTTGTTTAAACCATCTAGTTCCCTCCCACATAAAGACATTATTGCCAAAAGTCTCTTGAAAAGCATAATTAACAACTGTCATTAATGGAATAATGGCGTTAAAAGCAACTAATACAAAAACTGGTATTACGAAGAGCCAAGCTTTTTGATTTACTGTTTTATTCATTATTCAATTATCCAATTATCTCCGTACACGTATGTATAATCTTTTTTAAAGTTTAAAAATGCAGATCCAGTTGGAATATTATCTGAACTTTTTGCTATTACTTTTATTTTTCCACTTTCACTTTCAGTATCAATTATCTTATGTCTTCCTGTGTTACTTACCTTAAGTATCTTTACTGGCAAACCTTTTTCATTAAATTCAATAAATTCTGGTCTAATTCCAACTTCAGTTTTAGAAAAACTTTTATCTTTAATATCTATTTTGGTTTCAATTTTATTACCATTTATAGAAATTGCACCATTATCTATTTTACATGGCAGAATATTCATGCCTGGAGATCCTATAAAATGACCAACAAAAGTATGTCGAGGTTTCTCAAATAATTCTACAGGTGTTCCAATCTGAACAATTTCAGCCTCATGCATTACTACAACTTGATCAGCAAATGTAAGTGCCTCTGTCTGATCATGTGTGACATAAATCATTGTTCTATTAATCTTTTGATGTAGTTCTTTTAGTTTTGATCTTAAGATCCATTTTAAATGTGGATCAATCACTGTTAGGGGTTCATCAAACATAATTACATTCACATCTGATCTAACAAGACCTCTTCCAAGAGAAATTTTTTGTTTACCATCAGCTGTTAAACCAGATGCTCTGTTATGAAGTGTTGAAGTAAGTTCAAGCATCTCTGCAATTTCTTCTACCTTCTGTTTTATTTCCTGTTCGGATATACCTCTATTTTTCAATGGGAATGCGAGATTATCAAAAACAGTCATCGTGTCGTAGATAACTGGAAATTGGAAAATTTGAGCAATATTTCTTTCAACAGGATTTTTATTTGTAACATCCTCACCATTAAATAATATTTGACCTTCTGTTGGATTAATTAATCCTGAAATTATATTTAACAAAGTTGTTTTTCCACAACCAGATGGACCTAAAAGTGCATAGGCTCCACCGTCGTTCCAATCAATATTTACATTACGAAGTGCCCAGTCCTCTTTATTAACTTGAGAACTTAAATAACTATGGCTTAAATTTTTGAGTGAAATCTTAGACATTATTTACCAATTTGTTAGATTCATCGAAATATAAAAACTCGTCTGAGTTCATAAATAATTTAGTTTGCTCACCAACATTTTTTTGATGGATTCCATTTGATAAGGATACCCAATTTAAATCTCCATTAGTAAAGTGAATTAAACTTTCAGAACCACTAAGCTCTGAGATTAAGACTTTTCCAGAAATTTCTAATGAGTTTGAACCTTCTTTGTATGTGGTAATATTGTGTGGTCTTATACCAACTTTGTATTCACCATCTTTAAGTTTTGAATTTATCTTCCAACTCACATCATCAGAAATTAGGGAACAAACATCGCCTTGTTTTTTAATTTTAGCAATATTCATTGGTGGATCACTGAATACCTGGGCTGATTGTAAGCTATTTGGTTGATTATAAACTTCTAAAGTTTTTCCATGCTGAACAATTTTTCCCTCAAGTAAAGTTGCAGTGTAACCTCCAATTAGTAATGCATCAGAAGGTTCTGTTGTTGCATATACAACTATACAATCCCTATCTTCAAATAGTTTTGGTAACTCTTCTCTTAATTCTTCTCTTAATTTAAAATCTAAGTTTGCTAGAGGTTCATCTAATAGAATTAAATCAGAATCTTTTACCAAAGCTCTGGCAAGTGCTGTCCTTTGTTGTTGACCTCCTGAAAGTTCATTTGGCCTTTTATTTAACATTGGAGAAAGTTTTAGTAATTCGGCAACTTTCCCAACTCTGTTTTTAATTTCATTGTTGTCAACTCCCGTAATTTTTAATGGGGATGCAATATTATCATAAACGTTAAAGTTCGGATAATTAATGAACTGTTGATAAACCATCGAGACATTTCTTTTTTGAACTTTTACACCAGTTACATTTTTTTCGTTGAACCAAATTTCTCCATTTGTTGGCTTATCTAATCCAGCCATAATTTGCATGAGCGTAGTTTTGCCTGCTAAGGTTGATCCAAGAAGTACGTTGATAGTATTTTTTTCTAATTTTAAATTAGTTTCATAAATATGAGTTTCTTGTCCAATTTTTTTTTCAACATTTCTTAATTCTAAACTCATAATTTTATTTTGAATTTTAACGAAAGAAGGACGTCATATAAGACGTCCTTCTTTTTAATTTGAAAGTATTTTCAAAATAAAACTAGTTCCAAGCTTTTTCGTAAGGAACAGTTTTACCTTGAGGTTTTTCATTACGTTTTGCTTTTGGTGATCCAGGTTGGTCTAACCAATATTTAGCTCCTTTTGGTTCAGACAATCTAGGCCCACATCCACCATACGTATTGTTAGCTTTATCTGCAGCTTCCATACGGGACATAACTAAGTTCATCTCTTCTGCAAGACGATCCATAGCTTCCTGAGGACTAAAAGCACCAGAGTTTACATCTCCAATTTGCTGCCACCATATTTGTGCAAGTTTCGGATAATCCGGAACATTGATACCTGTAGGTGACCACAATACTCTATTAGGTGATCTATAGAATTCTACTAACCCACCTAATTTTGGAGCTCTCTCTGTGAATGATTTATGGTTTATATCACTATCTCTTATAATAGTTAAGCCTACGTGGCTTTTCTTAAGAGATACAGTTTTTGAGACAACGAACTGAGCATATAACCATGCAGCTTTTCTTCTATCAACTGGTGTAGACTTAAATAAAGTCCATGATCCAGCATCTTGATATCCAAGTTTCATACCTTCATCCCAGTAAGGACCTTTTGGTGAAGGACCCATTCTCCATAAAGGATTTCCATTGTCATCAACTGTTTTATTTCCAGAACTCTTAGGCGCTACCATTGATGCAGTAAACGCTGTGTACCAGAAGATCTGTTGAGCAACGTTACCAGATGATAATGCAGGTAGTGATTGATAAAAGTCCATACTAGCAGCTCCTGGAGGCGCATATGATCTTAACCACTCATCCCATTTTCTAATTGCATAAACAGCTGCTGGTCCATTAGCTGCTCCACCTCTTGCAACATCAGCACCAACTGGATTACAAGTTCCAGATTCCATTCTAATACCCCATTCATCAACAGGTACACCATTAGGTTTTCCAACAGAACCTGCGCCAGCCATTGATAGCCAAGCATCGGTCATTCTCCAACCTAAATCAGGAGCTCTTTTACCATAATCCATGTGTCCATATACTCTAACACCATCGATTTCTTTTACATCATTAGTGAAATATTCTGCTATGTCTTCATAAGCAGACCAGTTAACTGGCACACCTAAATCATAACCATATTTCTTTTTAAATCCTGCTTTAATATCAGTTCTGTCAAACCAATCTTTTCTAAACCAATAAAGGTTTGCAAATTGTTGGTCTGGAAGTTGATATAATTTTCCATCAGGACCAGTTGTAAATGATTTTCCGATGAAATCATCGATATCTAATGTAGGCAATGTAACTGCTTTACCTTCACCAGCCATCCAATCAGTCAGGTTAACTGCAAGTTGAAGTCTTGAGTGCGTACCAATTAAATCAGAGTCATTGATATATGCATCATACAAGTTTCTTCCTGTTTGCATTTGTGTTTGTACGGCTTGTACTACTTCACCTTCACCAAGTAACTGGTGGTTAACTTTGATCCCAGTGATTTCTTCAAAAGCTTTAGTTAGTGTTTTAGACTCGTATTCGTGAGTTGGAATAGTTTCTGATAATACATTTATTTCCATACCTTTAAAAGGTTTGGCTGCATCATGAAACCATTTTAGTTCTTTCTCTCTTTGTTTAGACGAAAGAGTTGAAAGTTTAAACTCACCATTTGACCATTTCTTAACTGCTGCCATATGGCCATCAGCATAAGAGTTTGTGGTAAATGAGAATAAAGCAACAAAAGCTAAGATTGTTTTAAATGATCGTATCATTTTATTTTCCCCTCTTGTGTTTATTGAAGCTAAAATGTAACAAAAATTACTGAGTGCTGTAAAGATTAAATATATAATTGAATCAATTCTAAGTTGAATTAGGTTATCAAAGTTCTTTTAATTGCTTTCTGCCATCCAAAAATTAATTTTCTTCTATCTTTGTTTTTCATTTTTGGAGAAAATTTTTTATCTAAAGACCAATTTTTTGAAATGTCGTTTAGAGATTTGTAAACTCCAATTTTTAAACCTGCCATAAAGGCTGCACCTAATGCAGTTGTTTCGTCAACTTTTGGTCTTAAAACTTTTACATTAATTATGTCTGATAAAAATTGTGAAAACCAATTATTTTTTACCATACCTCCATCTACCCTAACTATTTTTGGACGAAGGCCATCATTTTTCATTGCTTCAAATAGATCATAAGTTTGATACCCAACAGACTCTACTGTTGCTCTTACAATTTCGCTTATTCCGGTGTCTCTTGTTAAACCACTTAAAACACCTCTAGATTTTGCATTCCAATATGGTGTTCCAAGGCCTGTAAAGGCTGGAACTAGATAAACGCCATGATTATCTTTTAATTTTTTTATTATTTTTTCGGAGTCTGCTGCCTTTTTTAAAAATTTGATTTTATCTCTTAACCATTGAACGCCTGCACCTGCTATGAATATTGACCCTTCAAGTGCATAGGTTGTCTTTCCATTAATTCTATATCCAATTGTCGTTAGTAATCTATTTTTGGAATAAATAATTTTACTTCCAGTATTAAGCAAAACAAATGCTCCAGTCCCATAAGTACTTTTTAATGATCCTGGTTCAAAACAACATTGTCCAATTGTTGCAGATTGTTGATCTCCCACCATTCCAGTAACAGAATACGACTCTCCTGTAATCTTTGGGTCTGTGTGACCAAAATCATCAGAACTATCCTTTACCTCAGGAAGTATATGACTTGGAATTTTTAAAATATCTAGTATTTGTTTGTCCCACTTATTTGTTGCTATATTAAATAGCATAGTTCTACTTGCATTTGTTGCATCTGTGAAATGATTGGTTCCTCCCGTTAATCTCCAAAGTAAAAAACAATCTACTGTTCCAAATAATAATCTTTTTTGTTTTATAAGTTGTTTTGCTTTTGGAACATTATCTATGATCCATTTAATTTTTGTTGCTGAGAAATAAGCGTCGATTAATAAACCAGTTTTATTATAAATTAACGTTTCTTTTTTTTGTTTTATAAGTTTATTACAATATTCAACTGCCCTTCTATCTTGCCAGACTATTGCATTGTAAACAGCCTTTCCGGTATGCTTATCCCAAAGAATTGTTGTTTCTCTTTGGTTTGTTATTCCGATTGTTAAAATCTTTCCATTAAGTGATTTACTTTTTTGAATAACTTTTTTTAAAACTTTTTGAGTTGTAGACCAAATCTCTTCTGGATTATGTTCTACCCATCCATCTTTTGGAAAGTATTGAGTAAACTCTAGCTGTGAAACAAAAACTGGTTTCCCTTTTAAATCAAATAAAATTGCTCTACTAGAGGTAGTACCTTGATCAATAGATACAATAAATTTTCTCATATTTATTAATAGTCTAATATTTTTTTCTATTTATTAATATAAATTTTATTTCAAAGTTTAATTTATTTATGATTTAATTTTTCATAATTTGTTAGTAGAATTATTTTATAAATTTTTATTTATGGGAGAATTTTAGATGACAAAAGTAGCAATTATTGGTGCAGGTCCTTGTGGACTTTCAATATTAAGAGCATTTGAACATTTAGAAAAGAAGGGTGAAAAAATTCCCGAAATAGTTTGTTTTGATAAACAAGAAGATTGGGGAGGTCTTTGGAATTATAGTTGGAGAACTGGTTCTGATCAATATGGAGACCCTGTTCCTAACAGTATGTATAGGTATTTATGGTCAAATGGACCAAAAGAATGTTTAGAGTTTGCTGATTACTCTTTTGATGAACATTTTGGAAAACCTATTCCATCTTTTCCACCACGAGAAGTTTTACAAGATTATATAATCGGAAGAGTAAGTCAGGGTAATTTAAAAAGTAAAATTAAATTTAACACTAGAGTGATAAACACATCGTTTAAAAATGATAAATTTGAGGTAAGTTTTCAAGATAAGGTCAATGATAAAATACAAACTGATGAGTTTGATTATGTTGTGGTATCAACTGGTCATTTTTCAGTTCCATTTATACCTGAATACAAAGGTATGAAATCATTTCCAGGAAGAATTATGCACTCGCATGATTTTAGAGATGCAGAAGAGTTCAGAGGAAAGAATGTTATTGTATTAGGCAGTAGTTACTCTGCTGAAGATGTTGCTTTACAATGTAATAAGTATGGAGCTAAAAGTGTAACTATAGGCTACAGACATAACCCAATGGGATTTAAATGGCCTGAAGGAATGAAAGAAGTCTTTTATCTAGATCGTCTTGACGGAAAAAAAGCAATTTTTAAAGATGGTACGGAACAAGAAGCTGATGCTATAATTTTATGTACAGGATATCTTCACCATTTTCCTTTTTTAGAGGAAAGTCTAAAACTTAAAACTCACAACAGGCTTTATCCACCAAAACTTTACAAAGGTGTTGTATGGCAGGATAATCATAAACTTCTTTATCTTGGTATGCAGGATCAATTTCATACTTTTAATATGTTTGATTGCCAAGCATGGTATGCAAGAGATGTGATAATGGGTAAAATTAAAATGCCAAGCGACAGTGAAATGGATAATGATATTAAAAAATGGGTTGATATGGAGGAAAAATTAGAAAATCCAGATCAAATGATCGATTTTCAAACAGAGTACACCAAAGAGCTTCATGAAATGAGTGATTATCCAAAAATTGATTTTGAATTAATTAGAAAACATTTTAAAGAATGGGAGCACCATAAGGTCGAAGATATTTTAACTTATAGAAATAAATCATTTTCTTCACCTGTCACAGGTTCTGTTGCTCCAATTCATCATACGCCATGGGAAACGGCAATGGATGACTCTTTAAAAACTTTTTTAAATAAATAAAAAAAGTTTTTTAAACTAGTTATTATATTTTATTTTTATCTTTTCTAAAAAAAGGAATTAGAAATACAAAACAGGCAAGTAAAAAAAATAAACTTCCAAACATTGCCCAAAAACTTCCAATACTTGATATTACAAATCCTATTGCTGAAACTATAAACAATATCCATCCAATTAAGTTTATAGTCTCGTTTCTCATTTTTTTGATTAATCTATTCCTAAATGCTTTTTTCTTTTTCCAACGTAAGTTCTTATTAGATTGTCAAAAATCAATCCAATAAAGGCAACACATATTCCTAAAGTAAGACCTATCCCTGCTCCATTTTTATCTGATAAAGCTTTTAAAATATATTGTCCTAAATCTTCTGTTCCGATGAAGGCTCCAATAATTACCATGAATAATGCAAAAACAATTGTTTGATTTAAACCAAGCATCATGTGCGGGAAGGCTAAAGGAAATTCAATTTTTGTTAACCTTTGAAATTTATTTACACCTGACATAGTTGCAGCATCGTGTAATCCTGCAGGTACACTTCTTAATCCTTCAATTGTGTATCTTGTTGCAGGAATAGTTGCATAAACGATCACAGCGATTAGAACTGATGTGTCTGTAATACCAAACAACATCATCACAGGAATTAAATATACAAACGAAGGAAAGGTTTGAAAAATATCACAAACTCCCAACATAAACTTTGCTGAATTTTTGTTTTGAAAACATAGGGTTCCAACAGTAAAACCAATTATACAAGATATAATTACACCAAATGTTGCCATATATGTTGTAACTAGAGCTCTATCCCACCATGGACTTAGAGCAATAAACAACGTTAAGGCACACACAACTAAAGCTGAACGAATTCCACCTATTAAGTAACCTGCTCCAACCACAAGTACTAAAGTAGCAACCGCTGGCATTCTTAAATATAAAGCTCTCATTGGTTGAAGAACATCTTGAATTAACCATGTGTTGAAAGCTTTAATGTAAACGAAGAAAGTTTCAAAAATCCAATCAACTCCTTTGTTCCAAAAATCTGCAGTTGAAATTCCTTTGTTATGTGGAACTTCAAATAAATAATTAAATCCTTCTTTAAAATAAAATGATCCTGCATAAGCTAATAAAATACCAATAATAAATGCTCCTCCAAAGAATATTAAATTTTTATTTCTTTGGTAAA
Organism: uncultured Pelagibacteraceae bacterium; assembly: GCA_902614125.1. Lineage (GTDB taxonomy): Bacteria > Pseudomonadota > Alphaproteobacteria > Pelagibacterales > Pelagibacteraceae > Pelagibacter. The sequence goes on along the minus strand of CACMJW010000005.1, from coordinate 59,608 downwards.
AAGTTAGGTTCCCAAAATAATCTATTTGCTTGTTTGCCCAAGCTAATGACATTTTATCTAACAGAATTGCAATCAAACTAATGCATAAACCTGCCTCTAATGCTAATCCAATATTTAATTGGTTTAGAGCAAGTAACAAATTAAAACCTAATCCTTTTGCACCTATAAATGCAGAAATAACTGCCATTGAGAAACAGACCATGATTACCTGGTTCACTCCTATCAATATATCTCTTCTTGCTGTTGGAATTAATACTTTGAACATCAATTGCCAATTAGTGCACCCACTCATTCTACCGGCTTCAATAACCTCGGGAGGAATTGCTCTTAAACCTAATAAAGTTAGTAATATCATTGGTGGTACAGCAACTACCATAGTTATTATTACAGCTGCGTGATCGCCTACCCCAAAAAGCACAAGCGCTGGAACCAAAACTGCATATTGTGGCATTGTCTGCATAACAAGCAATATAGGATACAATGCTTTCTCGACTCTTTTACTTTTAAAAGCTGCAATACCAAGGCCTAAACCAAATGCAAAAGATAATGGGGCCGCGACTAAAATAAAAGAAAGTGTTTGCATAGAAGGTTTCCATTGACCAAAAATAGAAATGTAAACCATTGTTAGACCGGCAAATATAGCAAGGCCTTTACCGCTTAATTTGTATGAAAGGATTGCAAAGCCAGCAGCTACAATAGTCCATGGCAAACCTGGGAGTTCTGCCCACGGATATGCATCAATAAAATCCCAACTTGTAAATGCAACAATAGTTTCAAGACCTCCCAATAAAATCTCTCTAATTAATTCAATTAGAAAAGTCATAAAAGCAGTAAGGTTTCTGCTAATTTGTAAAAGCAAAGGTCGAGTTTTAAATTCTTGTGTATCTTCATTCCAAAACTCCATTGGCATCCATTCATTCATTAAGAAGAACAAAGAGTCATTAATCCAAATAGGTAGCCATCCAAGTAGTGGGGGTAATCTCCAAAATACATCAAATGCGTAATATCTTACTTCTTTGCCAAGAAATACAAACGTACTTTGATTGGGATCTTTTACAAATTCTGCTTGGCCCCTTATAAATTTATAAGTTTCAGGAACGTCTATTGCAAAACATAAAGCAAAAAATACAGCTAATAAAAACAACCATTGAAAAACTTTTGGATATTTTTTTATAATGTCCATAATTTAGCTATTACTTTTTCTGCCTCCAAATACTGTTTGTATAATCTTAGATGGATTAATTGACCCAACAATTTTATTATCTTGATCAATAACTGAAACTGATTTTTCTTGGGTAAGGATTTTTTCTGCAACATTTTCTATAATTTCATCCTTTAAAACTTTTAAATCAGAACTTTCAGAATTTGTTTTATCCATTACATCTTCAATGGTTAATACTTTTTCTCTTGGCACTTCCTCTGTAAATTTTTTTACGTATTCTGTGGCAGGATTTAAAACTATATTTGCAGGTGTATCTAATTGTTCAATAATTCCATCTTTCATAATTGCAATTCTATCTGCAAGCTTTAATGCTTCATCAAAATCATGAGTAATAAACATAATTGTTTTTTGGAGTTTTTCTTGAAGTCTTAGAAATTCATCCTGCATTTCTTTTCTTATCAATGGATCTAATGCTGAAAATGGTTCATCTAAAAACCAAATATCTGGTTCAACCGCTAAAGATCTTGCAATACCTACTCTTTGTTGTTGTCCACCTGAAAGTTCTCTTGGAAAATAGTTTTCTCTTCCATCAAGTCCAACGAGTTTAACCATGTCCATTGCTTTGCTAATACTGTCTTCAGTTTTAATTCCCTTTATTTGTAAAGGAAATGCAATATTTTCAACTACTGTTTTATGTGGCAGTAATGCAAAACTTTGAAATACCATTCCCATTTTATTTCTTCTAAGATTAATTAATTCTTTATTATTCAATTTAAGTAAATCCTGACCTTCGATGAAAATCTTTCCACCTGTTGCATCAGTCAATCTTGATATGCATCTGAGTAATGTCGATTTGCCAGATCCAGACAATCCCATTACAACAAGCATTTCTCCTTTAGAAACTTCAAAAGAAGCATCGTTAACGCCAACGATACATCCATTTTCTTGGAATGTTTTGGCGTCTACATTGCCATTTGCTTCTTGAAGCATTTTTTGGGCATTAGTACCAAAAATTTTATAAACATTTTCACATTTAATAACAGCTTCTGACATAATTAATTTAAATTATATGAAATTTATACAAAGTTAAATCGATATAATTATCCATCTCCAAATTAAAAATTTTTAATGTAATAAACTCTTGTATCTATTCCTGTGCTTAAAAAGCTTAATGCCTCACCACTGACTGTGATACTTTCATCTATGCCTACATTATTTCCACTTACGGTAAAACCTGCAAAACACTTATTTTTCTCTTTATCCCATTTAACAAATGTTTCATCTATTTTGTTTCCATTAATTGTATAAATTTCGTGTGCTCTAAAATTCAAAAAATTTGCACCCATAATCGCACGTTGTGGAATTAATTTTGTGGCATTACATACAGCTTCATATAACTCATCAGATAATTTAAAATGATCTGTGCCGTCAAATGTTACCAAAATACCGGATGGTAATTTTGATATTAATGCGCTTAGTTTTTTTTCTTTTGCTATTCTCTCTTCCTCTAATTTCATTTTTTTAACTAATTCATCGCCTTGACCAAAGATAGTATTTAAAATGGAAAATGAGATAATAATAATAATTGTAATAAAAATAAGACCAATTAATTGCCTTAAAGATTCTGGTAATGATCTAAATTTATTAAAGTAAGTATTCATTTTAATTATTCTTGGAGTTTGCCATTTTCCCAAATACCTGATTTTTGTTTTCCGTCAGACCAAGTGAATGTTCCTTCGCCATTCATAAATCCATTTTTCCACTCACCTTCATACGTTGAGCCATCAGGAAATGTTAAAACTCCTTGTCCACTCCACATACTATTTTTAAATTCACCTTTATAGATATATCCATTAGGCCAAGTCTCTGTTCCTTGACCCTGTTTTTTTGTTGCAACCCATTCTCCTTCATAAGTTGTTTTGTCTGTATAAATCCATTTACCAAAACCATTTTCACAATTTCCTTCTTTACACCCTGTACTTCTAGCAAAAACCGTGGAACTGATCAAAAAACTTAAAAAAACGAAAATAAAATATTTTTTCATAATAATATTTTACACAAGATTAATTAAAAAAAAATCCCCCCCAACAAAGTTGGGGAGGATTTAAAATTTAGCTCTTATCCTTATTTAGTAAACGCTTGCCAAACACTCTTGTTATCAGCTAACCACTTTTTGGCTGCATCTTCGTGAGTCATTTTATCAACGTCAACTAAAGCTGCCATTGCTCCAATTTGACTTGTAGAGAATGACAATTTTTTGAAAGCTGCTGCTGCTTTTGGATGAGTTTTTGGAAAATCTTCATGTGCCGCTTTTTTCAAATAACCATCTGGCGATCCACATTTTCCATCTCCACCATCCTCAGGTCTGCAACCTGCTGTGTATGGAGGGAAATCAATAAACGTAAAACCAGCACCATCAGTAAAGTTTGGTGTCCAGTTGAAGATTATTGTTCCTCTTCCTTCTTTTTCAGCTGCTGATAATTCAGCCCATAGTGCATCTGCGCTTCCAGCAAATTTTACCCACCATAGATCTCCTAATCCAAGAGCATCAACTCTTTGAGGAATTAAGTCACCATGCCAAGTTTGTGGACCTTCTAACATTCTTCCTTTTCCATCTGGTGAATCAGGAGTTGTGAAGTTTTTTGCACAATCTGGATTTTTTAAAGCTGTCCAATCTGGTAATCCTGGGCATAAACCTTTTTCTACAACCCAGTTCGGATATCCCATATCCTCAAGCGTTCTAGCTTCATGGTCACCCATATCTATTAAACCACCTTTATCTAAAGCAGTTGTAAATGATTTACCAAATGCAGATTCCCAAACTTCGTGTGATATTGTTACATCACCAATTCTTATAGACTCGTATACTGCTTGTGAGTCTGCGTTAACGTATTTAACGTTATTACCCATGCTTTCAAAAATACCACCAATAACGTATGCCATAACAATTTGGCTTGACCAGTTATGTGTTGGGATTACGATGGGTTTTTTACTATCTGCTGCATTAGATATACCTGCAAAACTTACTGCAGAGATAACTACTGCTGATAGTAGAGATATTAGTTTTCTCATTTGTTCCCCTTTCTTAATATTAAGTAATTAAATTATCCTTAAATTCAGTGTTATAGTCAATACGAGTTAATTATATTAAATATATATAAATTTTATGACTACTGTTATTATACTTTATAATTAATAATGCCGTGACAAATAGTTTATGCAAACAAGTTTAAACATAAAAGAACCTGGCTTAAATGTATTTCCACTTGGAGTTGAAAGATATGTAGTAAATGGTGGAGGACTAACTGGTGTTCAAATTCTTCCTGATGATGAAATTGAAATTATTAACGATGAAGGAAATCAAATTTGCGAAATTACAGTTTTTAACAAAGATGGAAAATCTGAGTTAGGAATTCTAAATTTAAAAGAAAGTAAAAATAGTTTTGAAATAAAAAAAATTTTATTTAACAAAAACGAAACATCTTTACAGGCTCTCTATCAATTAAAAAAAAGAAACCTAGATATAGAAAAATCTAAATCAGCAATTCTTTTTAATAAAGATACAGTTGCTAAAGAAACTATAAAATTAAAATCTAAAGACAAATGTTATTGCATAATTTCTGCACCAGGAAATGCAATGTTAGTACATGAACAAAACCCATCAACTGATTTAACTGTTTTAGTTAAAAGAGCTGAAAAAAAGCAAGATAAAGAATTCTTGGTAATTCCTGATCCTGTATATGATCCATCTGGAGAAATAAATATTAAAAGAACAACCGCTGATGCTTATCAAGTTAAAGAAGGAGATTATATACAAATAATTACACCTACAGGAAGGCAGTGCTCAGACTTTGTAGCTTTTGATACTGCTAAATTAGGTAAAGGACAAGAAAACGGTTTGGACTGGCAAACAACAAGAACTTTCATGGGTCATACTTTTCCTGGACCTGGTTTATTCTCAAAATTTTATGATATTGATCATGAGCCTTTAATTGAAGTTATAAGAGATACGGTTGGTATTCATGATACTTTCAATTTAGCTTGTACATCTAAATACTATGAAGATGCTGGATATTTTGGGCACGCTAATTGTTCAGATAATCTAAATGAAAGTATGGAAAAATATGGTGTTCAAAAAAAAAGAGGATGGCATGCAATAAACTTATTTTTCAACACATCTGCAGGTGGTCAAAACTCTGTGTTGTCTGATGAGTCTTATGCAAGACCAGGTGACTATGTAATATTTAGAGCACTAAAAGATTTAACTTGCGGAACAACAGCTTGTCCTAGTGATATCGATAGCTGTAATGGTTGGAATCCAACTGATATTTTTGTTAGAACTTATGACAAAAAAAAAGAATTCACAAAATCATTTGGTTTTAGAATGAAAACAGACTCTGAAAATAAACTTACAAGAAATACTGGTTTTTATGAAAGAACTTCAAAGTTAACTAGAAACTATGTTGATGCAAGAGGTTTTTGGTTGCCAAATGATTACACAAAACATGGAGTAATAAATGAATACACTGCTTGTAGAGAAAAAGCAGTTGTTATTGATTTATCTTCTTTGAGAAAGTTTGAAATCATTGGACCTGATGCGGAAGAGTTAATGAATTATACATTAACACGTAATGTAAAAAAATTGTCAGTCGGTCAAATTGTTTACTCTGCAATGTGTTATGAAAATGGAATGATGTTTGATGATGGAACCTTATTAAGATTAAGTGAAACAGGATTTAGATGGGTTTGTGGTGATGAGTACGCTGGAGAATGGTTAAAAGAACAAGCTAAGAAAAAAAATTACAAAGTAATAATTAAAAATTCTACAGATCAAATTAATAATATTTCATTGCAAGGACCAAACAGTAGAAAAATTTTGGAAAAATTTATTTTTACACCACCTACGCAACCAACTATTTCTGAACTTCAATGGTTCAGATTTACTATTTGTAGAGCAGATGATTTAAAAGGAATTCCATTAATTGTTTCAAGAACAGGTTATACTGGCGAACTTGGATTTGAGATTTGGTGTCATCCTGATCATGCACCAGAAGTTTGGGATAAAGTTATGGAAGCAGGTAAAGACGAAGGTTTAATTCCAGCAGGATTTGGTGCATTAGATTTACTTAGAATTGAAGCAGGTTTAATTTTATTTGGAAATGAATTTGATGGCCAGCAAGATCCTTTTGAAGCAGGAATAGGTTTTTCAGTACCACTAAAAACGAAAACAGATGATTTTATTGGTAAAGAAAACTTAATTAATAGAAAAGAAAATCCTCAAAAAAAATTAGTTGGGCTTGAGCTAATTGGAAAAGAAAAAGCAAATCACGGTGACTGTGTTCATATTGGAAGAGCACAAGTAGGTATAGTAACAAGTGCTTGTTTATCTCCTAAATTAAATAAAAACATTGCTTTATGTAGAATTGATGTTGGTCATTCTGAAATAGGAACAGATGTTGAGGTTGGTAAAATTGATGGTCACCAAAAAAGAATTCCGGCTAAAATAGTTGGCTTTCCACACTTTGATCCACAAAAAACTAGAGTTAGATCTTAAATGTCAAAAGCTACAAAAGACTTATTAGAATTCTGGGAAGATCAGTTAAAACTATCACACACTTCATCAAACTATTTTTTTAGAAAATCACCCTCTCATTATCATATGATGTTGCTAGTAATGACTGCTTTTAAACTAAATCAAAACCTTTCTGTTGAGGAACTTAAGACAAAGTTATTTAAAACATCTAGACCTAAATCAGCACTTATAATTACAGAGGCATGTGAAAAAGGTTTTTTCTATCTTGAAAAAACATCGAAAGATCAAAGAAAGAAGCACATAAAACCAAGCCAATCTTTTGTAAGTGAATTCAACGATTATTTAAGAACCCTTAAAAATTTAAGCTTCTAGGCCCTTATTAGATAATACTTTGAAGTTGTATTACTTAATTTATTTATAAAAATTAGATATAAAAAAAATTATATATTTCCCCTATGCAAAAAATAGAGTTCTCTTATGTCATTACCGACAAAAGCAAAAGTAGTAATAATCGGTGGAGGTATCCACGGTTTAAGTACTGCTTGGAAATTATCAGAGACATATAAAAATCCAGGGGACGTTGTTGTTTTAGAAAAAAAAGATACAGCTGCAGGCGCGAGTGGTATTGCTTGTGGAGTTGTAAGAAACAACTATTTCCAACCTGCAATGAGAGAATTAATGGCCCATTCTGTTTCAGTTTGGGAAAGTGATCCAAAAGCATTTAAATATAATCCAGTTGGCTACATGCAGATTTCACCAGAAGTAATGCACGAAGATGTAAGAAGTATTTATGAGCAACAAAAAGCTATTGGTTATGAATCTGTATTCATCGAAGGTGAAAAAGATTGTATGAATTACATGAAGGGAATTTTTGATGATTGGCAAGCACAAGGAATAACTTCTGTTCTTCATGAGAAAAAAGGTGGATACGCATTTAACAAAGATTCGATTAAAGCTTTAGAGAGCAAAGCTAACAACAATGGAGTTCATGTCCATAAAGGTGTTAAGGTAACAGGATTTAAAAGAGGAAGTAACAGTAATGCAGTTACAGGAGTTGTAACTGATCAAGGAACTATTGATTGTGATCAGGTTGTCGTTGGTGCAGGTCCATGGGTAAGAGACTTTTGGAATATGCTAGAGCTTCCAAAAACAACTGAGATTAAAGGAAAAGATGGAAAATCACATGAAGTTGAAATGTGGAAATATTGGTTTTTACAAGAAGGTGTGCTTGGAGTTGATGCAGATTATTTAAAAACTAATGAAGGTAAACAACCACCTGTAATTCATGTTGATACAGATGCACCATTGCATTCGGATGCAACAGGTAAATTAATTACAGATGAACTATGGGGAATTTATTATAAACCTGATATCGAGGGTTTAGGTGTTCAAGGCGGAACTTCACCATACATTGTTCAAAAACATTTTGACCAAGTAAATGTTGATCCATATGGAATAGAATCTCCAGAATTTCAAACAACAGATAAGTTTGCAGATATGTGGACGTCAGCTCTTGCTCACATTCAAAAAAGATTTGTAGGGAAATCAAATTTATATAGAAAAGGACCATCAGGTGGTCTTGGATGTTTAACACCAGACAGTTTTCCAATCTTCGATAGATTTTTTGAAAACGTTTACATGATTGCAGATGCCAATCATGGTTATAAAATGATTGGGGTTGGACACTTGGTTGCTCAAGAAATTTTAGGTCAAGAGAGTGATTTGTTAAAACCGTTCAGATTCAATCGATACGCGAAAGGTGAATTGCACCCCACTTCGAACAGTCCGTTTCCTTGGAGTTAACCGTTCTAAGTAGACAGACGTTTTTTTTTCAGTTACTTTTTTGAACTTAAAATTCTTAAAGGGGGACAATGACTGATCTAGAAAAACATGTAAATCAACCAGGTAGAGCAAAACTTGTAAAAAAAGTTAGAGAAAAAATTAACGAGTTAGGAATAACATATATTTATTTTCAGTTTATTTCTGTAACAGGCAGAGTCGTTGGTAAAGGTATTCCAGCAGACCATTGGGAGAGAACCGCAGAAAGAGGTTTTCAATTAGTTTATGGTGCAACTGCAAACTTATTTTTAGATCGTCACAATAATTATATTGGATATGGACCAGAAGCTATGGAGTTAGTTGGTATTCCTGATCCTGAGACTTTTGTTCAATTACCTTGGGACAAAAGAGTTGGAAGAGTTTTTTGTACATGTTTTAGAAATAGAGAAGAAAGAAAAAATCCAGGAGGTCATTTAACTTCTGACTGCAGAGGAAATTTAAGAATTTTCATGGATGAATTTAAGAAAAAACATGGTCTTGAATTAAGAGTTGGAACAGAGCCAGAAATGATGTGGTTAACAAAAAATCAAGATGGAACACCAACTGGAAAAGGTTTCTCAAAACCTTTCTGTTATCACATTGATCAATTTGAATCTTTAAGACCTGTCTTTATGAAGGTTATTGAATACTCAAAAGCAATGGGTCTAGATATGATCCAGGGAGATCATGAAGATGCACCAGGTCAATTAGAATTAAACTGGACATACGATAACGTTTTAAGAAATGCTGATAGACTTTCAACATACAGACAAATCTGTGCACAGGTTGCAAGAGAAAATGGATTGATAGCTTGCTTTATGACAAAACCATTTATGGGGGTATCTGCAAGCGGGTGTCATACCAATATGTCTTTATGGAAAGGTGGAAAAGTTTCAGTAAATAAACTTGGCCATAAAAAATTACCGGGTGTTGAAGAAGTATTTAGTTATGTTTCAGGTGGAACAAATACTTTTATGCCTGATACTAAAGATATGCAGATGCCAGGTAAAATTGGTTTACAATCAATTGCTGGTATCATGAAACACTTACCTGCATTAACTGCTTTAGGATCTTCAACAGTTAACTCATATAGAAGATTATGGGATCAAGGTTTCTGGGCGCCAGTTTATGCTGACTGGGGATATCAAAACAGAACTTGTGGATTAAGAGTTTCTGCCCCAGGCAGATTTGAATACAGATCAGTAGATAGTATGCACAACCCATATTTATTAGGTGCTGCATTACTTAAAGCTTGTGATGAAGGTATAACTAAAAAGATGAAACCAGCTGCTCCAGAATCTAGAAATATTTATGAAGCTCAAAAAGCTGGTAAGGATGTTAAAAAACTTCCATTAAGTTTAGGAGAAGCTTTAGAAAGATTAGCAGAAGATGATGTAATTAAATCTGCAATGCCAGATGAGATGTACAAAGTCTTCCACTGGTATAAAAATGATGAGTGGGAAAGATTCTTGGGTGCAACAACTCAATGGGATCTTGATACTTATTTAGATTGCTTACCATAATATAAATTAAGAAAGGAAAAATATGTGCGGGATAGCTGGACTTATTCATAGAGGAAATACTTCTAAAGTTGGGTTTGAACTTCAAGGTATGCTTCAAGCTTTAAAACATAGAGGAGAAGACTCTACTGGATATGCGTTGTACGGTAAGACTGACGGTCAAAACTTTATAATGCGTTTTAAAGTTGGGGAAAATGTTGGTGAAGGAAGTACTTCTGTAATGGAAGATGTTTCTGTTTACGATGAAAGAAAAAAAATTGTAGATGGTTATTTAAAAGATTTAGGAGCTACAATTGTAAAAGAGGAAAGAACTCTTCCCTACTCTTTAAGATATGAAATTCAATATGATAAGGATCTAATGGAATTTTCTCAAAAAATAGAGAGTGTTCCTGGTGTTGAGATTTTATCAATGGGTAAATCATTAGAGGTTATTAAAGATTTAGGTAACGCTGAAGCGGTATGTCAAAGATACAGCTTAGATAAAGTAGAAGGAACGCACGCTATCGGTCATGCTAGAATGGCAACAGAGTCCGGTGTAGATATTAAATCTGCTCACCCTTTCTGGGGATACCCATTTAGCGATGTATCTGTTGTGCACAACGGTCAGTTAACTAACTATTGGAATAATAGAAGAGTTTTAGAAAATAAAGGTATGAGATTTATGTCAGAGTGTGATTCTGAATTAATCGCAGTTTACCTAGCTGAAAAAATGAGAAATGGTGCAACGCTAGAAGAAGGTATGAAGGAGTCATTAACAGGCTTAGATGGTGTTTTCACTTATTTTGTTGCAACAAAAGACTCTTTAGGAATGGCGAAAGATACAATGGCAGCTAAACCTTTAGTATTATACGAGTCAGATGATTTAGTGGCAATGGGTTCAGAAGAAATAGCGATCAGATCTATTCTTCCACAAGAAATAGATACGTATGATCCGTTTGATGGGATGGTAAAAGTATGGCAAATCTAAAAACTGGAGAAAAAAAAACAAAAGCCCAATCAATGGGTCTTCACACTGAGGTTCTTACAGGAAAAACACAACAAAAGTTTTTTAACCCAGATGAAGCAGAAAACTTCTACTACTTTGGAACTTATGATGTTGATTTTAATAAAAGAACAGAAATTGATGTCAAAGACATGGATTGTAGAGATGCCAATAAAAAAATAGATGATTTAATGAAAGAGGGTTATGGAACGATTGTTATCAAAAATCCTCAAGGTAAACACAGTCTAGGAGTAGGAATATTAAACAAATTAAATTTAATATTTGAAGGAAGTCTTGGATATTTTGGTGTTGGATCAATGGACGGTCCAATTGTAAGAATTAATGGAAGAGTTGGGTGGTCTTGTGCAGAAAATATGATGGCAGGAAAAGTTGTTATTGAGAAAAATGCTGGATCATGTTTTGGAGCTGCTATTAGAGGTGGAGATTTAATCTGTAAAGGTAGCGTTGGTGCAAGAACTGGTATAGATCAAAAAGGTGGAACTATAATAATTGGTGGTGATGCTGGTGCTTTTACGGGTTTTATGATGCAAAGAGGAAGAATTATTATCCTTGGAGATGTAGGTATTAACCTAGGCGACAGTATGTACGATGGGACAATTTTTGTAGGTGGAAAAATTGGTTCATTTGGTAGTGATGCTGTTGAGGCAGAGCTAACAGATTCAGATCAAGATTGGCTTAAAAGAAAATTAAAGGTTGCGGAGATCGGTGAAAACTTTGATGTTTCAAAAATGACCAAAGTTGTTGCAGGTAAAAAACTTTGGAACTACGACGCTCTTGAACCTACAGAGAAAAAAGGAGCAATTTAAATGGCAAAGAAAAAAAATGGTAACGGAAAATCTAACGGTCATTCAAATGGCAATGGTGTAGCGTCAAGAAATAAAAGTCTACTAGGTCATAATGCAATTTTTACCCCAGAGGTAATGGATGACATCCACATAAAAGCAGAACTAGGTAGATACAGAATGCGTGGAATGGCATTGATGAAAAAAATTCCAACATTTGACGATTTAGTATTTTTACCTGGAACATTAACAAGATTTGTAATCGAAGGTTACAGAGAAAAATGTGAAACAAAAACAATTATTGGACCAAGGTGTGAAAATCCAATTGAATTAGATATACCTGTATATATTACAGGAATGAGTTTCGGTGCATTATCTTATGAAGCAAAAACTGCTTTAGCGAGAGGTGCTACAATGGCAGGAAGTGCTACTTGTTCAGGTGAAGGTGGAATGATACCAGATGAAAGAAGATATTCTGAAAAATGGTTCTATCAATGTATTCAATCTAGATACGGATTTAATCCACATCATGCTCAACTTGCAGATGGAATTGAAGTTTTCATTGGACAAGGACAAAAAGTTGGAATGGGTGGTCACTTAATGGGTCAGAAAGTAACTGATCAAGTTGCAGAAATGAGATCACTACCAGCTGGTATTGATCAAAGATCTCCTGCAAGACACCCTGATTGGTTAGGTCCAGATGACCTTGCATTAAAAGTACAAGAGTTAAGAGAGTTAACGAAAAATAAAGTGCCAATTCAGTTAAAACTTGGTGCTGCTAAAGTTTACGATGATGTTCGTATGGCAGCAAAATGTGATCCAGACTCTATCTATTTAGATGGAATGGAAGGATCAACTGGAGCAGGACCACACATCGCTGCAGCAAATACAGGTATTCCTGGTATTGCTGGTATTAGAGAAGCAAGAAGAGCTTTGGATGACGTAGGCAAAACTGGAAAAGTTACTTTAATCTATGCAGGTGGAGTAAGAGATGGTGCTGATATGGCAAAAGCTTTAGCCTTAGGAGCTGATGCAATTGCAATTGGAACAGGTGCTATGGTTGCACTTAACTGTAACAAAGAAATTCCAGAATCTAATTTTGAAAAAGAGATGGGAGTTCCAGCAGGACATTGTTATCACTGCCATACAGGTAGATGTCCAGTTGGTGTCGCTACTCAAGATCCAAAATTAAGAAAAAGATTAAACCCAGATGATGCTGCATTAAGAGTATATAATTATTTACATGCCATGACTTTAGAGGCGCAACTTCTAGCAAGAGCATGTGGAAAAACAAATATCCACTCTTTAGAGCCAGAGGATATGGCTGCATTAACAATGGAAGCATCGGCTTTAGCAAAAGTGCCTTTAGCAGGAACTAACCATACAGTAGGTGTTAAAGACTTCCATAAAATATAGGATCTTAGAATGGCTAAAAAGACAAAGAAAGAAACAAAGAAAAGTAACCAAGGGCAGTTAGGTAAAAAGAAAGAGACTGCAAGAGAAAAAATGATCGGTCAAACGATCGGTTATAGATATGACGTAAACCTTTTACCGGATTACTCGAGACTTACTCCATTTCTTAAAAAATATATAGAGGCAATGGGTTGGGATGATTTAAATTGGTTGGAAGACGTTCATATGGGTTATGAGGAAAACAGACCTGCTGTCTTTGATAGAAATGCTAATGGTTGGGTAACAATTCCTAGCAAAATAAAACTTCCTAACAATCAACAAGACAGAGATATGATCGCAAGAGAACTGCTCGTGAAATTCCAAATGTCACCGAATCATCCTCTAGTTGATTTAAAGAAAGCATATCTAAAGTTTTAATTTTCAATTCTTAGTTGATAAAATAATTATTAACTTATATTTTTTATAACTAATTTAAAATTGTCAGACTCTCCAAAATTTCATAAGGTTAATTAATTATTAACAGGAGAGAGAAATATGACTGATCAATTAGGTGCTCTCACAACTATATTTACAGAGTTTTACTATTGGGTAACAGTAGTTCTTATGTTTTTGATCCACGTAGGATTTTGTATGTATGAGGTTGGGGCATCTCGATACAAACATCACCAACATACTCTTATGAAAAACACAATGCTTATACCTTTGGTTACGGTTACGTGGTTTTTCTTTGGTTGGTGGATATACTGGGCATTTCCAACAGGACCAGGATTAGCTCCTTCGATTATGACCGAGAGTACAGGTCTAGTTCTTGGAGGTGGATTTGGTGGAAATGATCTTGCTAACCCTACTAATGCATTGATGGCGGTAAATCTTAACGATCATATAATGGGTGTCTTTTGGGCAGCCTTTTTATTATTTTCATGGACTGCAGCCTCAATAGTATCAGGGGCAGTTATTGAAAGAATAACAACTTTTGCATTTGGAATTCTTGCAATTGCAATAGGTTCTGTTTTTTGGACAATAGATGCTTCATGGGGATGGCATTTTGATGGATGGATGTTAAAAATATTAGGATACCATGATGCATATGCTTCAGGTGTAATTCATGCAATTGCAGGAGGTTTTGCTTTAGGTGTTCTTGTTGTTTTAGGACCAAGAATTGGAAAATTTTCTTCAAGCGGAGAACCAAGAAATATTGGACCAAGAAACCCTTGGTTAGTAACTGTTGGATTATTTTTAATCTATACAGGTTTCTGGGGCTTTTACGCAGCTTGTAATGTTCCAATTTACGATCTTGGACCTGAGTATGGTATGGAAGGTGTAACTTTCTTTACAGCAACTAACATCTACTTAACTCCAACAACACTTAGTGGAATAACGATGAACTTTTTAATGTCGTTATCTGGAGGATTGTTGGCAGGATATGTAATATCAAAGGGAGATCCTTTTTGGACTTATTCATCAGGACTTGCGGGCATAATCTGTGCATCTGCAGGTAATGATTTATATCATCCAATTCAATCAATGATAATCGGTATGATAGGTGTAGTTATAGCTTACAAAATGCATTACTGGGTCGAGAGAAAATATAAAATCGACGATGCAGTTGGAGCAGTAGCTGTGCATGGTTATGCTGGATTTGTTGGTCTTGTAATTTGTGGTTTCGTTTTAAATGGTTATCCTTCATCTGGTTATGGTGTAGGAGAAATGTGGGATGGAACTACCTATGCAGCGATTAATCCTTTAGGAATGTTTATTGGTGCAATAATTATGTTTTTTGTACTTGGTATGCTTCCAGGTTATATAATTGCTAAAGTTCTAAATGGAATGGGTAAATTAAGAATTCCAAAAGAAGTAGAGCTTGCAGGACTTGATTACACAATTATGGAGGAGGCTAAAGATGACGAAAAAGCTGTGGCCTCAGCCAGTAGATAAAGGAGGTATATAAATGGCAACAGTATCTAATTGGATAGATCATTTAAGTGCCTCTGAGGTACAAGGATCTGTTTATCCAGGTGTTGGCTCAGAAGGAGTGCTAGTTATTGTAGCAATCATCATTTGGGTCGGCTGGCATGTAATTTCATCTAAACAAGAAGATGGTAAGATGAATGAAATTGCTAGAAAAAGACCAGGTGCTAATGACTGGAAAAGCAATATAACAGACGGCTAAAACTTTAAAGAGGGCACATATAATTATGTGCCCTCTTTTTTAAATAATGCAAAATCCCGAAAATAACAATCAACAAGAAAATAAAACTCCAAGTAAGATGGCAAGGTTAGCATGGCCTAAAGCCAAATATGGCGCAATCATCGCTGTTATTATTATTGTAGTAGTAAACTTATTATATTACAAAGACGCTTTATTAAATCTGTTAAAGTAAAATCACTTAAATTTATGTGTGGAATAGTTGGAATATATTTAAAAACAAAAAAGTACGAAAAGTCTTTAGGTAAATTTTTATCTGGAATGTTGGACAATATGGCAACAAGAGGTCCTGATAGTGCAGGGTTTGCAATTTACACAAAAGAAAATAAAAATAATTTTAAATATTCAATTTGTTTAAACAATTTTTCAGAGCAAGATTTTAAAAAAAAAATATCCAAATATTTTAAGAAAATAAAAATTATCAAATACTCTGACCATGTAATAATGGAAACAAAAGATGAACCTAAAGAAGTAATAAAAGTGATTAATGAGAAAATTAAAGAAGTTTCAATCGTTGGATACGGTAAAAGTATTAATATTTTTAAGCAAACTGGCAATCCTAAAGATGTAGTTAAAAAGTTTAAATTATCATCCTTTTCTGGAACTCATGGTATCGGTCATACTAGAATGGCAACTGAAAGTGCTATCACAACTGAAGGGTCGCATCCCTATTCTACTGCTGAGGATGAATGTTTAGTTCACAATGGCTCATTATCTAATCATAATAATGTAAGAAGAGATTTAATTAAAAAAGGACAAGAATTTAAATCAGAAAATGATACTGAGGTTGCAGCTGGATATATTTCAAACAAAATTTCTGAAGGAAATAATTTAAAAAATACTTTAGCAAGTAGTCTAAAAAACTTGGATGGCTTTTATACTTTTATTGCAGGTACTAAAGATGGTTTTGCCTTATTGAGAGATGAGGTTGCATGTAAGCCAGCAGTTGTTGCTGAAACAAAAGACTATGTTGCTGTTGCTTCAGAATTTCAAGCAATGGCTCATTTGCCAAATGTAAATTCTGCTAAGATTTTTGAACCAAAACCTGGTGTTGTCTATAACTGGTAATTATGAATTTTGATCTAAGTAAAAAAAAACTAACCGACATTAACAAATATCTTCAAAATATAGATAGAAAAAGTAATGTCAGAAAATTTAAAATAGAGAATCCTTCAGGTCATCATGCAATATGTGCAGGTTTAAAAGATGATATTGATGTAACTATAAATGGACATACTGGGTACTATTGTGCTGGAATGAACCAAAAGGCATCTGTTACTGTTCACGGAAATGTTGGAACAGGTGTTGCTGAAAATATGATGTCTGGAAATGTATTTGTTAAAGGAAATGCTTCACAATCTGCTGGTGCAACTGGTCATGGTGGAAATCTTGTTATTGATGGTGATGCGAGTTCAAGATGTGGAATTTCTATGAAAGGAATTAATATTATTGTTAAAGGATCTGTTGGTCATATGTCAGCGTTTATGGCTCAAAAGGGAAACTTAATTATTTTTGGTGATGCAGATGAAGATTTGGGAGATAGTATTTATGAGGCAAAAATCTTTGTTAAGGGTAAAGTAAAAAGTTTAGGCGCAGATTGTGTTGAAAAAAAAATGGATGACAAAAGTATTAATGAATTAAGAAAGATTTTTAAAGATTTAAATATTTCTGAAAATCCCAAAAATTTTAAAAGATATGGCTCTGCTAGAAAACTTTATAATTTTAAAATTGATAATGCAGGAGCGTATTAAATGAAAAAAAAAGGCTTAAAAGAATTTAAAACATTTCCTCAATCAACTATTAATGAAATTCAAAGAGCAGCTAAAGAGGGAATTTATCAAATACGAGGGTTAGGTGCTAAAAGAAAAGTACCTGACTTTGATGATCTAGTTTTCTTAGGTGCTTCAATGTCTAGATATCCTTTAGAAGGATATAGGGAAAAATGTAACACTTCAGTTGTGCTTGGAGACAGATTTGCAAAGAAACCTTTAAAGTTAGACATACCTATTACTATAGCTGGAATGAGTTTTGGCGCGTTGGGAGCTAACGCTAAAGATGCATTAGGAAGGGGCGCATCATCAATGGGAACTTCAACAACAACAGGTGATGGAGGAATGACCAAAGAAGAAAGAGGTTCATCTAAGTATTTAGTTTACCAATTACTTCCTTCTAGATATGGCATGAATCCTGATGATTTAAGAAAAGCTGATGCAATTGAAGTTGTTGTTGGACAAGGCGCAAAACCAGGTGGTGGAGGTATGTTGTTAGGTCAAAAAATTAATAAAAGAGTTGCAGGAATGAGAACGCTACCAGAGGGAATAGATCAAAGAAGTGCATGTCGTCATCCTGATTGGACTGGACCAGATGATTTAGAGATTAAAATTCAAGAGTTAAGAGAAATAACAAATTGGGAAAAACCTATTTATATTAAAGTAGGTGCAGCAAGATCTTATTATGATACTGCGCTTGCAGTTAAAGCAGGTGCAGATGTAGTTGTATTAGATGGAATGCAAGGAGGTACTGCTGCAACACAAGATGTATTTATTGAACATGTTGGAATTCCAACTTTAGGTGCGTTAAGAGAAGCAGTTGATGCATTAAAAGAATTAAATATGCATCGTAAAGTTCAACTAATTGTTTCTGGTGGGATTAGAACAGGAGCTGATGTTGCAAAAGCACTTGCTATGGGAGCGGACGCAGTATCAATTGGTTCTGCTGCTATGATGGCATTGAATTGCAATGCAGATTTATACAGAAAAGATTATGAAAAACTTGGAACAGAACCTGGTTACTGTCATCACTGTCATACAGGTAGATGTCCTGTAGGTGTTGCAACACAAGATCCTAAACTTGAGAAAAGACTAGATCCAAAAGAAGGTGGAAGACAATTAAAAAACTATTTGACTACTTTAACGTTAGAGTTGCAGACCTTAGCAAGAGCAAATGGTAAGTCTGATGTAAGAAATTTAGAGCCTGAAGATTTAGTTGCTTTAACAGTTGAAGCAGCTGCGATGGCACGAGTTCCATTAGCTGGAACTAATTGGATACCTGGATTTAAAGAAAAAGATTGATTAAGAATTTGAATTCTAATAGCTTTTAATATGCCAAAAAATCTTTCACAAATTGCTAAACAAAAAAAAATAAAATACTTTTTAATAAGTTTTGTGGACTTATTTGGAGTATTAAGATCAAAATTAGTGCCTGCTCAAGCAATTGCTGAAATGCAAAAGAATGGTGCAGGATTTGCTGGATTTGCTACCTGGTTGGACATGACGCCTGCTGATAGTGATATGTTTGCAATACCTGATCCTGATAGTTTAATTCAATTACCTTGGAATAAAGAAATTGGATGGTTAGCTTCTGATTTATTTATGGATGGAAAACCAGTTGAAGCATCACCGAGAGTAATGCTTAAAAACCAAATCCAAAGACTAAAAGCAAAAAAACTTCAGATGAAGTCAGGTGTTGAATGTGAATATTTTTTAATTTCTGAAGATGGTTTATCAATAGCTGATCCAAGAGATATACAGTCAAAACCTTGTTATGATCAATCTGCATTGATGAGAAGATATGATCTAATTAAAGAAATTTGTGACAGTATGATTGAACTTGGATGGAAACCATACCAAAACGATCATGAGGATGCGAATGGTCAATTTGAAATGAATTGGGATTACTCTGATAGTCTCGTTACTGCAGATAGACATGTGTTCTTTAAATTCATGGTAAAGAATCTTGCTGAGAAACATGGATTAAGAGCTACTTTCATGCCAAAACCTTTTAACAATTTAACTGGAAATGGTTGTCATGCTCATGTCTCTGTTTGGAGTGGTGGAGTAAATAAATTTTTAGATAAAAAAGATAAATTAGGACTTAGTAAATTAGCTTATAACTTTCTTGGTGGTTTAATTAAAAATGCTCAACCTTTATCAGCTTTTTTTAACCCAACTATCAACAGTTATAGAAGAATAAACGCACCCCCAACAAAGTCAGGTGCAACTTGGTCTCCAAGTAGTATTTCTTATACCGGCAACAACAGAACACATATGATTAGAGTTCCAGATCAGGGGAGATTTGAATTAAGATTAATGGATGGATCAGCAAATCCATACTTATTGCAAGCAGGTGTATTGGCAGCAGGAATAGAGGGAATTAATAAAAAAATTAATCCTGGTAAACCTCTTCATTGCAATATGTATACAGATTATAAAAAATATCCAAAACTTGCAAAACTTCCAAATGATGTAGGTCAAGCTTTAGCAATGTTAGAAAAAAGTAAAATGTTAAATAATACCTTTGGTAAAGATGTTATTAAAAGTTATCTAAAATTAAAAAAAACAGAGCTATCAAATTTTAAAAGAAAAGAAGTGTTTAACAAAAGAAAACCTATTACACATTGGGAAAGAGCTAACACACTAGACTGTTAACATGAAGGAATTGGCTAAAATTTCTTCTTGGAAATATTCAAAATTTTTATCTAATGAAAGATATAATTTTTCAAGAAAGCAAGTTTTAAAACATTTATCCAAACAATTTATAGATAAAGCTTATAATAAAATATCAAAGTGGAAAGGTTACTCGCCTACTCCACTAATAAAATTAGATAAACTTAATAAAAAACTTAAACTTAAAAATATTTTTTATAAAGACGAGTCTAAAAGATTTCATTTAAAATCTTTCAAAGCATTAGGTGGAGCTTATGCAGTTGAAGATATCTCAAAAGGAAGAAAAAATATTGTAATTTCTTCAGCAACAGCAGGAAACCATGGAAGATCGGTTGCCTGGGGAGCTCAAAGATTGGGATTAGAGTGTAGAATATTTGTTAGTCAGTACGTTAGCAAAACAAGAGTTAAAGAAATAGAAAAATTTGGAGCTGTTGTTACAAGAGTTAAAGGTGATTATGAAAGTTCTTTAAACGAATGTATAAGACAAACTAAAAAAAATAAGTGGCATATTGTTCAAGATGTTTCTAATAAAAATTATAAATATGTACCCCAACTTACAATGGCAGGTTATTCAATAATGATTAAAGAAATATCTATACAAACAAATCAGTATATTACTCATGTTTTTCTCCAAGCAGGTGTTGGGGGAATGGCGGCTGGATCTGTGGCGGGTATTGCAAGATATTTTAAAAGAATTCCAAAAATTATTGTAGTTGAACCGAAAGAAGCAGCCTGTGTTTTAAAAAGTATTGAGGCTCAAAAAATGAAAAAAATTAAAATTAAAAAAGAAAGTATTATGGGAGGAATGTCTTGTAACGAAATGTCTCTGGTACCTTGGAACATTTTAAATAAATCTACAAATCATTGTATAACAGTAGATGATTCAAAAGTATCAAATACAGTTGCAATGTTAGCTAGATCAAAATTCAGTAATAAAAAAATTACAGGTGGTGAATGTGCAACACCTGGAATAATAAGTTTAATAGCTGCATGTAATGATAAAAAAATCAAAAATCTTTTGGAGCTTGATGAAAAATCAAATGTACTTGTTATGGGATGTGAAGGTAATGCAGATGCTACATTATATAATAAGCTATTGTTTCAAGGTTTAAAGAAGATCTAAATATGTCTGATTGTGCTGTTGTTTGGATAAGGGATGATTTTAGAATTAGAAATAATCATGCTCTATCGTACGCTTGTAAAAATCATGATGCTGTAACTGCTATTTACATACATAATAATGAGTATTTTGATGGAAAAAGAGAGGCTCAAAGATGGTGGATTAGCAAATCACTTGAAAGTTTTTCTAATGATCTAGAAAAATTTAACATTAAGTTAGAGACAATTATTTCTGATGAAACCTCATTTTATTCAAAATTTAAGACAAAAGATAAAATATCGATTTATTGGAATAAGGTTTATGAACCAGACCATTTAAAGTTAGATAAAGAAATAGAAAAAATTTTAGAAAAAAAAAATATTCCATTTAAATCTTTTAAAGGAAATATATTAAATGAATACCATTCAATTACTAAAAATGACGGAACACCCTTTAAGGTTTTCAGTCCCTTTTGGAGGAATGCGGAACAAGTATTTCTAGATGCTGTTCCACAAAAAACGTCTGAGATAAAAAAGTTAAAAAGTAAAAAAACTTTATTTAATTCTAAAGATACTTTTAAACAAATTATGCCTAAGAAAAATTGGTTTAAAAAGTTTGATCAATATTGGAAGCCATCTGAGGATGAGGCTCATAAAAACTTAAAAGAATTTATAAGTAATAGAATTTCAAAATACGGTGTTGATAGAGATTACCCTTCAATTAATGGATCTTCAAAATTATCTCCCTATATTAGAAACGGTCAAATACATGTAGCTGCAATATATGAAAATAGCTCAAAGGATATAAAAAAAAATATAAGTATTAGAAAATATATTAATGAACTGGGGTGGAGAGAATTTTCTCACAGTTTAATTAATTATTTTCCACAAATGTTAAAAGGAAACTTAAGAAAGGAATTTGATAGATTTCCGTGGGAGAAAAATTCTAAAAATCTTAAAGCATGGAAACAAGGCATGACCGGTTATCCGATTGTTGATGCAGGAATGAGAGAACTTTATGAGACTGGTTGGATGCATAATAGAATTAGAATGGTGGTTGGATCATTTTTAGTTAAACATTTAAGAATTAATTGGAAAGAAGGAGAAAAATATTTCAGAAATTGTTTACTAGATTTTAATGAAGCTAATAATGTCGCTCAATGGCAATGGGTTGCGGGATGTGGTGCAGATGCGGCTCCCTACTTTAGAATATTTAATCCAATTTTACAGGGAGAAAAATTTGATAAAGAAGGATTATACGTAAAAAAATGGGTACCAGAATTAAAAAAAGTTCCTTCAAAATTTATTCATAAGCCTTGGGAGATGGAATTAAAATATCAAGAAGCAATAAACACAATTATTGGAAAAAATTATCCTAAACCAATTGTTGTCCATGAAGAGGCACGAGCTGCAGCTTTAAATGCTTTTCAAAGTTTGAAGAAATAAATTTTATTAGTCTCCTAAAAAGTGATGGATAATTTTTCTTTTTTGCGGGGCAAGCCTATGTTCGAATAAATACAGACCCTGCCAAGTTCCAAGTAACAACTGACTATCTTTAATACTCAAAGAGATTTGATTGTTTGTCAATGCTGATTTTATATGTGCAGGCATATCATCTTTTCCTTCGGTCGTGTGAATGTATAATTTATTATCCATTGGAGCTAATTTATCAAAATAATTAATTAAGTCTTTTTGAACGTCTGGATCTGCATTTTCTTGAACAATCAAGGATGCGCTTGTGTGCTGAATACTTAAATTTAACATTCCATTTTTAAAATTATTTTTACTTATCCAATTAATTGTTTCATCGGTAAATTCATATAACTTTTGTCCATTTGTGTTTACTTGAAGATTAAAAAATTCCTGTTTCATTAATATTATACTCAAGATGTTAGTTCATATAAACGACTTATGGTACGTTTAAACGGTTTTTCCAATAATCTTGATGAAGTAAACTCATTTAAACTTAGATTACTTGTTACTGCAATTGAAATATTTTTATCGTAAATTACATCTAGTAGAGTAATAAATCGCTGTTGTTGGTTTGAATTAGTATCATTAAATTGTGGAATTTGATCTAATACGATAAATTTACAATTTTTAATTATTTCTAAATAATCTTCTGCACCCAAATTATGATCACAAAGATCATTAAAATTAAATCTTGCAATTCCTTCGTAAAAATTTTCTATTTTAAAATCTCTTCCCTTTACATTGATTGTAAATGTAGATTGTTTTTTATCTTTTGTAATTGTTCTAAAAAATTTATTGATCTTAAAGTTTGTCTCTTGATTTAAAGGATAAAAATATCTTTGTTTTTGATTATCATTGGATTTTCTATAATCATCTTCGATTTTAAGTTCATGTTCAATTGATTGATCTTCCATTATTTTTATGAAAGGTTTAAACTGATCTCGCTGAAGACCATCTTTATATAATTCTGAAATTTTGGTGTTTGAAGTTACGATAATTTTTATATCAGCTTTAAAAATTTGATCAAATAATTTTCCTAAAATCATTGCATCTACAATATTAGTTACTTGAAACTCATCAAAATAAATTAAAGAATATTTTTGCTTCAGATTTTTAACAAATTGATTGATTACATTTTCTTCATTTTTATCTTTTCGTTCATGAACAAAATTATGAAAACTTAACATAAACTCATTAAAGTGTTGTCTTAATTTTTTTTGATCTACTTGATCAAAAAAAAAATTTATAATCATTGTTTTTCCAACACCCACACCTCCAAATAAATAAAAACCTTTTTTAGAATTTTGTTTCGATAATAACTTTGAAAAAAAGGATTTAAAATTTGATTCGTAATATTGCTCTAATTTTTTTATAACTGCAATTTGATTAGGGTTAACTTCTAGTTCTTGATTATTACAGTGAGATATAAAATCTTTCTCAAAAGTCTTTGGCATTAATTTTTTTTAGTTTTAAAATCAATACCGTACTCTGATCTTGGACCTTTTCTTAAACCAAATGGACCTGAAAAAAAAATTGTCATAGGTCTTGTTCCTGGTTCAAGGTCAACTCTGTGAAACGCATTAGCAGATCTAAAACCAATATAACCTGGTCTTCTCCAAAACTTGCCTTTAATCGTAGTTTCCCAATACCCCCCTCTAATTATGATTGTCATATACGGAAATAAATGATTATGAACACCATCTCCATGATCATCATCTAGCATTTCATGAATTAAAATATTAAATGGAAACCATCTAGGTCTGTTTCTAAATAAAATATAATACCTATTCATCCAAGGTTTTGCCTGATCGTAATTTGGGTGAGAGGGCCCTCTATCTAAAACAACTTTTTTTCGTCCTAACTTTTCAAGTAATTTTAAAAACATTATTCAACTTTAATAATAGCATTACTCTTTAAAATGAACATGCCATCGTTAAAAACGTAAGGTCTATTAATTCTTGATTTTCCTAATTTATAAAACCCTTCCTCATTTCCTGAAACAGCGTTCAATTTTAGCAATTTTCCATTATTCAAAGAGACATAAATCTTATTTTGCGCAAGGATAAATCCAGTAGGTTCAATTTGATTTTTCTTATTTTCGATATTTTTAAGTATATTTGTAATCCTTAAAACATTTCCAGTTTTATCATCGATTACAAATAAAAAACCTTCTTTTGAAATTGAAAAAACATGATCTTCAATAACGGTTGGTCTTAAACTTGAATTGATGGTTTGTTTGTATTTTAAAACACCTGATCTTGCATCAATTGCAAAAAACTCATTTCTATTATTTGAAAAGTAAATTGTATCATTTGCAAAAATAATATCTGAATTTTCTAACGTAAATGCATCTTGGAAAATTAATGTGCTTTGTGTGGGTGTTTGCCAAACTAAACTTCCGTCATTAACATTTAAAGCAGTTACATCACCAATACTATTTATAAAAAATACGACTTCTCCTTTTGTTACAAGAGATAATTTTTTTTGAGATTTGATAAATGGATTATCGGTATCAAAATTCCATAATTCTTTACCATTTTTTACTGAAAAAGCTCTTATTACATTATCAAAGTCAACAGCGACTACACTATTTTTAATAATTTTTGCATTTGAGTTAAATCCAACTTTACTTTCTATGGTCCAATTTAATTCTCCAGTTTCTAATTTTATAGAATAAACTTTTGAAAGATTATCAAGTACTAATATATCAGGTCCAGATTGTGCAAAATATAAAATTGGTTTTAATTTTTTCTCTTTTTTAGAGTAGTGATTTACTTTCCAATACTCTTCAAAATCTGTTGATGTTTTAAAGATATCTCCTTTGCCTGTAAAAGACACTAAACTGTTATCTTCGGTAAATAATATTTCAGGTTGATTAAATGTAAATTGATTAATAGTTGAAAATTTATATAAAAAAACGTTTTCAAAATTTGAGTTAAAATCTAAATTTCCACTGTTGTTTGAATTATTTGATAAAAAGGGCTCACCCTTTGTAATTGTCGATATTTTAATATTTAAATTAGGATTTAATTCTTGTTTTATTGGTTTTGATTTTTCAAATAAGGTTATAGCATTTGGATTTTCTTCAACTTTTTTATCCTTAAAACCACAATTTGATAAAAATAGAAGTAAAACTAGATATAAAAAAAACTTACTCACCAAAGTCTACACGTAATCTTTTTAGCGCTTCTGTTTTAATTTTTTGACTAGCATTCTCAAGGTTTGCTAATTGTTGAAAAAACTCTTTAGATTTTTGTTTTTGATTATTTGCAAAATAATATTCTGCCATTAAATATAAAGCATGTGGCTTCCAAATACTTTCAGATTTAATCACTGGATTTAAAATATCCAAAAGCTCATTTTCATTTGCAAAATCTGAATTAAATAAACCTTTTTTGAAGATGTTTAGATTTTTAGTTTCTTTATCTAGTCCACTATCATTAATTATAACATCAAAATATTGGTTTATTTCCTCATTTGAAGTTATAAGCTGATTATCAATTAAGAAATAAAAAGCTAAAGGTGAGTAAGTACTATCTTTTTCATTAATAATTGTTTTTAATTCCTCAAGTACATCTGTTTGACCACTTTCATATTTTATTACTGCTAAATTATATTGATCAGCAAGTTTTGCTTTTTTCCTTGTTTGAAGTTCTTCGTAAAGAAAATAGCCACACAAAATCAAGATTAAAACAAAAAAAACTGAGATAAGAGATTTTCTATTATTAATAAAAAAATTCTTAATTCTTTCGTTTCGAGTATTGGTATTTATAATATCTATTTCTTCGTCCATTAAATCATGTTCCTTAAAACGTACTGTAAAATGCCACCATTTTTATAATATTCCAATTCATTTTTAGTGTCTATTCTACATAACATTTTAATCTTTTTGATATCTCCAGATTTATATTTGAATTCAACTTCAACCTCGTCTCTTGGGTTTATGCCTTTTTCAATATCAATAATTGAAATAAGTTCGGATCCTTTTAAGTTTAAATTCTCCCTATTCATCTCTCCAACAAACTGTAAAGGTAAAACTCCCATTCCTATTAAATTTGATCTATGAATTCTCTCAAAACTTTCAGCAAGAACTGCTTTAACACCTAAAAGTTTTGTACCCTTGGCTGCCCAATCTCTTGAGGATCCTGTGCCGTATTCTTTTCCACCAATAACAACTAAATCAGTTCCTCTTTTCTTATATTCAACTACAGCATCATAAACAGGCATTACTTTTTCTTCTGGATATAATTTTGTAAATCCACCCTCAGTTCCAGGTGCCATTTCATTTCTAATTCTAATATTTGCAAAGGTTCCTCTCATCATTACTTCATGATTTCCTCTTCTTGAACCATAAGAATTATAATCCTTCGGTAGAATTTGATGTTTCATAAAATATTCACCTGTTGGACTTTCTTTTTGAATAGAGCCTGCTGGAGAAATATGGTCTGTAGTGACACTATCTCCTAAAATTAAAAGAGGTCTTGCATCTTTTATTTCTTTAAATCCTTCTGGTTCATCAGAAAGATTATCAAAGAACGGGGGTTTCTTTACATATGTTGAACTATCTTCCCAGTTATAAATACTGCTTTCGTCTGTTTTAATTTTTTGCCATTGTTCAGGTCCTTCTGAAACATTTGAATATCTTTTAATAAACATTTCAGCATTTAAAGATTTTTGTAAAGTATCTTCTATCTCTTGATTTGTTGGCCAAATATCTTTCAAGAAAACATCATTTCCTTCATAATCTTTTCCAAGTGGATCTTTGTATAAATCTTTGTTCATAGAACCTGCAATTGCGTAAGCAACAACTAATGGCGGTGAGGCTAAGTAATTTGCTTTAACCAAAGGTGAAATTCTTCCTTCAAAGTTTCTATTGCCAGATAAAACCGAAACTGCATAAATATTTTCATCTTTAATAGCATCAGAAATATTATCAGGCAATGGACCTGAATTTCCTATACAAGTAGTGCAACCATAACCTACTAAATTAAATCCAAGTTGATCAAGATAAGTATTTAAACCTGCTTTTGCTAGATAATCTGTTACAACTTGCGAGCCTGGAGCTAATGATGTTTTAACCCAAGGTTTTGTTGTAAGTCCTTTTTCAATTGCTTTTTTTGCAAGTAAACCTGCTCCAATTAAAACACTTGGATTTGAAGTATTGGTACAAGATGTAATTGCTGCAATTACAATATTTCCATCTTCTAAATTATAATCTTCTCCACTAACTTTTGCAGAACTTGGATCTTTCTTTTTAGTTATTTGCTCATAAACTTTTTTAAAGTTTGAAGATGCTTCGGTTAATAAAACTTTATCTTGCGGTCTCTTAGGTCCAGATATAGTTGGGACCACTTTTGACATATCTAAAGAAACTGTATCAGTAAATTCAATTCCATCACTCGCCCACAATCCCTGTTCTTTTGCATAAGCTTCAACAATATCTACTGTTTGTTTATCTCTTCCTGAAAAGTTTAAATATTTTAAAGTTTCATCATCGATCGGGAAAAATCCACAAGTTGCGCCATATTCTGGTGCCATGTTTGCAATTGTTGCACGATCTGCAAGGGTAAGATTTTTTAAACCTTCGCCATAAAATTCAACAAACTTACCGACAACTCCTTTATCTCTTAGCATTTTAACAACTGTTAAAACTAAATCTGTTGCAGTAGTTCCTTCTGGAAGTTTATTAGTTAATTCAAAACCAATTACTTCTGGAACAAGCATTGATATTGGCTGACCTAACATGCCCGCTTCTGCTTCAATTCCTCCTACTCCCCATCCTAAAACTGATAAACCATTGACCATTGTAGTATGACTGTCTGTTCCAACTAGAGTATCTGGAAAAATATAATCTTCATCTTTGTATTTTTCTGACCAAACAACTTTTGATAAATATTCTAAATTTACCTGGTGACAAATTCCTGTTCCTGGAGGAACTATTCTAAAATTATTAAATGCTTGTTGTCCCCACTTCAAAAAAGAATATCTCTCAGAATTTCTATTAAATTCAATATCTACATTTTCCTTTAGAGAATTTGCACTTGCAAATTTATCAACTTGGACTGAGTGATCTATTACAAGATCTACAGAAGATAAAGGGTTTATGGTATTTGGATCTTTATTTTTTTCTTTAACAGCTTCTCTCATTGCAGCAAGATCCGCAACTGCTGGAATACCAGTGTAATCTTGAAGTAAAACTCTTGCAGGTCTGTAAGCTATTTCAGTTTTAGATTTTTTTGTTTTTAGCCATTCTTTGATAGCTTCAATTTGATTTTTAGTAACACTTAAATCATCTTCATATCTTAATAAATTTTCTAATAATACTTTTAGAGATTTTGGAAGTTTGCTTACCCCATCAAGACCATTATTTTCAGCAGCTTTAATTGAATAATATTTATATTTTTTTCCACCGATTTCTAAATCAGATAAAGAGCTATATGAGTTTTTTGATCCTGGTTTCATGTTTATATATAAATAGTTACAATGCTTAGCAAAAGAAGCAGTGACATAGCATAATTAAAGTAATTTATAAATTTATCATTTGTCGCGAATTTCCTTAAAAATTTACCTATAAATGTCCATAAAGTAATACTCGTACTTGAGAAAATAAAGGCAAGTAAAACAATTTGAATCGCATAACTTAAATAGTTTTCTCCAAGCTCTAAATAAGTTGAAACAATAATTATTCCAAACAAAACTCCTTTTGGATTTAAAAATTGAAAGAAATAAGTATCAAAAAATGTAACTGGATTTTTTTTTTCCTCTTCTTTCGAACTTTTAGAAAATGAGATCTTATAAGCTAAATATAGCAAAAATAAGGTTCCAAGATATTTTAGAATATTTTGTAGAATAGGGAAAATCTTAAAAACATTTATCAGACCAATGGTTAGAAAAAATATTAATGAAGTAAATCCAAGGGTAACACCTAAGATAAGAGGAATTGTTTTTGTAATTCCAAAATTAAATCCAGAATATGATGCAACTACGTTATTTGGACCTGGCGTAAAGGCGGCAACAAACCAAAAAAGAGCTATTGATAATATTTCTGGATGCATAATTATTATGCAATCGGTAGACCATTTTCAGCTTTTTGAGAAGGATGAACTAAAGTTACTTTTCCATCAGCATCAATTGCTCCTAAAACTAAAACTTGCGAAACTACTCCAGCTATATTTTTTTCTGGAAAATTACAAACCGCAATTACTTGTTTGCCTTTTAAATTTTCTTCATTGTAATAGTGAGTTATCTGTGCAGAGGACTGTTTAATGCCGATTTCATTACCAAAATCAACCTCAACCACTAATGATGGTTTTCTCGCTTTTTCATTTTTCTTTACAGATATAACTGTTCCAATTCTAATATCGACTTTGTCAAATATGTCGTAGGTTATTTGTTCTTTAATCATTATAAAATATGTTAAGTTAAAAGTATGAGTATAGAAAACAATTTATACGAAAAATCAATCAAGATTTTAACTGATCTAATTGGATTTAAAACTGTATCAGGTCAAGATAACAGCGAATTAATCAGTTACTGTGAAAAAATTCTAAATGGCATTGGGGCTACAACTTTTAAAGTGTTCGATGATGATAATAAAAGAGTAAATTTATTTGGAACGTTAAAAGCAAAAAAAACAAACGGCAAAAAACCAATAATTCTCTCTGGTCATACTGATGTTGTTCCAGTTTCAAAAGGTTGGTCTAGCGATCCATTTGTTGCAACTATTAAAGAGGATAAGCTTTATGGAAGAGGTTCGTGTGATATGAAGGGTTTTATTGCATGCACACTTGCTTATGCACCTATTTTTAAAGACAGTGATTTGGATAGAGATATTCATTTTTGTTATACATTTGATGAAGAGACTGCTTGTATTGGTGCGCCTTTATTAATTAAAGAATTAAAAAAGAGAGATATTAAAGATGGTATTTGTATTATTGGTGAACCCACAAATATGAAAATTATTGATGCTCATAAGGGCATGAATGAATATACAGTTCATTTTGGAGGGCTTGCTGGTCACAGTTCTAAACCTCACTTAGGAGTAAGCGCAGTTGAATACGCATCAAGATATGTAAATAAACTTTTAGAAATTAGAGAAAGCCTAAAACAAAGAGGACCAAAAGATTGCATCTTTGATCCACCACATTCAACTTTATCTGTTGGAGGGATTAAAGGAGGTATAGCTCACAATGTTATTGCAGATAAATGCAGTGTTGAATGGGAAACAAGACCAGTTGTAAAAAAAGATGCAGATTTTGTAACTCAAGAAATTGATAAATATGCTAATGAAATTTTATTACCAGAAATGAAAAAAGTATTTCAAAATTCATTTATTAAAAAAGAAGTAATTGGTGAAGTTATTGGCTTTGATAGATTAGATCAGTCTGAAGCTTGTGAGTTTGTATCAAGTATTACGGGAGATAATTCAAGACAAGTTGTATCCTTTGGAACGGAAGCTGGTTTATTTCAAGAGGTAGGTATTAGTACTGTCGTTTGTGGACCAGGTTCAATTGAACAGGCACATAAAATTGATGAATTTATAGAATTGAATGAATTAAAAAAATGTCTTAAGTTTTTAGAGGGTGTAAAAAATAAATCTATAAATTAGTTCCAACCACCAACTGATTTAACTTCCAAAAATTCAAGCAAACCTTCTTTGCCTGCTTCTCGACCGATACCAGAATGTTTAAAGCCACCAAATGGAGCATCAACTGCAATACCAACGCCATTAACATCTACCATTCCTGATCTAAGTTTTCTTGCAACTCTTTGGACTTTATCGTTATCTTGGGTTTGAATATAATTTGTTAATCCATAATCAGTATCGTTTGCAATCTGAATAGCTTCCTCCTCAGTTTCAAATGGTATAACAGATAAAACTGGACCAAAAATTTCAGTTCTTGCAATTTCCATATCATTATTAACATCTGCAAATACTGTAGGTTTTACATAATAACCATCATTTAATCCATCAGGTTTTCCTGGTCCACCAGCAACTAATTTTGCTCCCTCATCAATTCCTTTTTGGATAAGTCCTTGGATTTTATTAAATTGTGTTTCTGAAATAACTGGACCTATGTGTTCGCCTTCTTTATTTGGATCATCTACTTTAAATTCACTTGCATACTTTCTTAATCTTTCAACAGCTTCATCATATATTGGTTTTTCAACCAACATTCTTGTTGGAGCATTACAAGATTGTCCTGAGTTTCTAAAACATCTTAAAGCACCTCTTTCAATAGCCTCGGCATCTGCATCTTTAAATATAATGTTTGCACCTTTTCCACCTAATTCTAAACTTACTCTTTTAAAATCTTTTGCTGCATTTTGTGAAATTAAAGCTCCTGCTCTTGTTGAGCCTGTAAATGAAATCATATTTACATCTGGATGACTTGTTAAGGCATCGCCAGTGGTTGCACCATCACCATTTACTAAATTAAATACACCTTTTGGAAATTTTGCTTCATCTATTAATTCTGCAATAATCATAGCAGATAAAGGTGCTAATTCTGATGGTTTTAAAACCATTGTGCATCCAGATGCTAATGCTGGAATAACTTTCAATGTAACTTGGTTAATTGGCCAGTTCCATGGTGTAATTAATGCACAAACACCTTTTGGTTCATATATCAATCTTTGATTTTTAGCATGTTCTCCAAGTGGTTTTTCAAACTCAAATTCTTTTAAATAACGAATGAATGATTTTGTATGACTAGCGCCAGTCCCTGTCTGAAGTTTTAACGCAAAATCTTTTGGTGCTCCCATTTCCTGAATAATTGCATCAGTAATATCGTTCCATCTTTTTTTATAAAGTGCATAAAAGTTTTCTAATAGACTTAATCGCTCCTCTTTTGATGAAAATCCCCAAGTTTTAAAAGCTTCTTTAGCAGCTAGCACTGCATCATTAACATCTTCTTTCCCTCCTAAAGAAATAACCGCACAACTTTTTTCAGTTGCAGGATTTATAACTTGAATATCTTTTGGATTTTTTGGTGCAACCCACGAACCATTAATATAAAAATTTTTCTTTTCAATCATGCGCGCAAACTATCCTTTCTTTATGATTTTGCAAATAAATTTGTTAATTCGTAAACAATTGTAGCAGCAGCAAGAGAAGTAACTTCAGCATGATCATACGCAGGTGCAACTTCTACGACATCTGCTGAGATCAAATTTAAACCTGACAATCCTCTTAGGACATTAACCATTTCTCTAGTGGTCATACCTGCTATTTCAGGTGTTCCTGTTCCTGGTGCAAAAGCTGGGTCAAGCACGTCAATATCAATAGATAAGTACAAAGCATTATCTCCAACTCTTTTTTTAATTCTTTCTGCAATTTTATCTGTTCCCTCTGTTTGAAATTCATCACAATGAATAATTTTAAATCCAAAACTTTCATCATTCTTTATGTCATCTCTACTGTATAAAGGTCCTCTTATACCAACATGCATAGAAGCATCATCTAGAAATAAATTTTCTTCACGAGCTCTTCTAAAAGGAGTTCCATGTGTGTAGGGTGCACCAAAATAAGTATCCCAAGTATCTAAATGAGCATCAAAATGGACCAAAGATACTGGACCGTTATTCTTTTTATTTGCAGCTCTTAATAGCGGCACTGCAATTGTATGATCACCACCAAGACTGATAATTCCACCTACTTTATTTAATAAATCTGTTGCGCCTACCTCAATTTGTTTAATGGCTTCATCAATATTAAATGGGTTACAAGCTATATCGCCTGCATCTGCAACTTGTTGAACCTTAAACGGCTCAACATCATAACTTGGATGATAATTAGTTCTTAAATGTCTTGAGGCTTGTCGAATACTTTGAGGTCCAAATCTTGCACCAGGTCTATAACTTGTTCCACTATCAAATGGAATTCCAACAATTGCAACATCACAACTTTCAACATCTCTTAATTCTGGTAATCTTGCAAATGTGCTTGGTCCTGCATACCTTGGAACTTTTGTTCCACTAACTGGCTGGACTGGATTTTTATTTCTTTCTTTTTTCATTTTATAAAAATCTAAGATAATATTATCTTGTCTAATTCGTCTATAATTAATTAATGAGAATTTTAATATTATTGTTTTTTTGTTTAAATATAACTTACGTAAATGCTGGTGAAATTTATAACTTACTTAAGATACCAAATTTAGAAATTTTTAAATTAAAAAGTGAAAATAATATTCGATATTTAAATACAAATAATGATTTTAAAATTGGTGTAGATGACAATATTACTTGTAATAAAACAAAAAAAATTAATTTAGATAAAAAATTTCCAGTTATTGAAAAAAATCTTAGTTTATATAATTCAAATTTTCTAAAAAAAATTCAGCTAAAATATATAGTCTTATGTGAGGATCTGTTTATTTCAGAGATAAATACTGGTGGAATACCTGATACTCAGAAAAGAACACTTATATTGGATATAAATTTTAATCAAAAGTATTTTGAAAGAATGATCCATCATGAAATTTTTCATATGATCCAAAACAGTCACCAAAATTACTTTGATGAAGAATTATTTTCAAATTTTAATGAACCAAACTTCACTTATGCTGAATGCTCTACTTGTTCCGATAGACTTAATTTAGATTTATATGAAAATACAAAGGGATTTTTAACTGAATATTCAAAATCAATTCCATCTGAGGATATGGCAGAAATTTTTTCTTTTTTAATGACCAATAAATCTAAAGTTAACGAAATAACTCAGGAGGACAATATTTTAAAAAATAAAGTTGAGTTAATTAGGTCTGGATTATCTAAAATTGATAACAATATTTTATGATCAAAACAGTTAAGGCATCACTTTCAGAAAAAATATTATTTATATTTTTAATTTGTCTTGGTATTTTTGCTTTTACATCTTTTTTTTTACTAAAAAATAAATGCCTATCAATTAAAGAAGTAAATTTAGAAAAAGTAAATTTTCCTGATCCTGAAAATATAGCAATTATGAATGTTGAGTGTGGGAATGTGGTGATTGAATTATATCCTGAAATTTCACCTAACTCTGTTGAAAGATTTAAAACTTTAATTAACAAAGGCCTATATGATGGATCAGCTTTTTATAAAGTTATTGAAAATACTTTAGTACAGGCAGGAGATTTAGAATATGGAAAAAAAGAATATTTGGATTATTCAAAAATAGGAAGTGGTAAATCAAAACTTGGAACCCTTAAATCGGAACTGAATGATGATTTTGAGTTTACGGAAGGTAGTGTTGGATTTGCAAGATCAACAGAATTTAATACAGAGGATAGTGAGTTTTTTATTACACTAAAAGAAATACCTATTTATCAAGGTGAATATACTCCACTTGGTAAAGTGATATATGGTTTAGATATTTTAGAGAGAATAAAAACAGGCAATAAAGCAATATACGTACTTAGGCCTGATTTTATTAACTCTTTTAAAATGTTTAATGCTAATTAACTAAAGGTTTGCCTTTAGAAAGTGTGTGCTTAATTCTGTCTTTAGTTTTTTGAGTTTCAATTAAATTCATAAAGGAATTTAATTCTAGTTTATATAAATCATCCTCTGACAAAGTTTTATCAATTGTAGTGTCCCCTCCACTTAATACGTTTGCAAGCTCACCACCAACGACCATTCCGTGATCTAAAATTACTTTGTCGTTGTATAATTTTTCCAACAATTTAACCATTTTTTCTTTTAATGGTTTTCCTGCTAATTTAAATGTTGCTTCAGCTGGAGGGGTAAAATCTTTGTTCTCCTCCAAGATAGATCTTGAAACATTCAATAAACTATTTCTACTCATGATTTTTTTATTTTCAGGAAGCAAGTATTTAAGAGGTTCTGCCTCAACTGGTGATGTTGCTGTTTTACCGTAACCTATAATATCAAAAACTTTTAACGGTGCATAATCCGGATCATTTTTTGCTTCTTCAGTTTGTGACCATCTCCATAACATTTCTTTACATCCTCCCCCTGCTGGAACTAAACCAACCATAGTTTCAACAAGTCCAACAACAATATTAGTATGGGAAGCTACAAAATTACTTTGCACCAAAACTTCAAATCCACCTCCTAATGTTAGTCCTGAAGGAGCTGAAACAACTGGATATTTTGAATATTTAAGTTCTTTGCAGGTATCTTGGAAGTATTTAACAAACTTTTCGATCGAACTGTAATCACCCTTTTCTGCAAAATTCATAGTGTAAGTTAAATTTACACCTGCAGAAAATTGCATACTTTCATTAATAATAATTAAAGGTTTATCGGTTGCTTTCTTTAATGCATCCATCGAGTCGTAATCTAATGCGTTAGCTTTAGTTGTGAACTCAACTATATTAAAATCATTAAATCTATAAACCTCTGCAGAATTATTTCCATCTAACTTTATTGCTTTAGGTTTTATTTTTCCTAAAGTTTCAATTTCAGTATATTTTTGTCTTTCTCCATAAAAATTTTCGTCTTTAGATTTTGAAAGTTCCTCTAAAAATTTGTTGTTTTCAAAACCATCTAATTTTTCAAAAAAGTTACTGACACCAATTTCTTTTAGCATTTCAAAAGGCCCTCTTGACCAATTGAAACCTAAACGCATAGCTTCATCTATATCATTAAACTTATCTGTAATTCCTGGAACTAAGGAAGATGCATATTTAATAATCTTTGAAATAACCGACCATGCATAATCTCCGTATTTATCACCTCTATTAATTAATTTTAATAAATCAACTTTTTCTGATTTAATATCTATTTTTTGTGATGGTGAATATTCTCCTGTTTCTAAATTAATAGCCTCTAGAATTTTTGTATTATCAATTTTGTTCATTCTATAGAAACCGCCTTTGCCTTTTCGACCTGTATATCCAGTATCAATTAGTTTTCTTATTAAAGGAATTTCTTTAGCTACTTCTTGAAAGTTATCATTTTCTGGAAGCTCTTTGATGAAACTTTTTAATACGTCTGCCATAAGATCAATACCAATTAGATCATAAAGACCAAAAACTCCTGTCTTTGGTATTCCCATAGGTCTACCAAAAACTGCATCTGCTTCTTCTATGGTAAGCTTCATTTTAAATGCTTCTGTCATTGCAATTTGCATTGCATAAACGCCAATTCTATTTCCTAAAAAACCTGGAGTATCATTACAAACAATGGCACCTTTTCCTAAATCTTCTTCGCAAAATAGTTTGAGTTTTTGAATTTTATCTAAATCTGTATTCTCGTTTTTTACAATTTCGAGTAAATCCATATATCGAACAGGATTGAAGAAGTGAGTGATACAAAAATCTTTTTTATCATCCTCTGTCAATTTTTCAGATAAAACGCTTATCGGG
Source organism: uncultured Pelagibacteraceae bacterium (assembly GCA_902614125.1). Taxonomy (GTDB): domain Bacteria; phylum Pseudomonadota; class Alphaproteobacteria; order Pelagibacterales; family Pelagibacteraceae; genus Pelagibacter. Next base: position 22,840 of record CACMJW010000005.1, on the reverse strand, counting down.
ATTGACGAGGTATTTGATGAAACTATAGAGCCTTTCTTTCTTTGCTTAAAAATTTTGTCATATATATCATGTTTAATATCAATACGTTCTACAACTGCCTCAACAATCCAATCAGCCTCTGATACAATATTAAAGTCATCATTAATATTTCCAACCTTAATCCCATCTATTTTTGATTTATCAATTAATAGTGGGGGTCTTGATTTTTCTATTCTCTCTTTAGCTTTTTGACTGATCTCTGTTTTTAAATCTAATAAAGTTACTGGAATATTTGCATTACATAGTTGCGCGGCTATTCCGCTGCCCATCGTTCCTGAGCCAATGACAACTACATTATTAATTTTCATAAAAAAACTTTTATATAAGATTTAATTTTGTGTGTAACAAAAAAATTGTCCTAATTGATATTTTGTTGTTTTTTTAATTCCTCTACTTTTATATGGCAACGTATTGAGTTTCCATTTTCACCAATTTGCCATGGTGGGACCTCGTTTTTACAAATATCACCAAGGATTCTGGGACATCTGCCTTGAAAAGAGCAGCCTTTTTCGGGTGGCATCTCTTCAACTATATCTTCAGCAACTAATTTTGGTTTTACATCTGGATCAGGCTCTAAAACTGCACCTAATAGAACTTCAGTATACGGATGTGATGGTAATTGATAAACATTTTTTGAAGGACCAATTTCACATAATCTTCCTTGATATAAAACTGCAACTCTATCACTAATAGCTCTTACAACTGCTAGATCGTGAGATACAAATATATAAGTTGTACCAAAATCCTCTTTTAATTCTTGAAGTAAGTTTAATACAGCTGCTTGAACTGAAACATCAAGTGCAGAGGTTACTTCATCACAAAGAATAATATCTGGTTTTGCAGCAAATGCTCTTGCAACAGCAACTCTTTGTTTTTCACCTCCTGATAATTGTCTTGGGTATCTTGTTAAATAAAATTCTCCAAGTCTAACTTTTTCAAGCACTTCTATAATTTTTTGTTTTAGTTCGTCTCCCTTTAATCCAAAATATAATCTTAAAGGCTGTGATACTATTTCTTCAACAGTATGATTTGGATTTAAAGATTCATCTGGATTTTGAAATATTAATTGAATTGCTCTTAAAAAACCTGGATCTCTCATTTTTAAATCATTTGATAAAACTTTATCTTTATCAAACTTTATCATTCCATCTTTTGTTTTTAATAATCCTGCAATTGATTTTAATATTGTTGATTTCCCACTACCAGACTCCCCTACTAGCGCGAGAGTTTCTCCTTTGTTAATATTGATATTAATATCTTGTACTGTTGGATTGCTATCATCAATTTTATTTAATAACTGATCGATAAACTTTTGTTTAGCATAACTAATTGAAACTTTTGAAATATCTAAAATTTCGTTTTGTAAAACATCATTGTTTATTGATTTTACAATGTCTAGATTTGTTTCTTTTACGTTGATTAATTCTTTATATTTAAAACATCTAACGCTCGTATTTAAATCATCAATGTATTCTAAAGTTGGTGAATTATTTTTACATTTATCTTCTGCAAGATTACATCTCTCATAAAAACTACACCCTGTTTTAATTGTTCCTGGCTGAGGTTGGCTACCTGACATAGAGTCTGGTAAACCTGGAGAGGTTAGTTTTGGAATAGACTTTAATAATCCAAATGTATAAGGATGAATTGGGTTTTTTAATATACTTCTTACTGGACCATCTAAAACAATTTCACCAGAATACATAACAATTACTCTATCGCTAACTTGTGCTATTGCTCCAAGATCGTGACTTACATAAACCATTGAGGTTCCTGTATCTTTTGCAATAAAATTTAATAATTCTAATACATGGGCCTGTGTTGTTACATCTAATCCCGTTGTTGGTTCATCTAATAACAAAAGTTCGGGATTACCTGCTAAAGCCATTGCAACAGCTACCCTTTGTTGCTGTCCGCCTGATAATTCATGCGGATATCTTTGGGCCATTATCTCGGGCGAAGGCAATCTAACTTTATTCAGTAATTCTGATATTTTTTTATCTCTTTCCTCTTTTTTTAAATCTGTATGTAATTTTAAAGCCTCATCAATTTGATATCCAATTTTAAGATTAGGAGTAAGTGATTGACCAGCATTTTGTGGGATCATTGCTATTTTTCTACCCCTTATATTTTCTAGATCTTTATTTTTCATTTCTAGAAGATTATTTGAATGGAATAAGCACTCTCCAGAAATGGTATAAAGGCCGTGTTTTACATAGCCCATCATAGCTAAAGCTAGAGTACTTTTTCCTGAGCCAGACTCTCCAACAATCCCAACAGTCTCGCCTTTTTTAATGGTGGTTGAAATATTTTTTAGAATGGAAATCTGTTTTCCTTTTTGACTTGTAAATCCAATTGTAAGATTATTTATTATTTGAATCGCACTATCCATTTTAAACGGGTGCCTTTGTTGATCTGTCTATTCCAAGTGCTTTTGCAAATGCATCAGCTGTTAAATTAATTCCAATGATTAATGAACTTAATCCAAATATTGGAGCTAACACTGCCCAGTATGCAAAAGACATTAATCCTCTTGCATTTGAAATCATTAAACCCCAATCTGGTGTTGGAGGACTTACTCCAAATCCTAAAAAAGATAATGAACTAAATCCAAGTAACATCCATGACCATCTCATAGCTCCTTCGACCATAATTGCATCTCTTACATTTGGTAAAATTTCATTCCAGATTATTGATAAGTTGCTATGACCTCTTGCTCTTGCTGAAACTATAAAATCTTTAGCAATTACATCGTGTGTTGCTGCCCTTGCTACTCTAACAATACCTTTACCGTAAAAGAAACCAAGCGCTGGAATTAAAACAAGTGTAGTAGTTCCTAATAAAGAAACAATTAAAAGCATTGCTAAGATCCATGGAATAGATAAAAACGCATCTATAATTCTCATAACGACGTCATCTATTTTTCCACCAACCAGACCACAAAATATTCCCAATGCACCACCCCAAAGTAATGCAATTAAAGAACCAAAAAATGTAACTGTTAAAGCAGTTCTGCCTCCTAAGATTGTTCTAGTAAAAACATCTCTTCCTAAACTATCAGTACCAAACCAATATTCAGAAGATGGTGCTTGAAGCATTAACGAAGGATCAATCGCTTTATAATCATAAGGTACATACAAAGGGCTTGTTATTGCAAGTATCACATGGAACAACAAAATACTTAAACCAATCAAACCTGAAGGTTTTGAAGCCATAGTTTTTATTACCTCATATACTTTTTGTAGATTATTTTTCTTTTGTTCTTTTTCTAATGTCATTTATTTTTTAATCTGTAAGGATTTAAGTCTTGGGTTGAGCATTAACGTCATAAGATCTGCAATTAAATTAATGCTCACATAAATTGATGCTAAAATAATTGCTAGAGCTTGAACAACGGGCAAATCCCTATTCGAGATAGATTCTATTACTAATCTACCAAGACCTGGGTAGTTAAAAACAACTTCAGTTACAACAACTCCCCCTAACAACCATGCAATTGTAAGAGCCACTACATTTATTGCTGGTAGTAAAGCGTTAGGAAGCACATGCTTAAATACCATTTTCCAATATGGAACTCCTTTTAAAATTGCCATTTGAACATAGTCACTTGCCATAACTTGAATAACACTTGATCTGACCATTCTTGCCATGTGCGCAGTCATAATCATTGAAATTGCAATTACAGGTAAAATGATATTTGGCAACAATTCTGAAATTGATGCACCCGTTGGCACAATTACAATTCCAGGAAGCCACTCTAACCAAATAGCAACAATTAAAATTAATAATGTTGCACTAATAAATTCAGGAATTGTCATTGAAAAAATTGTAATTGTTGAAATTATAATATCTGGAAGTTTATCTCTCCAAAGAGCAGTTATAATTCCAAGTAATAAAGCAATAGGAATTCCTATAAGTATAGAGGCAGATGCAAGAACCATAGAGTTTTTAACCCTTGGTCCTAAGACATCGTTTATTCTCATTTCACCACTTAAAGAATAACCAAAATCACCTTGAAGAACTCCAGCTGCCCATGAAATATATCTTTCATGCGCTGGTGTGTTTAAACCTAATCTTTCATAACATGCCTCTAAAGCTGCACCGTATGCTTCTCTTTCAAGATAAGTTGTACAAGCATCACCAGGCAAAACCTCAACACCAGAAAATGTAATTAAAGAGACAATAAAAAGAGTGATAAAACCTAGAAGTATTCTCTTTAATACTAATAATAACATTGTTTAAATTTAAACTAATTAAAAAAATTTTAAAGATAGAAGAAAATTTACAGGCCTAAATAATTAGGCCTGTAAATAAATTAAGTATTATTTCATTTTTACTTTATGCCAACGCACTGAGAAAACTTCAACTTCATCTAAATTTTTAACATTTGAAGAAGTTACAACTAACTTAGATACGTGGTAAGGAATCATAGTTCCAGATTCTTCCCATAAAGTCTTTTGAGCATTTTGATAAGCTTTCCTTCTTTTATTAAAGTTAAGCTCACCTCTTGCTTTTGCTAAATTTTCATCAAAAGCAGGATTTTTAAAGAATGACTCGTTCCATTTTGCGCCACTGTGATAAATTTCATGCAACGCACTGTCTGCTGGTCTTTCATTCCAACGTGTCATAGCAACAGGCTTTTTCATCCAAGTTTCTTTCCAATAACTCTTTGATGGAGTCATTTTAACTTCAGCTTTGATGTTTGCTTTTGCCAATTGTTGTTGAAGAACTTCAGCAATAGTTGGCCAAGTTGGTTCTTTTGTAGAAACGTGAATTACCATTTCAATTCCGTTTGGATATCCAGCTTCTTTTAAAAGACTTTTAGCTTTTTTAATGTTTTGAGGACACTTCATTTTCAAACGATATTGATCTGAAGGAGCTACAGGAGTATCGCACGCAACAGTCGCTGCTCCACCCATAACTAAATCCACAAGCTCTTGTCTATCTACAGCTAAACGAACAGCTTTTCTCACTTTTGGATTATCAAAAGGAGCTGTGTCTGTTCTCATAACCATTCCTCTCCAGTTTCCAGTTGGAACAACCGATACATTAAATTTTGAATTTCCATCAAAAATTTTCTTTTGGCTAAATGGTACGTATCTGTTCATATGAATTTGACCAGTAAGAAGAGCTTGAACTCTAGCTTCACCATCTGGTATTGCGATTACATGCACTTCAGCTAATCCTGGTGCACCTTCCCAATAATCAGGGTTTGCTTTTAGAATTGTTGTTCCCTCTGGGTCAAATTTATCTACGATAAATGGGCCAGTACCAACTCCAGTTTTACCAATGGTATCTCCAGATCCTGATGGGATCATTCTTAACCTGTAGTCAGTTAACAATAATGGAAAGTCAGCAAAAGAAGTGTTTAACTTCATTTTTACTGTATGTGAGTCAACAACCTCAATGTCTGTTACTGAACTCATACTTTTCTTAGCAGGAGATCCAATATCTGGATCTTTAACTCTCATTAAAGAATATTTTACATCTTCTGCATCAAAATCAGATCCGTCATGAAATTTTACACCTTTACGAAGATTGAAAGTCCACTCTGTTGCATCAGCATTGGCTGACCAATCAGTTGCAAGCTCAGCGGATGTTACTCCTTTAAGGTCTTTTCTTACTAAACGGTTTTGTGTCATTATAACAACCTGAAACAATCTTCCTTTTGAAATTGCATCAAGGTTTGTGTCTTTTCCAAAACCTAAATCATGTGAAAGTTTAAATACTCCACTTGATGCATTAGCTAATGAAAAAGAGAATAACAACGATACCAGCGAAACTGATATCAATTTACAAATTGTTCTCATAATTATTTCCCTTTGTTAAAACAGAAAGTTAACAAGTACGAACTTTGATATCAACATAGAAAACCTATTGAGTTTTTTGGGGTTTCCTGTTTATCAATTCTTAGTATAAACTATCGTAATAATAGAAACTTACATGCACGACTCCTTAAAAAAAGTACGTTTTTCAATAAAACCATCAATGATTGAAAAAGGTAGATCTCTTGAATTGGCAAGAACTTTGCCTGTTCATCCTTTAACGTATCAAGAGCTACCATTTGACCCAGAATATTCACAGTATGCAGGAAGATTAACAACTGAAAAATTATCTAATGCAACACCAGATGAAATGTATTGGAAAACAAGACAAGATTTAATTTTAAGACACACTGGTGAGTATCCTTATGAGGTTGCTGGTCCAGATGCTTTAAAACTTTTACAAAAAATTTTTCCAAGAGATATTTCAAAAGTAAATGTTGGAAGATGCTCTTATCAATTTGCATGTTATCACGATGGCGGAATGATTACAGATGGTTTGTTATTAAGAATTGAAGAAAATAAATTTTGGTTTGCTCAAGCTGATGGTGATTTATTTTCATGGTACAAAGCAAATGCACATGGATTAAACGTAAATATTACTGATCCAGATGTATGGATCAGCCAAGTACAAGGTCCTAAATCAATGAAACTACTAGATCAAATTATTGATGAGGATGTAGTGATAAGAAAGACTAAAACTTGGAAATACTTTGATTGGACAACAGTTAGTATTAAAGGAGAAAAACTAATTGTAAGTAGAACTGGCTTTACAAATGAACTTGGTTGGGAATTTTATTTAAGACCTGAAAATAATGCTGAAATGATTGGAGATTTAATCCTAGAGGAAGGAAAGAAAATGGGAATGATCTTAACCGCTACTCCCTCATTTAGAGGAAGGCGTATTGAGGCTGGACTTTTATCAGCTGGACAAGATTTTGATAAAAATACAAATCCATTTTCTGTTGGGCTTGGAAAATTTGTTGATTTAGATAAAGAAAATTTTATTGGAAAAGAAGCTTTAGTTGCTGCTGACAAAAATTGTAAAACTTGGGGAATAAGAATAAAAGATGGAATAGCGCTAAAAGGAAATAGTCTTTATTTAAAAGACAAATTAGTTGGAAAAGTTACATCAAGCACATGGTCACCTTACCAAGTTTGTGGGGTTGGAATAGTTCATATGAGTAATTATGATTTAGGACCTGGTGCAATTCTAGATGTAAAATGTACAGATGGTAATATTAGAAAAGGTGAGCTTTGCAAACTTCCAATGTATGATGCTAATGGAGAAATTGTTAGGGGAGTTAACACAGATATTCCATCAAAGCCAAAACCATGGGAAGGCCTTTCTAATAATTAATGGATCAAAATAAAAAAAAAATTATTGCCATAGGTGGTGGTGGTTTTACTCATAGAAGTGATGAAATTTTAGATAAATTTTTAATTGATCAATGTCAAAAAAAACAAATTAATTTTGGTTTTCTACCAACTGCTAGCGAAGACAATAAGGGTAAAATAAAATTATTTTATAGTGAATTAGATAAATATAATATTCAACTTTCGCACTTTGAATTATGTTCCTCAAGTAATGGATTTAGAGAGTGGTTAATGGCAAAAGATATAATTTATATTGGAGGTGGTAATACAAAGTTTATGATTAAAATTTGGGAGGATAACAATCTCATAAAAGTTTTTAAAGATGCTTATAACTCTGGAATTATTTTGTCTGGAATAAGTGCTGGTGCTGTTTGTTGGTTTGATTGGATCTTATCAGATTCTGCTGGACCAGGTTACAATCCACTAAGAGGTATAAATATTTTATCTGGTAGTTGTACACCACACTCATCAGTGCCTGAACGTATGTCACAATACCAAGCTGATATTAAAAATAGTAAGTTACCACCCGGCATAGCAATAGATGATGGTGTAGCAGTATTATTTGTTGATGGTTCTGCTAAAGAAGTTTGTACTGCTAGAAATGGTTGTGATGCTTATTTCATTGATAAAAACAGTAAAATTAGTCTTAATGAGTATATAAATAAATTATGACCAACGTCAGCCCAAGTAAAAAAATTCATAGTGTCGAAGAAGCAAGAATAGTTGCAAAAAAACGTGTACCTAAATTAATGTTTGATTTTGTTGATGGTGCATCTGGTGATGAAAAATTATGTGAGAATAACAGTAAAGCTTTAGATCAAATAAGACTTCAACCTAAAGTATTAAGAAATGTTGAAAAAAGAATTATTAAAAAAGATATTTTAGGTTTTGAATACGATCAGCCTTTTGGATTTGCTCCAATGGGTATGTGTAATTTAACCTGGCCTGGTGCAGATAAAATGTTAGCTGAAGAAAGTTTGTCCAACAATATACCTATGTGTGTTTCGATGGCATCATCAACCTCATTAGAACAAATGTATGAATATTCAAAAGGTCATGTTTGGTTACAACTTTATAATTTCCAGGATGAAGAATTTGTGATGGAATTATTAGATAGAGCTGAAAAAACGGGATACAAAGTTGCAATTCTTACTGTTGATGTACCCATTCAATTTAGGAGAGCTAAAGATAATAGAAATGGATTTACCGTTCCTTTCAATCTTGGAGTTAAACAATTTATAGATTTTGCAACTCATCCAAACTGGTCAATATCTACATTGTTGGGTGGCATCCCAAAACCAATGAATTATGAAACTTCTAAGAGAGGCAATAAGTTTGTTAGAAGTGAAAGTAGAGGGGCTACTGATTGGGATACATTAAAAAGAATAAGAGAAAAGTGGAAAGGTAAACTAATTATTAAAGGAATAATGTCTGCTGAAGATGCTTTAAAAATAAAGTCTGAAGGAGCTGATGCTATTCAGGTATCTAATCATGGTGGAAGACAATTAGATAGCGCCACTTCTTCAATAGAAGCTCTTCCAATAATAAGAAATGCCTTAGGTAAAGATTATCCTATCATATTTGATAGCGGTATAAGAGGTGGAAGCGATATTGTAAGAGCTTTAGCGCTAGGTGCAGATTTTACAATGGTGGGAAGACCTCTTATGTATGGTATTGGAGCTGATGGAGCAAAAGGTTTAAAGAGAGTAGTTGATATTATTAAAGACGAATTAAGTACTGCCTTGGGATTGGTAGGTTTAACTGATATAAAAGATATTTCTTCAGATATAATTGCAGAAAGGTTTATAAGAGATTTTAAATATTAAATGTCAGAAAAAAAAATTAGAGGCGGATCATTAATTGCACGAGCATTAAAAGATAAAGGTGTTCAACATGTTTTTACTTTGTCAGGTGGATTTTGTAATCCTGCACTTGAAGGATTTATGGAATGCCAGATGGAAGTAATTAATTGTCCTCATGAACAAATAGCTGGTCACATTGCAGACGGACATACAAGAATAACTAGAAAGCCTGCAGTTTGTCTTGTTGGTCCAGAAGGATTTGCTAATGCTGTTCCATCTATGATGGAAGCATGGGGTGAAAGATCACCTGTAATTTTTATAACTGGATCAAGTAGTTTGAAAAGACAAGGGTCAGGTGGATTTAAAGAAATTGATGACGTTGCTATTGCGGCTCCATTAACAAAATATAGTGCAAGTATAACTGATGGGACAAGAATAAGAGAGTTTGTCGACAAAGCATATAGAATTGCAACAAATGGATATCCAGGTGCTGTTCACTTAAGTATGCCGGTTGATATTATGTTCTCATCTTTTCCAGAAGATGCAGGACTTGAAGAGAGACCTTTTTCTCATCAAACTAAACCAATTGCAAAAGCATGGCCTGATCCAACTCATATGGCAGAAGTGCTAGAGCTTGCTTGTAACTCAAAAAAACCTGTTTTAATTGGTGGGCATGGAGTTTGGTGGTCTGGATCTGAAAAAAAACTAGAAGAGGCAGGAAGCAATTTAAATATCCCAATATTTAATATTCCTTATCATCAAAAATTACTTGGTGAAGAAGCTAATGCATATATGGGTCTTGCTGATATTCATCAGTATCCACCTTCTAAATTTGCATTACATGAGTCTGATCTAGTTTTAATGGTTGGAGCAAGATTAGATAACCAGATGAATTTCGGAAACCCTCCACTATTTCCTAAGACAACTAAACTTGTTTGTATAAACGGATCTCATGAGGAAATAGAACTTAATAGAGCAGCAGATATAAATTTGTTATGCGATCCTGGCGTTTTTTTTGATACCCTTAATAAGCTTAAGTCAAACAATAAATGGGCTTTGGGTAAAGATTGGTTTGATCTTAATAAAGAGAAAAAGCAAGAATGGGTTGATAAAACTTTAAGCGATTTAAATAAAGAGACAAAAGAAGCAGAAGCAAATGGTGGTAAAATGCATCCACTTCAATTAGCTCTAGATGTTCAAGAGGCTATTGGTGAAAATGATTGGCTAGTTATAGATGGGGGAAATACACACTTCTGGTCTGAAATTGCAATAAACATTGCAGGTTCAAAAGGAAAAAAAATGGGAGGAATACTTCATCCAGGCACATTTAGCATGTTAGGTGTTGGAGTTCCCTTTGCGCTTTCTGCAAAAAATACAAACCCCGATTCAAAAGTAATTTTAATAAGTGGAGATGGAGCCTTTTTATCTGGAGGATTATCAATTGAAGCTGCTTTTCAAGAAAATAAACCAATAATTGTTGTAATTGATAATAATGGAGGTCTCGACTGTATATCTCAACAACAAGAAAGGTTATTTGAAAGCGGCAAACATTTTGCAACAGATTTTAGAGATATACCTTTTCATAAAATATTTGAAGGCTTTGGTGGACATGGGGAGCTTGTAACAAAAAGAGAGCAGTTGGCACCTGCATTAAAAAGAGCTATCGAAAGTGGTAAAACTGCATGCATCAATGTAAAAGCAAAAGGTGTAATTAGCCCAATTGTTGCAGCAGTAAGTGATAAAAGAGATAAAGCTTCAATTGAATAAACTATGGCAACTTTATCCTCTCACCTTTTAAACTCAGTTAACGGAACTCATGCTGAGGGAGTTAAAGTTATAATTTATCAAATAAATCCTAATGGAGATAAAAAAAATTTCTTTGAAACTGAAACTAGTAAAGATGGAAGAATTTTGAAAGATTTTGATTTATCAAAAGAAGATTGCGAATGTGATTACGAGATGATTTGCAAAACTGCAGACTACTTCTTGGAGAAAAAAATAGTTTCAGAAATATCAGTAAAATTTAGAATGGAAGATCCTAATAAAAAATATCATATACCAATTATTATTTCACCAAATGGATATTCTATTTGGTGGTCTAAATAATAAAAACATAAAACTATGTCAAAAAATATTAAATTAAATATGTCACGAAGAATAAGAAGAACTCCTTACACAAATATGGTTGAAGAGCATGGAGTTTCTGATTTTACAGTAGTAAATCACATGCTACTTCCAAAGGGATTTAAAAATACAGTTGAAACAGATTATTGGCATTTAAGTAAAGATGTTCAGATATGGGATGTGTCTTGTCAAAGACAAGTTCAAATAAGTGGACCAGATGCATCTAAACTTGTTCAAAAATTAACGCCTCGCTCAATTCAAAAAATGGAAGCTGGAAAATGTTTTTATATTCCAATACTAAATGAAAGTGCTGGGATGATTAATGATCCTGTATTGTTAAAACTAGATGATGACATGTTCTGGATCTCTATTGCAGACTCAGACATTTTGTTATGGGCAAAAGGATATGCGATAGGGTTAAACCTTGATGTGAATATTGAAGAGCCAGATGTATACCCACTAGCAATTCAGGGACCAAAATCTGAGGATCTAATGGTGTCAGTTTTTGGAGAAGATATTAAAAAAATAAAGTTTTTTAATTACAGAGTTATGGATTTTATGGGAACAAAACAAATCATTGCAAGATCCGGTTACAGTAAACAAGATGGATTTGAAATATATTTTAAAACTCATGATAAGCATTTTAATAGTGTTGAAATGGGTGAGGAACTTTGGAAGACCTTATGGCAAGCTGGTCAAAAATATAATATATCACCTGGTTGTCCTAACTTGATTGATAGAATTGAAGGAGGACTAATGTCTTATGGAAATGATTTCACCAGTGAAAACAATCCTCTTGAATGTAATTTAGATAAATATTGCAAAACTGACGATGATCATGATTTTATTGGAAAAGAAGCACTGCAAAAAATTCAAAAAAATGGGGTTAAGCAAAAAATTAGAGGAATATTATTTGATGGAGAGCCTTTAACTGGAATTGGTCAACCATTACCAGTTTTGTCTAATGCAAATAAAAAAATTGGACAAATAACTTCTGGTATCTACTCTCCTAGAATAAAAAAGAACATTGGTTTATCCATGATTTTAAAAGACTATTGGGAGATTGGTGAAAATATTATTGTCCAAATGTTAAATGGAGAAAGAAAGAGTGGAACTATTACCACTTTGCCATTTCCTCAATAAAAATATATAAAAATTTACTTAAAAAAATGTTTAAAGCAGTTATCGCAGGTTACTCAAGATCCCCTTTTACAATGGCGAGAAAAGGTGCACTTATAGATGTAAAGCCAGTTAACATGCTTGCAGAAGTTGTAAAAAGTCTCGTTACCAAATCAAATATTAATAAAGAAGATATTGAAGATATTGTAATTGGTTGTGCATTTCAAGTAGGTGAACAATGTTTTAATATTGGAAAATTAGTTACGTTTCTAACAGATATGAAAATTCAAACATCTGGTATGACTGTAGACAGATGGTGTGGATCCTCGATGGAAGCAATTCACATTGCTGCTGGAAAGATTGCAATGGGTTCAGGAAAAGTTTTTATTTGTGGAGGCGTTGAAAGCATGACTAGAGTAAATACTGGTTTTGACTCTTTACCGTATCCGTATGACGGCAAAGATAATCCTAATGTTTATTTTTCAATGGGTACAACTGCTGAAAATGTTGCGAAAAAATATAATATTTCAAGAAAAGAACAACAAGAGTTTGCAATTCAAAGTCATGCAAAAGCACATGAAGCTCAATCAAGCGGAAAGTTTAAAAATGAAATTGTTCCAATTGGTGATTGTGATGTTGATGGAAATATAAGACCGAACAGCACACAAGAAAAATTAGACGGATTAAAACTAGCTTTTGATCAAGAAGGCACAGTAACAGCTGCAACCTCTTCACCACTTACAGATGGAGCATCTGCAGTTTTAATATGTGAAGAAAATTACGCAAAAGAAAAAAATTTAAAAATTTTAGGTAGAATTGTATCTACTGCTGTTGAAGGTTGTAAGCCAGATTATATGGGGTTAGGTCCAATTGGTGCATCTAAAAAAGCTTTACAAAGAGCAAACTTAACAATTGATAAAATAGATATTGTCGAGATTAATGAAGCTTTCGCATCTCAATCAATTGCATGTGTAAAAGATTTAGGAATAGATCTTAAAAAAGTAAACTTAGATGGTGGTGCTCTTGCTTTAGGTCACCCCTTGGGTGCAACTGGATCAAGAATTACAGGTAAAGCATCTGAGCTGTTGATCAGAGAAAATAAAAAATACGCATTATCTACCCAATGTATAGGATTGGGTATGGGCATTGCTACTATCATAGAAACTGTTCAGTAACATTAATGGAACATATCCCATTTGATAAACGATCTGGAAAAATTTGGTTTAATGGTGAACTTGTTGAATGGCAAGATACCAAAGTGCATGTCATTAGTCATGGAATGCATTACGCAAGTTTAGTTTTTGAAGGTATTCGAATTTATAATAAAAAAATATTTAAATTAGAGGAACACACAAAAAGATTGTTTCACTCAGCAAATATCATGGACATGAACGTTCCCTATTCAGAAGATGAGATGAATATTGCAACAAAGGAACTTGTAGAAAACCAAGGTATAGTAAATGGATACATTAGACCTTTTATTTGGAGAGGAAGTGAGATGATGGGTGTTTCTGCACAAAAAACAAAGATAAACGTTGCAATAGCAATATGGGATTGGCCAGCCTATTTTGATCCAGAATTAAAGAAAAAAGGCATAAAGTTAAATATTTCTAGATGGCAAAGACCTCCACAAAATTCATCTCCTTGGAACAGTAAAGCTGCAGGTTTGTACATGATTTGTACATTGTCCAAACATGAGGCTGAAAAAAAAGGTTTTACAGACTCTTTGATGCTCGATCATGAAGGAAATATTGCAGAAGCAACAAGTGCAAATGTTTTTTTTAAAGATAAAAACAATGAATTAAATACTCCAATACCAGACTCGTTTTTAGATGGTATTACAAGAAAAACAGTAATTGAAATTGCAAAGTCTAAAAATATAAAAGTTAATGAGAGAAAAATTTCACCAGATGAATTACAAAATTTTACTGGATGTTTTATTACTGGTACAGCAGCTGAAATAACTCCTATTGCAAGTATTCAAGATTATAAGTTTGAAGTTTGTGATCTAATTTTAGATTTATCTTCAAGTTATGAAAAATTAGTCGGAAAAGACTAATTAAAATTTTATCTGTTAATTCCTCTTAATCTTTCAGATCGTCGTCTTAAAAGTTCAGCACTTACAAGAATTAAAGTTGATAATACAATTAAACATGTTGCAACCGCTAAAATCGTTGGACTTAATTGTTCTCTTAGACCAGTCCACATCTGTATTGGAATTGTGGTATTTTCTAAACCCGCAAGGAACAATACAACCACCACCTCATCAAATGATGTAACAAATGCAAATAATCCACCTGAAATTACACCTGGTAAAATTAATGGAAGTGTAATTTTCATAAAAGTATTTACAGGATTGCTTCCAAGACTCGAGGCTGCCCTTGTAACACTATGATCAAAACCAGTAAGAGTTGCCGTAACTGTTATTACTACAAATGGTGTTCCCAAAATAATATGTGCGAGCACTATTCCTGTATGTGTTGCAGCTAATCCAGCTTTTGCCATAAAGAAAAATATTGCAACACCAGAAATAATTAGTGGAACGATCATTGGTGAAATTAAAGTTGCCATGATAATTCCTTTATAAGGCATGTATCTACTGCTTAAACCTAAAGCAGCGAGAGTTCCTAATATGATTGATCCTATAGTTGCAAAAATTGCAATGATGAAACTATTTTTTGCAGCTAGACCCCATGGGTTTTTAGTTCCGTAGATCATGTCTTTATACCATCTTAATGAAAATGCATCTGGGTCCAAATTTTTCATACCTTCAGAGAAAACTAAAAATTCTTCTGCATTAAAAGATAATGGAAAAATTACAAATAATGGTGCTATTAAAAATATAAAAACACACGCACAAATAAACAAATAAGAATAATGCCAAACTCTATAACGTGTTTCTGTGTACTTTGGTAAAGCCATAATTATCCTAATTTAATATTATCAACTCCAACTAATTTATTATAAATCCAGTAAACAACTAAAACTCCTGTTAGCAACATTAGTCCCATTGCAGATGCAAAACTCCAATCTAATGTTGTCTTCATGTGATAAGCAATTTGGTTACTAATCAATGTTCCAGAGGCTCCTCCAACTAATGCGGGAGTTATGTAATACCCAATTGCAAGAATAAATACTAACAAGCAACCTGCTCCAATTCCTGGAATAGTTAATGGAAAGTATATTTTCCAAAAAGCAACGAACGGAGTTCCACCTAAAGATTTACCAGCTCTCATTAAGCTTGGTGAAATTGTTTTCATAACGCTATAAAGAGGAAGTACCATAAATGGCAATAAAATCTGGGTCATTGCAACGTAGGTGCCTACTTTATTATACATCATCTCCGGCCTGTTATCGTCTGCAACAAGTCCTATCATTACAAAGAAATCATTAACTATCCCCTGCTGTTGCAATAAAATCATCCAACTTGCAGTTCTTACTAGTAATGAAGTCCAGAACGGCAACAATACACAAATCATTAAAAGGTTGCTGTACTTCATGGGCAATGTTGCAAGCAAATGTGCAATTGGATAGCCCATTAAAAAACTGAATAAAGTAACAAAGAAAGCAATTTCTAAAGTCCTTAACCATAAAATTCTATGTATTCTTCTGTCCTCCTCAACCTGCATGATATTTCCATCAGGACCATAATACATATCCATTCCTTTCAGATATTTTGCAGTTGTGTAAGGTGGTGCTGTTCTTTTTATCGCCTGCCAATATTCAACATCTCTCCATCTTTTGTGAACTTTCATTATTTGTTCTTTAATACTTTGCCCCTCGTCAATTTTGTTTCTTTGAACTTGTCTAAATAGTTTTTTAATAATCGAATTAAATCCATTTTTTTCTTTATTTAATCTTTGGGCTAACTTTCCGTGTTCTTTATTCTGAACTAAGATTTTAAAGTCTGAATAAAATCCTGCGAAAACCTCCTCTGGGGGCATTTCTTTACCATCCCATTTTTCCATAGCAGTAAATGTTTTAGGTAACATGTTTGTTACCATCTTATCGTCTATGCTTCTCATAAACATATCGCCAATGGGAAGGATGTAAGTAATAATTAAAAATAGTAATAATGGTACGACTAGTAAAAAAGCTTTTATTTTATTTTTTCTTTCAGCTTTTTTCAAACTTACTGAAAGAGGAATACCATCAGTCGTTAAAATCTGTTGTGTTTCGCTGCTCATAAAAAAAGGGCGGCTATTAAACCGCCCTTAAATATATATCTTATTTTTCTTTAAATTAAATTTTTAATTTAAAGTTGCTTTCATTGCTTCCCATTTTTCACCAATCTCAGTGCCGTTATCAGCCCAATAGAATGGGTCAACTAGGAAGTAGTTTTTAGTATTAGCAGGAGCTGTAGGCATTTGAGGCATCATTTCTGTTTTACCATCTTTGTACCAAGGCTCACCTGCTTTAATGATATCTAGAGAAGATTTTCTCCAAGGTGCATATGCAATATACTTAGCACTTCCAGCTAACATTTCAGTGTTAGTCATCATTGCTAAAGCTTTCTTAGCATTCGCTTCATCTGGACCACCTTTAACAAGTGCGAAATACTCATAGTCAAGACCTTGACCATCCCATACTTGTTTAATCGGTGCACCTTCACCTATCTCTGCATTAAAGAATCTTCCATTCCAGCCAGTTGCCATTACAACTTCACCTGAAACTAACAATTCTGGTGGTTGAGCACCTGCAGACCAAAATACACATCCTCCATTTGGATCTGTGCAAAGTTTTTTGATCTTATTCATTGCTCTTTCAACTCCACCATCTTGCTCAAGTCTTTTGTATATTAGTTCTCCACCTTTACCCATTTTTACACCATCTGCAGCTAAAGCGATCTCTAAGTTTGTTAAAGCGCTTTTGTAGATAGCTCTTTTGCCTGGGAATTTTTTAGTGTTAAAGAAATCTTTAATAGTCTTTGGAGTACCTTTAACATTTTCTGTGTTATAAGCATAGTTCCATGAATATAAAATATTTCCTACAGCACATTTACTAGGCATGCCTGTGAAGAAATCTTCACTTGCAGGTGTTCCATCTGGAGCAGCTGGGAAGTCTTTGTCAAAATCAAATTCAACAAATAAACCTTCGTCACATCCGTTAATAGTATCGAATGCAAATAAGTCTATAATATCCCAAGTAATTGCTCCTGCTTCTTTTTGAGCTTTAATTTCTGATAATCCACCTGAGTAGTCTACCCAGTTGATATCAATACCCAATTTTTTAGCAGTAGGATCACCATACCCTAACTTTTGAGACTCAGTATAAGCTCCACCCCAAGACGCAACTGTTACTGCGTATGATGATGTAGTTACTGAAAGAACAAAAGAAAGTGCAAGTAATAATTTACTAAGTTTTTTCATTTTTCCTCCGTTTAAACGTTAATATAAATTAATTTATATAACCAAAAGTACAACAAATAGGGCTGATGAAGTCAACAGCTCATTTTTACAATATATATAAAGTGAAAGTTATTTTGGATCTAATGCTCTAGCGTCTTGGCTATTCCAGCCAATATTAATTTTATTGCCAAGTTTAATATCTAAATTTTTTGAACTGTTTGGAACTTTTAAAATAAATTCAGAATTGCCTAATAAATTTAACCTTACTCTTGTGTGGTCTCCATGATAAATTACTTCTTCAATTGTTCCAGCATGATTATTATCCATTTTATTTTCAGGATTTATTAAAGCTCTCTCTGGTCTTATTGAAACTGTGGTTCTATCTCCTTTTGATTTTACTGAAATTGGATTTGCAAGTATTTCTCCATGGCTTAATTTTACTTTACATGAACCATTTGATAGATCGACGACTTCTCCACCAAATGTATTGTTTTCTCCTATAAATTCTGCAACAAACGAATTTACTGGTTCTTCATATAATTTATCTGGTGATGATAATTGCTGAACTTTTCCGTCATTAAAAACTGCAATTCGATTTGACATTGTTAAAGCTTCACTTTGATCATGTGTAACATATACAACTGTTACACCTATACTTTCGTGAATATGCTTAATTTCATATTGCATACTTTCTCTTAAATTTTTATCTAACGCACCTAATGGTTCATCCATTAAAACAACAGCTGGATCAAAAACTAATGCTCTTGCAACAGCAACTCTTTGTTGCTGACCTCCTGAAAGCTGTGCAGGCATTCTATTTTCAAATCCAGATAGCGAAACCATTGATAAAGCTTTATCAACTTTTTTATCTATATCGTCTTTAGAAATTTTTCTAACCTTTAGTGGGAATGCTAAATTTTCATAAACCGTCATATGCGGAAACAATGCATAATTTTGAAATACCATTCCTATACCTCTTTTATGTGGAGGAATATTAGAAATTGGATTAGCGTCTAAATAAATTTCACCGTTAGTTGGAGTTTCAAATCCTGCTAACATCATCAGACATGTAGTTTTACCTGAACCAGAAGGTCCAAGCATCGTAATAAATTCTCCTTCAGCAATATCTAAATTAAGATCTTTAACAACTAAAACTTTACCATCGTAACTTTTATCTACTTTATCGAACTTAACGAATTCTTGGTTTTTAGACATGAGCAGGATTTAAAACACTTGTAGGTATGATTTTCAATAGCTAATTAACTCTTTATATGTAGTTCTTTTGGAAAATTGCAGAATAATTCATAACCATTCTCCGTAACTCTTATAGACTCCGATGCTTCAACTCCCCAATCTCCAAACTGCATTACAGCAATCATGTGAAAACAAACATTAGGTTCAAGAACTGTCATATCACCTTTGTATATATTTAAAGTATGTTCTCCCCAATCAGGTGGATAACCAATTCCAATTGAGTAACCAGTCCTAGATTTTTTCTCTATTCCATATTTATCTAATACTTTCCAAAATTCTTGTGCAACATCATCTGCAGTGTTTCCTGGTTTGATAACACTAATACCTGCATTCAACGCCTCTATTGTTTTATTCATTGTATCAATTTTTAATTGATTAGGTTTTCCAAGTAACACGGTTCTGGCCATTGGAGCATGGTATCTTTTATAAACACCAGATAATTCAACGATTGTTGCTTCTCCTTCTACAAATTTATCTTGAGTTGCAGTCAAATGTGAAGCTGAGGTTCCTTTTCCAGTTGGAAGTAAAGTTGCAATACTTGAATATTCACCGCCAAACTCCTCTGTTCCGTAAAATAAAGTTTTTTGTATTTCACCAACAGCATCACATTGCCTTACTCCTGGTTTTATAACTTCCATTGCTGTTTTCATGCCGAGTTCTGAAATTTTAGCAGCCGATTTCATAAAATTAATTTCAGTATCAGATTTTACTAACCTTGCCCAATTTACTAATCTATCGCTGTCTTTAATTTTAGCGTTGGGTAATCCTTGTTTTAATTTTTCATAACAGAACGCTGTGAAATAATGGGCATCCATTTCAACTCCAATTGAAAGTTTATCCCAATTTTTCTCTTTAATTATTTCTACTAAATAATCGTATGGATGTTTTGGCCATTTATGAATATAATTTTCATCATACACTAATACACTTTCATTTTTTAAATATGTTTTTATGTAAGCTCCTCCAGCATCCTGGGCTCTAACAAAACACAGAGGTTCTTCTTCATCTATATGTACGATTGCACATTGAGCATAGTAAAAAGACCAAGCATCATAACCTGTTAAATAATTCATATTATTAGTGTCATGAGAAATTAAAAGATCGATACCTTTTTCTTGCATCGTCTTTTTAACTTTATCTAATCTTTGTTTGTATTCTTCTTTTGAAAAGAGCATCTAATTAGTTTGAAATAATTTTCCAAACCCCTCTACTGAATTATTTTTTTTGATTTGAACTAAGGTGTCCCAAATCAAAGCCTGGTTGCTTGATAACACAGTAGTTTGTAAATTTTTTTCTAATTTATCAATTATTGGTAAAACAGGTAAAGCGGTGCAAGACACAAATAATGCATCTGCTCCATTAAGATCTAATTTAGATAAAACATCATAGAGATAATTTTGATCAACTTTGCCTATGTCATAATCTGCTTCAATATCAAAATAAGAGTTTGAAGTAATTTCAAATCCTTCAGATTTAAAATATTCCACAACTTCATTGTTAAGTTTTTTGCTATAAGGTGTAAAAATACAAAGTTTTTTAATATTTAATTTTTTTAATGCTTTAATAGCTGCAGTGCTAGGTGTTGTAACCTCAGCCATTGGTTTTGCAGCCTTTACCTTTTGCTTTATAGAATTGTACCCTGCTGCAATAGTGCCAGAAGTGCACCCATAAACTACACAATCGATATCTTGTTCAGGTAAAATATCCTTTGTAACCTCGGTTACTTTATTAGACATTTTAATTAGATTTTCTTTTGTAAGTGGATTGTAACATTCAATACGATTAACAAAGAAATCAATTTCTCGATCTTTAATTACATTTATGAAATCTCTCTCAATCATAAAATCACTTGCGAGTGCAATTAGACCAACTCTTGGGTTTGATTTGGTAATGTACTTTGGTTCTATTTTTGTTGAATTCATATTTTAAAAGGTGAATATACCATAAGTTCTTTAATTATCATTAATATTAAAAAACTCTATGAATTTAAAAGATACTCTAGTTGCATCTCTAGTACCAATTTTTTTAGGCTTTGGTTTTGTAATTGCTAAACCAGCATTTGAATCTTTTCCCCCAATATTATTAATGGGAATAAGATTTATATTTGCAGCTTCGATTTTAATTTGGTGGTTTCCAATACCAAAAGGATATTTAAAAAAAATATTTATAGCTTCTTTTATCGCTAATACTTTGCAATACAGTATCACTTATACTGGTCTTAATTTTATTGATGCATCTGCTGCTGTGCTGTTGGTTCAAACAGAAGTCCCATTTGGTGTTATTTTTGCTTATTTTATGCTCAAAGAAAAACCAACTGTTAGAGCAATAGTTGGAATTGGAATTGCGTTTATTGGGGTTTACATTTTAACAGGATCTCCAAATCTAGATGGAAAATATTTTGGTATAGGATTAACAATTTTAGGTTCAGCAATATGGGCATTGGGTCAAGTTATTGTCAAACCGTTAAGTAAAGAAATTAATCCATTAGCATTAGTTGCCTGGCTTGCATTATTTTCTGGCCCGACTTTAATTTTTTTATCAACAATAATTGAAGGGAAAACAATCGATCATTTAACAACAGCTAAATTTAATCATTGGATAATTGCATTTTATATTGGTTTTATCATGCAACCAGTAACTTATGGTTGCTTCTATTACGTATTAAAAAATAATCCGTTGTACAAAGTTCTTCCAATTGTAACTATGGGTATTCCACCAACTGGTTTGCTTGCAGCAATTTTTCTGCTTGGTGAAAAGCCAACAACAGAACTATTTATAGGCGGAACTGTAATAATTTTTGGAGTAATAATGATTTTATATAAAAAGAAAGGTGAGGTTTAATTATGAAGGTAGGTTTTATAGGTTTAGGAAATGTTGGGGGGAAACTTGCTGGAAGTTTGTTAAGAAATAAATTTGATTTAACAGTTAGAGATTTGGATGAAAATTTAACGAAACCTTTTGTTGAACAAGGAGCTAAAATTGCAAATACCGCTAAAGAACTAGCAGAAAAAGTTGATTTAATTATAACTTGTTTGCCATCACCAGAAATATGCTCAGAAGTTATGGAAGGAAGTGATGGGATTTTAAATGGATTATATGAAAATAAAATTTGGCTAGAAATGAGCACCACTGATGAGGCTGAAGTAAAAAGATTAGGACAAAAAGTAATTGAGAAAAAGGCTATTCCTTTAGATGGTCCTGTGAGTGGTGGATGTCATAGAGCAGCAACTGGAAATATTGCAATATTTGTTGGGGGAGAAAGAGAAGCTTTTAATAAAATATTACCTGCCTTAACTGTAATGGGTAGAAAAATTTTACATACCGGCGAACTAGGCAGTGCATCTGTTTTAAAAGTAATTACAAATTATTTGGCATCTGTCCATTTGGTTGCGTTAGGTGAGGCGTGGACTGTTGCTAAAAAATCAAATTTAGATTTAACAAAAGCATATAAAGGTATAGCAGTTTCATCTGGCAATTCTTTTGTTCATGAAACTGAAAGCCAGGTAATTTTAAACGGCTCCTATAATATAAATTTTACAATGGATCTTGTTTTAAAGGATACAGGTTTATTTGATGAGTTAGCAAAAAAACTAAATGCTCCTTTAGAAATTTCTCCAAAGATAGTTGATATATTTAAAGATGGGCAAAAAAAATATGGTTCTAGAGCTTGGTCATCTATGATTGTGAAGAGAATGGAAGATATAAATCAAATAAACTTTAGAGCGGAGGGATTTCCAGAAGAATTGGTAGATAATGAGCCTGAGAAAAGAGGTCATGAAATATAAATTCTTTATGTTCAATTTATGCATTTAATTCATAGAGGAATAGTCAGTAAAAAATATCACGAAAATCTTCTTAAATCTTTTGAGCAATCTTTTAAAAAGGGTTATGGCATTGAAACAGATATTCATGCAACAAAAGATAATGAATTCATTTGTTTTCATGATTTTACTTT